>NZ_CP150189.1:412500-737674 GCF_037965815.1 Aeribacillus sp. FSL K6-2833 | reverse complement strand
TTACGTTTCCAGCAAGCTGACCGTTATTCTCGTTGAAAGCGTTGTGACCAACCTGCCGGAACTGGATTGCAGCAGAAATTTGGCATGTTAAATTACGTATTCATACGCAGAGTAAGATCAAAAAACAACATGGGGGCTGTCTAATAAGTCGATTTTTCCGGCTTATAGACGCCCCTTTGATGTTTTAGAAACGTTGATATATCAATGCTTATGATGTTTCGTTTTCAGTGGATTTTGACTTTCTGGACAGCCCCTTTAAAGGTTTTTGCACCTAGAATAAATCAATTGTGGTAAAGAAGATAGTTTCGAATGATGATGACAAGAGGAAAAAACAAATTATTTTTTAAGGACTCTCAAAAGAAGCTAAATGAGTCCGAGGCACACCGAAGCGAAGATCACCAAGAGCGCAAGTGTTGTATTGACAATCTTATTGAAAAATAATGATAGATCCGCTTCCATAGAAATGTGTTTTTTCTGTTCACCATAAAGCGATGCAATGAACAGCTTCTTCAGGCCGCTTCGCATGGCTGCATGATGTGTTCTCCTTGCATAGCGGCCTCTTTCCATGAACTAAGCGTTGGGGTTCAGAGGCTTTAAGCGGACTGCCAAAGGCGAAGAAGCCGTCAGCCGAGAAGAAAATCTATATACGATTTTTTGCAACTTTAACCAAAATGATATTCTAACTATTTACTCGTCGGCAAAAACCTAAATTGTTAAAAAATCTCTCTAGATCATGTTATCTTTTCATATTTTTTCAGCTTCTGCGATATCTAAAAGAGCGTGCAGCAGTATATTGGCGGCTGCTTCAATATCATCAACATCCGACCACTCTAATGGACTATGGCTGATGCCGTCTTTTGACCGGACAAATACCATTCCGATTTTTGTTAAAGAAGCTAATATCATAGCATCATGGGCCGCTCCGCTTGGCAGCATCAGAAATTTTGTCCCTGTTCGTTTCGCTGCTGTTTGTATCGCTTCGATTAATACAGGAGAGCAGCTAACCGGTTTTAGCTCATGAGTCGCTTCTACTGTAAAAGTCATGCCTTTTGTATTGCAGCATGCAGATAAAAACATTTGGATATCATCTTCCATTTGACAAATAAGCTCCCAAGATAGATGACGAATATCGAAAAATAATTCCACTTCACGCGGAATAACGTTTATACTCCCGGGGAACACGCGGATACTTCCAACGGTTGCTCGCAATCCGTCGCTCTGCTGTGCTTTTTGTTCCACAAAATCAATTAAGCGGGCGGCTACTGTAACTGGATCTTTTCGCATCGCCATTGGTGTCGTTCCTGCATGTCCCTCTTCTCCTCTAATGGTTACCTTTAACCATTTGACACCTACAATGCCAGTAACGATTCCTACAGGTGCTTGTTCACTTTCAAGCACTTTTCCTTGTTCAATATGCAGCTCGAGAAAAGCTTTGAATTCTTCAGAGCAACGTCGCGCACGGTGCACTAATTTCGGATTATATCCACATTGCACCATCGCATCAGCAATGCTTATGCCATTTTCATCCTTATACTGAAACAGCTCTTCTTCTTGCAATTCCCCCGTCAATGCCCGGCTGCCAAGCATTCCGGTTGAGAATCGCACTCCTTCTTCATCAGTAAATGCCGCAACTGAAATGGAATGCCTCGTTTGAATGCCTTGCTCCATCATCGTCTGTAATATTTCTATACCGGCTAATACCCCTAGGGCACCATCAAACATCCCGCCATTTTTCACTGTATCCAAATGGGAGCCAATTAAAATTGACGGCAAAGCAGAATCAGTGCCTACACGTTTTCCGAATAAATTTCCTATTTCATCTTCGTAAATCTCTAAGCCTATTTGTTTCATCAAGTGTACTATGTATTGTTTAGCTTCGCGTTCCTCGTCTGTAAAAGGAAATCTGGTCACGCCTCCATTAGGGTCGTGACCAAATTTACTCAAATCTTTTATATGTTTCATTAATCGCTGTACATTAATCTTGATCATTATGACACCTCATAACGCCCCAACAAATTTCCCCTAATTTGTCTCTTACTGCACGGCAAATTTCTCCTGACTTCAACAACTTGTACATTTTCTCAATATCAACTGACAGGTTTCTGTCAGCATCTAAAAAAGGGACTTCCTGCCTGATCATCTTATATGCCAATTCCGTTCCGTGACCAAGACTTATATCTTTTCTCAAATCAATCGCCTGAGCAGCATGCATCGCTTCTATTCCCAAAATGTAATACAAGTTATCAACTATTTTTGCTGTTTTGTCAACCACTTGAACAGAATTGTTGGCATGATCTTCAATTTCCCCTGATAACGCTATAAAATCAGCATTTATTGGATTAGACAGATGGCGAATTTCTGCGTCAAGCGCCGCAAAGGTTTTTTGAATTGTACTAAAAGCCAATACGTTTTGGCCATTATCAGGAGATAAAAAGCGCGGCAGTCCTGAAAAATTGGGTGATGATAATTTGATCGTACGGAAACAAGATATTTTGGACAAATGTGCAAGAGCCTGTCCAAGCATTTCAATTGCCAGCACCCAAGTCGTTACTTCGTAATTGGAACATGACAATATCCGCTGTTCATCCACCAGAACACATGGATTATCATCGCTTGAATTTAATTGTATGAGCAGATTTTTTTCAGTATAATCGATCGCATCCCTAACAGCGCCGTGCACGGCAAAAGCTCCTCTGAAGCTTAGCGGATCCTGAAGCGGCCGATTTAAGTGCTGCAACGACAAATAGCTTCCCTCAAGACAAGCCTTTATTAATCCGGCACTTGCTAAATTTCCAGGGAAAGGCCGTATTCTTAAAACAGACTCATCTAAAGGGGAAATATTGCCGTTCAACCCTTCGAGAGAAAGAGCAAATACAATGTCGGACAAGTCGATTAATTGTTTAACTTCATTCAGCAGCAGCGATGCCTTGGCTGCAGCAAAAGCATTAGAGCTAGCAATGGCTAAGCCATCTTTCGGACCGAGAACAATTGATTTTATACCCGCCTTCTTCAGCGCCTCGCTTGCATTCATTCTTTTTCCCCGATAAATGACTTCTCCCTCGCCGATCATAGCTAATCCGATATGAGCTAGATTTCCCAAATCCGCTGCCCCAACAGAGGCTCTTTCTGGTATGACCGGATGAATTCCCTCATTTAAAAAGCGTTTGTACATTTGTGCTATTTCCGGCTGTACGCCGGTATAACCTAATAACAATGTATTTAAACGAATGAGCATCGCGGCTCTAACCGTCTTCTCATCTGCTTCCGGCTTTACACCAATACAGTGGGAAAAAATTAAACTTCTATTGAATTGCTCATATTGTTTTTCATGCACCTGACGATCTTTATTAATCCCAACCCCTGTATTAAATCCATAGACAGGGGCATGGACCGAATCCCAATTCAACACTAACTCTCTGGCAGCACGAAGCCGTTCCATAGCCTCCTGGCTGATTTCTACTTCAGCCTTTTGTTCAGCAACTTGAGCAACTTGTTGAATCGTGAGTGACTTACCATCGAGGATAATTGTTTGTTGCCCCATGAAAAACCCTCTCTTTTATGAATGTTTTATAGCTGCCCTTTCGCTTTTAATGCCAAACGGTTCTCAAGTCTTAACAAAATATAGTTCGTTATGAGCGCTAAGGTGGAAACGAGTATAGTCCCAATGATAATCTTATGAGTTGAATTTTGGTAAAGACCTTCAAATAAAAGAACTCCTAAGCCGCCGGCGTTTATCCATGCTGCAATCGTTCCAATGCCAATAATCGCAACAGCTGCAATCCGTACGCCGCCAAGAATAATTGGCAACGCTAGAGGCAACTCTATTTTCCAAAATAAATGAAACCAATTAAGCCCCATTCCCTTACCCGCCTCAATAATCGCTTGATCAATTGATTGAAAACCAACCATTACATTACGCACCAAAATCAGCTGACTGTAAGCGACAAGCGCAAAGATAGCCGGCTTCATGCCCAATCCTAAAAAAGGAATGAGCAAAGCAAAAAATGCCATGCTGGGAATAACATAAATAATTCCCAATATTGACAATACCAGTACAGAAAGACTCTTCCAGCGAGTCAAAAGATAACCTACTGGAAGAGCAAATAATAGGGCAATTGCCAGCGCACCAAACGTCAAGCGAAGGTGATCAAGAAACAGCGCCAAAATAGTGTCATAATAATTAGTAATATAATTTACCATAGGCTTCACCTGCTTACCGAATATAAGGAATCCTGATCCTTTATTTTCAATTGATCCAGACCAATTTGTCCTACAGGTTTGTTTTGATTGTCGACGACAACCACATTGTCTATATCCTTTTTCAGCAACAGAGAAAGAACCGTTTTAAGATTTGTTTCCGTTGAAACTTCCGCACTTTTTTCATGCATTTCCCCTTGCAACGGAACCATTGCTTTTTCTGCATTCAAAAAAGAAAGTAATTGGAAAACATCGTCTGATTTAACAAGTTGGCTGACAAATTCATTAGCTGGGTTCATAAGGATGTTAATCGGCGTATCAAATTGCTGGACTTTTCCTTCATTCATCACAATAATTTTGTCCCCTAGCTTGAGCGCCTCCTCAATATCATGTGTCACAAAAAGAATCGTTTTGCGCATCTTTTTTTGAATTGCCAGCAGTTCATCCTGTAAACTGGAACGGGTAATGGCGTCAATTGCACCAAAAGGTTCATCCATTAATAAAATATCTGGATCACTAGCCATCGCTCTGGCAATCCCCACTCGCTGTTGCTGCCCTCCAGACAATTGTCTTGGATATCGATCTCGAAAATCCTCAGGCGGCAGATGAACAAGCCTTAAAAGAAAGTCTACGCGCTCGTTGATCTTTTCTCCATCCCATTTCAAAATTCTCGGCACTGTTGCTATATTTTCTTTGACAGTCATATGAGGAAACAGACCGATTTGCTGAATGACATATCCTATTTTACGCCTAAGTTGTGTCACTGGAACTTTTGTAATATCTTCTCCTTGAACAAAAATTTTTCCTGATGAAGGCTCATGAATTCTGTTTATCATTTTTAATAATGTCGTCTTTCCTGATCCCGATGTTCCCAAAATGGTGATGAAGCTTCCTTCTTCTATTGATAAGCTAGTTTCATAGACAGAAGGTTTGCTGGCTTTAGGGAACGTCTTGCTCACCTTATCAAACTGAATGATTATGTTTGACACGAAACCACCGCCTTTGAAAGTTCCTGGTTTCACTCGGATTTAGGCATAATTACTTTTTAATAATGCCTTTTTCTTCAAGGAACTCTTTTGCTACTTCAGTGTATTCACGTTTTTGAATATCAACCTCAGCATTCAAATTTTGCACAACCTTATTATTCAAGTGTTTGGAAACTTTATTCAGCACTTCCTCAATTTTCGGATCTTTTTCCAAAGTTTCTTCACGAATGACAGGTGCTACATAATATGGAGGCCAAAACTTTTTGTCGTCCTCAAGCAGTACCAATTCCTCATTAGTCAAATCGCCGTCAGTCGTAAATCCAACTGTCACATCCGCTTCATCATTAAGGATTACGCGATATTTAATTCCGTAGTCAAATAATTGCACCGATTTAAACTGAAACCCGCCGTAAAATTTTTGCAAACCTTTTAAACCGTCATCGCGTTCTTCAAATTCTGGAACAGCCGCCAGTCTTAATTTTGGAGCGACTTCCGCCAATTTCGACAAAGTCGTTACTCCGTACTTTTCTGCTACTTTTTTTGTCGTGACTAAAGCTTGGGAATTGTTTACATCTGTTGGTTCTAGCCAAACAAGATTAAACTTCTCTTTATATTTTTGGGATACAAGATCATATACTTTTTGCGGATCAGACATAGGTTTTTCTTGTAAAACATTGATTAGCCCTGTACCCGTATATTCCGGATACATATCAATTTCTCCCTCTTTCAATGCTGTATGAGCAACCATTGTACCGCCTAAATTTAATTTTCTTTCAACTTTATAACCAGCTTCCTCCAAAGCTAGAGAATAAATCTCTCCTAAAATAAGCGATTCTGTAAAGTTTTTCGATCCAACTTTGATAGTCGTCTCATTTTTATCACTTGTGTTTTCTGATTCTTTTTGACCGCCGCAAGCAGCCGTGGATATTAGTAAAACGACTAAAGTAAATAAAAGAATAAGTCTTTTTTTCATGATAATTCCTCCTATTTTCATAACAGAAAGTAAAATACATAGTATTCAGATCAATCAACTTACGTTTCCTCTAATCCCTTTGATAGCGCGTGACCAAACGCTCTACAGCTGCGAAGCAAACTTCGGAACAGATAGCCAAAAAAGCAACTGGCAATGCTCCGACTAGCAACAGAGGAATGTTATACATTCCCATTCCGTTAACAATGAATGTTCCTAATCCTCCGCCTCCAATAAAGGCAGCTAAGGTTGCGCTAGCAATAATCTCTACTGCAGCTGTTCGACAGCCAGCAATGATGACTGGAAGAGCGAGAGGAATTTCTATTTTGGTCAAAATTTGTTTGCTGTCCATCCCCATACCAGACGCAGCTTCAATAATGGAAGA
Organism: Aeribacillus sp. FSL K6-2833; assembly: GCF_037965815.1. GTDB lineage: Bacteria > Bacillota > Bacilli > Bacillales > Aeribacillaceae > Aeribacillus > Aeribacillus composti. Next base: position 731,136 of record NZ_CP150189.1, on the reverse strand, counting down.
ATCAATTCCTCGAAATCCTAAAAAGGTATTGATCGTAATCGGCGGACATGCCAGAATGATCAAAGCGATTAATGCAGGATAAAATCCCATTCCCATGATTGGCAATATGATCACAATAATAGCCAAGCTAGGAATAACTCGTAAAGAATTGAATACATTCATAATCAATCCTGAAAACTTTGGCTTTTTGGCACATACGATCCCCAATGGAATACAAATTAACATTGATATCAATAACGCGATAAAACTAAGCCCCAAATGAACCTGCAAAGCCTCCAAAAAACGATCTGAATTTTCAAAAATATAGGTCACGGTGTCTTTTAAGTACTCCATCCCTATCCACACTTTCGTTTTTTCATTTTTTTACCGGCATTTTAGTCCAGCTGCTGGTCAAACAGCAGCAACGCCTTCAACAATGCTTGCACACCTAAAGCGACATCTTCATAATCAGTCCATTCTTCAGGACAGTGGCTTCTGCCGTTTTTACTCGGCACAAAGATCATACCGATTGGAGCAATACGAGCTATTTGATTGGCATCATGGCCGGCACCGCTCGATAAAAACATCGTGGGTGCCACCTCTTTGCATGCCTGCTCAATTACACTGCGGACATTATTTTGTACAAGAATCGGTTCTGATTGTGACAAGCAGTCAAATTGAACAGAAACCCCGCGTCGCTTTGAAATTTGCAAGGCAGCATGATGGAGCTGAGTTATGATCATGTCTTGAATATCTTTATCCAACGAGCGAATCTCTAGTTCGCAAGTCACCTTTCCTGGTATGACATTCGCTGCATTCGGTTCATTCATGAGTTTTCCAACGGTTCCTACAACTTCTTCCGTGTAGGTTTCCTGGCAAAGCTGTTCGAAACAAAGAATGATCTCAGCAGCTGCAGTAAGCGCATCTTTTCTTAGGTTCATAGGTGTTGTTCCAGCATGATTCGGTTCCCCTTCAACAGTGAGGCGATAACGCTGAATACCTGCAATGCCTCGAACAACACCAAGCTGATGGTTTGTCTGCTCAAGCACCGGACCTTGTTCAATGTGCAATTCTAAATATAGAGCTACATCTCCCGGTTTACGCGCTTCAAGCGTCAATCGCTCTGGATTTCCTCCAGATCTCTTTAATGCTTCCCGCAGAGTAATTCCTTGCAAATCTTTCCTAAGCAGCATTGTTTCCGGCAAATTATTCACCATTCCTCGACTGCCGATCGTTGAAATGCCAAACTCACTTGGTTCTTCCGCTGTAAAATCAACCACTTGCAACGGATGACGCAGCTGTATCCCATTTTCTTTAAGCAAACGAACAATCTCTAGACCGGCGACAACCCCGATGATGCCGTCAAATCTTCCGCCGCCTTTGACGGTATCAATATGAGAACCGATCATGATGACAGGAAGATGCTTTTCTTTTCCGGGAAGAGTTCCAATCACATTGGCTGCGGCATCAACATTAACCTCTAAATTTAATGATTTCATTTTATCCTTGAGCCAGCCCCTTGCCTCTTCGTAAAACGGTGTAAAGGCCCTTCTTGTCCAACCAATCTGACTTTTGTCGACAAAATTAGCCAAAGCTTCAATATCTTCTTTCAAACGCTCAGTATTGACTCTCATTGAACAGAGCACCTCACTGTATCGCTTTGCAATGATTTTTTAACCGCATCGTGCTCTGCGTGGATGAACTTGCCATCACCTGGATTTCCGATGACTTTTCCATCATATACAAGCTTTCCTCTTACAAATGTGTTAATAATTTTCCCTTGAACAGTAAAACCATGATAAGGACTCCATCCGGCATGAGAGTGCAACTCAGACTCATTTAATACCCAGCTTTGGTTGGGATCTAATACCACTAAATCAGCATCCATCCCTTCCTCTATCCTTCCTTTACAGTGCGATAAACCAAACGTCTTGGCTGGATTCTCACTAAGTAGATGGACAAGTGTAAGCATAGATATTCTTCCTTTTGCAACCCCTTCGCTGTAAAGCAGCGGCAACAGCGTTTCAACTCCCGGGGCCCCTGATGAGTTTTGGAAAATATCCGCATGATTTTTTCGGTCAATCGTCCAAGGAGCGTGATCTGAAGTGACCAAATCGATCATTCCTTGTGAAAGCTGAATCCATAATTGTTCCACATCTTCCTTTGTCCGCAACGGCGGATTTATTTTTCCCCTTGCGTGCAAGGAAGGCATATCTTCTTCGGATAAAATCAAATAGTGAGTGCACGTCTCTGCGGTCACTTTAGTGCCTTGTTGGCGGAACCATTGAACCAGCTCAAAAATGCGCGGAAACGTACAGTGATATATGTGTAAGTGAACTCCAGTCCAGTAAGCTAGTTCTAACGCCGTTAAAACCGCGGTAGACTCTGCGACTTTCGGACGACTCCAGCAATGAGCGCGTGGGTCTGTCTCTCCTTTTTGTTTGTATTTTTCTATATATTTTCTAACAATTTCGTCCGTTTCTGCATGAACACCAACTGGACAACCGGTTTTCGCTATGAGAGAAAAAGCTTCCAACAGCTCACCGTCATCAATGCGTGGAAAACGGACGGAATCCGTATTAAACATAGAAACTTTGAAGCCGCATGCTCCTTCTTCAGCAAGAAGAGGAATTTGATCAAGCCCGTTTTTCGGTTTAATCGTTGCCAGCATCGCTACATCCACTACTGCCTCTTTGGACAGCTTTTGTTTTTTTGCGGCATATCTTTCTTTTGTGCATATAAGTTGATCAGCATCATATGGCATTTCGATAATCGTGGTTACTCCCCCTGCAGCAGCAGAGCGGGTGGCGGCTGCAAAGCCTTCTGTCAAAGCGCTGTAGCTATGAACATGAGCGTCAATCGCTCCTGGAAGAACATATTTTCCATGAGCTTTCAAAACTTTATGTGATCTCCGTTCATGGCTGATTTTAGAAACAGATGCGATCTTTCCATCTTTGATAGCAACTGAACCATTATATAGCACCCGATCAGGGAGCACGATATTTCCCTCAATTACGAGATCATACACTTTCTGCTCCATTTGCACTCCCTCTTCCTGACCATGATCAAAAAGTAGCTGTTTCGATAAATTTTTGCGATACTTGATGAGCAGCATCCGTTATTACACTAACGATGTTCTCTCTTGCTTCTAAGTCAATCCGTTCAGCAGGCCCTGCGACAGTCAAACTCGCTACAACTCGTCCCTGGTAATTGAAGATAGGCGCTGAAATTCCGCAAATGTCCGAATCTACTTCTCCTATCGTTATACAGTACCCTTGCTTCCTAATTTTTTCTAATTCAGAAATGAGCTGCTTCTTCTCCTGTTCACTCGAAAGTTTTTGCAATACTTGTTCTACTATTTTTTCATTTTCATATGCGAGAATAATTTTTCCAGATGCCCCCCGATGAAGAGGCAGCAATCTTCCATTCTCAATGGCAAATCGAATTAAGCGCGAGCTTGCGATACTTTCTATACAAATTACTTCAATCCCTGAACGAACTGCTAGAATCGATGTTTCATTCGTTTTCTCAGTAATTTTCTCCATTATCGGACGTGCAATTACGTTTAAATAACGATCCATTTGTTGCGTTAGACTGCGGGCTAATTCTAGAATGCGTAACCCAAGAGTTATTTGTCCTTTAGATTTCCTCTCAATAATTCCGTTATTCTCTAACGTTTGCAATAAACGATAGACAGTGCTCTCCGGAATTGAGGCTCGTTGAGCAATTTCACTGACAGATAATGGTGTTTCTGCTTCTCCTAGGACAAATAAAATGTCTAACGCTTTTTTTAACGTTTGCGAACCATTTAGCGACATTCACTACACCTTCCAGCTGGCTTTGTCTTAACTCTCATCAGTTGCCAAAGCATAATCAGCAATGCTGATACCTAATGCTTGCTCAACCTCTGGGTAAACTAAAGGATCCTTCACACTAGAACTCAATGGAATATTTGATTTGTTAATGCTAAATACAATGATGTCCATTCCTTCTTCTACATGTCCAACGCTGACAGGTTCCCCTGTATTTGGATTGAGTGTTGTAATGACGTCTGGATATGTTGTCAACCTGTTGCCTCTTTCGTCATCTACAGCCATATACTCATTCATGACATGAAGGGTGAGTTTTTTCCCCTCTCCTTCAACCAAAATTGTACCGATATCAAAGGCGCCTTTGTAATGGACATCTTTTTTGACCACTTTTCCGCTTCCTACAATATATCCTTTTGTCGTCTGACAAATCGTTTCTATTACCGCTTCAGCACCCTTCGGTTCCGCATTCATAATCGCGTACCCAAGCTCTAACGCTCGGCTTATGCCGCCGATAGCCGCATGCTGCTTCACATAACTAGCAGGTATAGGATGCCGCGCGCAAGCGATAAATCCTCCAGACATATCTGATGCTGTCCGCAAAATATTTGATGTTTTCGCAGGCGTCCCTTTGACTACTAACTCAATGTACGATCCAGTTTCTGGTTTTCCTCCGGCAACGGCCTGCACCGTTTCAAAATCCAAACGTCCAGCAAGCCCCATTGCCCCCATCTTACCAGTCGGATGAGCACGCATATCCCCAGTAGCATCAACCACAACCAAATCAAGTGCTGCGGCTGGAAGCCAACCATTAATGCTGCTGGACATTCCGTTTTGCGGGGTCATCAAACCGACAACTTTTCCATTATAGTTTTCTTGTACAAGCTGCACTGCTTTTATATAATCTTTTCCAAGCATTTGCCAATCAGTTGTTCCCGCTGGAGCACCGATGGCAGTTGCAGTGACAATAATGTCATCATCCTGCAATTCATCGACAGAAACTAACTTCGGCTTTCCTACTGCAATGGCCGCCATGCCAATTTCCAGACCATGATCAACCCAACCGCCGCCGCCGGAAGCAAAGACTGATCCTCCTTTTACAGCGGCCAATACGTCGTCTTTCGTTAATTGACGCACAACCATCATTCCTCCTAATCTATTTATCTGTTGCTGATCACTACTTTATGTCAATTCTCCGCAATCCTTTTTTCTCAACCTCATCCAATGCTTCTTCATATCCTGCATCAGCATAACGTAAAACACCGAGTCCTGTATCATTATCAAGCGTAAGATTTAATCTTATGCTTGCTTGCTCAGTACCGTCGGCTACTATCGTTACACCGGCGCTTGTCATATAACCGGTATAGCCACCTCCGCCTGAATGAATAGCGACTAAATCCGCCATTGAAGAGCAATTCAGCATAGCGTTCAGAAGCGGCCAATCGGCAATTGCATCACTTCCATCTTTCATTCGTTCCGTCATAATATTCGGGTGAGCCATCGATGCAGCATCGAGATGGTCACGAGTAAATGCAATCGGACCGCTCAATTGGCCTTTTTGCACCATTTCATTGACTGCTGTTGCCAGTTTTGTACGATCTCCGTGGCCAAACCAACCGATACGCGCCGGCAATCCTTGAAATGGAACATACTCTTTGGCCAGCCTAATCCAAATGGTCGCAATTTCATTGTCAGGAAAGTGTTCAAGAATATAGTCATCTATTTTGTAAATGTCTTCTGGATCCCCCGACAAAGCAATCCAACGAAATGGTCCAATTGCTCGACTAAATAATGGACGTAAAAATGCTTCGGTGAAAATGTCAATTTCGAACGCATCATGAACACCTTCTTGTGATGCCTGTGTCCGGATGTTATTCCCGTTATCAAAAACAATGGCGCCGCGCCGCTTAAATTCCAGCATAGCCCGAACTTCTTTTGCTATAGATTTGCGAGCATCAGCAGCCAGCTTTTTCGGGTTTAGCTTTCTTGCTTCATGTACTTCCTCGATCGTATAGTTTTCCGGGATATAGCCATACACAAGATCGTGAGCGGATGTTTGATCAGTCACAATATCAGGGATGATTCCCCGTTTTAAAATTTCCGGATAAACTTGGGCGGCATTGCCAACCAATCCAACAGATAAACTCTTTTTATCTCTTTTCGCTTGCTCAATCCATTGCAGCGCTTCATCCAAACTGTGTGTTTTCTTTTGCAAATATCCTGTTTCTATTCGTCTATCAATTCGATCTTCATCCACTTCTACACACAAGATGGCTGCGTTGGCCATTACACCTGCGAGCGGCTGTGCACCTCCCATTCCTCCTAAACCAGCCGTTAAAATAAAGCGGCCAGCCAAACTGCCGTGAAAATACTTGCGAGCAATAGTGGCGAATATTTCATAAGTTCCTTGAATAACCCCTTGAGAACCGATATACTGCCAGGCTCCAGCCGTTAAACCTCCCCAGGCAATCAATCCTTTCTCTTGAAGTTCATAGAAATTTTCGCTATTTGCCCATTTCCCTACTAAATTACAGTTCGCCATAACGACTAGCGGAGCATAAGCATGTGTCTTGAAAATACCAATCGGTTTACCAGACTGAATTACTAAAGTTTCATCTTCCTCTAAATTTTTTAATGCCTCGACAATCGCTTGATATGATCCCCTATTTCGAGCGGCTTTTCCTAATGCGGCATATACGACAAGCTCTTTAGGATTTTCCCCATTCTCTAGCACATTTTCTAATAATCGCAATAGGGCTTCCTGCCGCCATCCTTTACAACGAAGCTGGGGACCCCTTGCAGCTCGTATGGCTTCCATTTTCATCCCCCCTTACTTCATTTGAAACTCGATAATTATCAATAATTGATAATTAATTTTCATTTTTTAATAATATAACAACAAATACCCATAAAATCAATAGAAATTATAATAATTATTATAGAAATATTTTAAAGCCGACAGGCTCAAATTGAGAAATAGATTTTTAAAAAAATCATTATGGAAAATAAGATTACAGCCTCTTGTTGTTGTTAAGAAAACCTAATCAATTGAAAACTATGAATTTATTAAAAACTCTGTTGTTGCTTGAACCCATTAGAGTAACACTAGTTAATTCAGAGTTTGTAATTTATTTTTCTTTCCAAATGTTAAAAGCGCACTGTACCGTTTTTGACATCATATTTTCTTAATCTCAACTGATGTAAACACATATGGAAATGGAAATAGATGAGACTAATCGCTCTGCGTATATTTGGGGTATATTGCAGAGACACTGCAAAAGGGAATCTCGCTTATCTACAAATTCATATATCGAACGGAGATTAAAATTTTATTAAAGAATCAAAGCTTCTCTCTTACTTAAATTAACTGCTCAGCCTGTATTGAGTTTTTTAGATAAATTAAAACGCCGGACTTCGAATGCTCTAGCCAAACTGCCATAGGCAGAGGGCGGTCAGCAAACGAAACCCGGCGCGGGCTTAAAAACAAAAAGATTCTATTTTAAATTCAGAATTAACCAGTAAGCGACGAATGATTTTTGTTTAAGGAAAGGAATTTTCGATAGGACGTACTGTAAGGCGTACTATAAAAAAGTTTAAAATGAGCTGGTTCATCACAAAAAATACATTCATGCTCCCAATATTTCTGCGATAATTTTTGTACGTGCGGTGTGTTGAGTAAGTTTATTCCGTTCTTAATATGTTTTTTACAAACGGTGATCATCAGCATCCCCTCGCTAAATTAAACGAATTCTGATTACGTTAAGAAAAGAAAAAATGGTTTTTGCACATATTGAAAGCAGGAAGCAGTACGTAAAAAATCCGCTTATTTATTCAAAAATTCTATTACTTGACCTGCAAAAAATTCTGTTTTTTCGATTTGCACCCAATGGCCGCAATTTGGAAAGACATGAAGTCGGGCGTCAGGAACAATTTGAGATAATTTCCAGCTTGTTTTGTCCAATGGGATCACCCGGTCTTCTCTTCCGTGAATGAGTAAAACCGGAATTTCTATTGCCCGCAATTGTTCCTCTGTAAGCGCCAAAGCATTCACATGTTTTTGTCTAGGCGGCGGAAACATGGCGGAATACGATTCTTGAAAACCTTCCTGAATGCTAGCTTCATAGCGCATTTTGACCAGGTTGTCATTTTCCCCCATGCTTGGATCATTTGACATAATGCCAATGATTTTTTTCATATTTTCAATGCTCGGCGTATATCCCCAAACGGCATCAAGTTCCTCTGTAATTGGAAATTCAATCCCTGCGCTTCCCATCAAAATTAACTTCTTAACAAGATCAGGGCGACGATTTGCAATATGCAGAGCTAAAGCTCCACCCATGGAATTTCCAATGATTGAAACCTTCTCAAGATTCATCGTCTCGACAAAGTTAATCATGTGTTCGACCCATACATTCACGGAATATTGAATATCTTTCGGCCTTTCCGTATAACCAAATCCTACGACATCTGGGGCATAAAGATGAAAATGCTGGGAAAGGAGCGGAAATACTAAACGCCAATTAGCCCATGCAGAAACCCCGGGACCAGAGCCATGAATAAGAAGAAGGGGTTCTCCTTTCCCGTCCTCGTGATAATGTGTTTTGATTCCTTTCACATCAGCATACTTTCCCGTTTCTATCATAATCAACCTCCCCCAATATTATTAAATCGATGCCTTTTATCATGCGAGATTTGTCGTCTTATTTTGACCGTAGTTGTAAGCATCCTGACGCAGCCATGAAACGATGTCTCGTTGATTGTCTTGCGATATTTCATGTCCAGCCGGATAAATGGTATACTTCACAGAAGCTGCATGTTTGCGCAAATAATCATAGTTTTCCTGTCCAATGTTTAAAGGAAAAATATGATCTGATTCTCCTTGAGTTAAAAACACAGACAACCGCTCGATAGACTTCAATGGATATTCTTCCTTCACAAACGATGGTATATATCCATTCATTGCAACAATCCCTTTTATTTTTTCGCCCAATATTAAAGCGAGTGTCATACTTAAGATTGCTCCTTGGCTAAAACCAATCAAATATACTTTGTCAGAATCAATCGGATATTTTTTTAGTGCAGCTTCAATAAAGTTCTTTAATTTATTTACACTAATATCGAACAATTTTCGTTCTGGATTTCCATATTCTTTCAAATAATAATATGCATATCCATCTTCATATGGAAGATCACCTCTAATGCCTATTAAAATAAATTCCTCTTTTAAATCTTCCACTAATGAAAGCATGTATTGTTCGTCATACCCTATGCCGTGCAATGCGAAAACAACAGGATACTTCTTTCCCTCTTCTGCGGTTGAAGGGAGGTGAATTTCATATTCATATGACAAGATATTATTCATCAAAATTCCTCCTTAAATATGGAATGTTATTTTATAGATGAAATCTCATATACCGCCAGCAAAGCATCCGCATTCTTATTCTTTTACACTAAACGAAACATCTCCGAGTTGATCTAATTGCCCGATTACTGTATCTCCAGCTGTTAGATTGATCGCCTCAGTGATGCCCCCAGTTAAAATCATGTCGCCCGCTTTTAATCTCTCTCCTTTGCGCGCCAGCATATTGGCCAAAGCAGCAGCAGAATTTGCCGGATGATTGAATACCGCTGCACCAGCTCCGCAAGCTTTTAATTCCCCATTTATATAAAGCGCTGCACCTATCAAATCTAAATCAATTTTTAACGTGTGGATTGGAGTCAATGTGCTCCCGATTACAACTCTTGACGATGAAGCGTTATCTGCGACAACATCCGGCAACGTAAACTTAAAATCTTTATAGCGGCTATCAATAATTTCTAAGGCCGGTGCGACATATTTTGTTGCCGACAGCACTTGTGTTCTCGTTACATTTGGGCCCTCTAAGTCCTCACCTAAAATAAAAGCAATCTCCACTTCTACCTTCGGATGTATAAATTCGCTCAAATGGACGACTCCGCCGCTTGGAACGAACATATAATCAAAAAGATATCCGTAAATCGGTTCTTTCACATTCATTTGCGTCATTTTCGCTTGACTTGTCAGCCCCATTTTCGAACCAATGATGCGATGACCGCTGTTTATTTTGATTTTGATGAGCTCCTTTTGTATCTTGTATGATTCCTCCACAGAAAGGTCCAAAATATCTTCTGTGATGCGAGTAATCTCCCTTTTTTCATATTCCGCTTCATTTAACAATTCAGCAAATTTTCGATAGTGACGAACTTTTACTGCCATTGCCCCAACACCTCCTTATGAAACTGGCGATTTTTCTCTCTTCTTCGCAATTTCTGTTGCTACGTCTACAATCATGTCTTCTTGACCGCCAACTACTTTGCGTTTGCCGAGTTCAACTAAAATATCGCGCGAGTCAATCCCTAATTTTTGGGCTATCCGCTTGGTGTGGAGCAGAAAGCTTGAATAAACACCGGCATATCCCAGCACAAGGCTGTCTCTTGTAATTTCTTGGGGAGCTGGAAGCATTGGCGCCACAATTTCTTCTGCAAGATCCATCATTTTATAAAGATCAATACCGGTTTCCTTTCCTAATCGATCCAACACAGCTACCAACACTTCCGTCTGGGTATTTCCTGCCCCTGCTCCCAAACATCGAACACTTCCATCAATGCGGGTCGCTCCTTCTTCGATGGCAACCAAGCTGTTCGCCATGGCCAGAGACAGGTTGTTATGGCCATGAAAGCCAATTTCCACTCCTACATGCTGCTTAAGGGCACGAATTCTATCCCTGACTTCATGCGGAAGAAGCGCTCCTGCTGAGTCAACGACATAAACGACATCCGCTCCGTAGCTTTCCATCAGCTTTGCTTGTTCTACCAGTTTTTCAACTGGCGCCATGTGGGCCATCATTAAAAATCCGACTGTTTCCATTCCAAGCTCTTTTGCCAGCCCAATGTGCTGGGCAGAAACGTCTGCTTCTGTTACATGAGTTGCAACCCGCGCCATCTTCGCCCCAAGCTCGGCAGCATGTTTTAAATCTTTCATCGTGCCGATTCCCGGCAGAAGCAAGACGGCGATCTTTGATTGCTTGCAAACCGACACGGCGGCCTCAATCAGCTCGAGCTCATTTGTGCGAGATAATCCATACTGCAAAGAAGAACCGGCCAATCCGTCTCCGTGTGCGACTTCGATGTATGGAACGTTCGCTTCATCTAAAGCTTTGGTGATTTTTGCGACTTGATCGACTGTGTATTGATGGGAAATGGCATGACTCCCGTCTCGCAAAGCTACTTCCGTAATTAATACATCACGTTTTTTTGCCATGCGGTTTTCCTCCTCTACGCCGTTTGTGCTGCTAATTGATGTTTTGCGAATTCTTCCGCAACCTTTACCGCAGCAGCCGTCATAATATCAAGATTTCCAGAATATTTCGGCAAATAATCGCCTGCTCCTTCTACTTCAAGGAAGACAGTGATTTTATTCCCATCAATGATTGGATCGGTACGTATCCGGTATCCCGGTACATACGATTGGACCGTTTCCACCATCTCTAAAATCGATTGAACAATGGCTTTTTCATTCATACTTGCTTCTTCTACTAGAGCATAAACAGTATTTCTCATAATAATAGGCGGCTCCGCCGGATTTAAAATGATGATGGCTTTTCCCTTTTTGGCTCCGCCAATTTTTTCAATGCCGCGTGCCGTCGTTTGTGTAAACTCATCAATGTTTGCCCTTGTTCCCGGTCCCGCACTTTTACTTGCAATGGTTGCGACAATTTCAGCATAATCAACTCGACTCACCCGATTAATTGCGTGGACAATCGGAATGGTCGCCTGGCCGCCGCATGTAATGAGATTCACGTTCCTTTCTTCGAGTTGTTCATGGAGATTTACAGCCGGAATGACGAGTGCTCCGACAGCTGCAGGAGTCAAGTCAAGAACCATCTTACCCGCTTCCTTTAACAGCTTTGCATGACGGATATGCGCTTTAGCTGATGTTGCATCAAAGACGATATCAGCAAGTTCCGGTTGCTCGAGGAACCCTTTGATTCCTGTGCTGATAACCGTATACCCTTTTTCTTTCGCACGGCGCAAACCATCTGATTCAGGATCAATCCCAATCATAGCTGTTAATTGCAAAATATTGGAACGTTCCAGCTTCAACATTAAATCTGTGCCGATATTTCCTGATCCAAGAATAGCGACGTTTACTTTAGTCATGAATATCACTCCGTTTCTATCACTCTTTTTTAACTGTTGCTAGCAAAAGCGAACGCTTACTTCGCCTAAATGAGCAAAACGGGCTTGAAAAAAATCGTCCGGCTCCGCATCGATGGCGGCGGAAAGAGCACCTGAAAGAATAATCTCTCCTGCATTAAGTGTTATTCCGTATTCAAATAGCTTATTGGCTAGCCAGGCTACACAGGTAGCTGGATTCCCCAAAGCTGCCGCCCCTGCTCCTGTGTTCATGACCTCTCCGTTTTTATATAACACCATTCCTATCCTTGATAAATCTAAAGAATCAATAGCCACTTGCTTGTCACCTAATACAAAAAAACCTGAAGAAGCATTGTCAGCAATCGTATCCTGCAATTTTATATTCCAATCGGCGATGCGGCTATCGACAATTTCTAAGGCTGAAGCGATATAATCTGTTGCTTGAAGTACATCCAGCTCTGTTACTCTTGGGCCGATTAAATCTTTCTTTAAAACAAAGGCGATCTCTGCTTCTACTTTTGGCTGGAGAACCTTTTCATAAGGAAGAGCTCCTCTATTTTCCACCTTCATTTCATCCAATAAATGACCATAGTCCGGTTCATTGACTCCTAACAGCTTTTGCATCGCCAAGGATGTTAATCCTATTTTTTTCCCTACGATTCGTTGTCCGGTGTTAGCTTTCCGTTGAATATTTACTAATTGAACTTGATATGCAGTCTCTACCGTGATTTCTTGATCGAGAGAAGTTAGCGGCTCAACAGCTTTCCTATTTTTTTCCGCTTCTATAAGGCAGTCAGCGAATTGAATCACTTTTTCATCAATAACCTGCATAATGGTATGCACCTCGTTTAGGTTTCTTCTACTTTTGCTAACGATTCGGATATCTGATTTTTCTATTCATGAAGACATATCATATGACAGCTTCTCTTTACATTCCTCTTGACTCGGCAAATCTTGCTGTTAATGGGTTGAAGAAATGTACAGGCATCCATTCGACAAAAATATAATCGTCTTGATTTAGAAAATACCGGCTGATTCCTAGAGAACCAAAAGCAGATGCTTGAAAGAATCATGTTTTTAGCAAGCTTAATATTTAATGATCCATTTATATCCGGAATTTCTCCAATATAGGCAGCTGCTGCAATTTCACGTGCCGTCCCAGTCTCCTTGACCATTTATTTAAAAAGAAAAGCTGTTCATCTTTCAGTCTCCAACAATCTCCTCTTTATCTAAATGCAAATCTAGGTCGATATTTAGTTCCCCCCAGTAGATGAGGAATCGAAGAGACAAAAACATCTGATAGCCTACGCTGGGAGAATTGATATCGATTTGCAAAATTTCATTTATCTTTTGCAGCCGATACCGCAAACCGCTTATAGAAAAATTCATAGCACGCGCTGTTTTATGAACATTGCTGCCGTTGCTCAAGTAATAATAAAGTGTTTTAGTGAATTCCATATTTCTGTTTTTATCTTCTTCAATTAACTTTCCTAATTTTTTATAAATGAACTTTTGAATCGGGTTTATATTTTTCATTTGGAAGATGATTCCTTCAATCCCTAAGGAATCAAAGAAAATAATCTTCTGATGACGGTTGGCGACCCTCAACGCTGACAGGCACTCTTCATACAGTTGAGATGCCTCTTCTATTGAACTGGTGTTTGAGCTGATTCCTACTTTAAATAAATATTGAGGATATTTATTGGAACAGTAATCAATTAATGATTTACAAAAGTTTTCCTTATTCATCTTGTTTTTTAACAACAGACATTCGGATAAAAGAATGATGACCTTTCCAGATTTTTGACCAAATAAAGCATTTAACCCTTGATTTTTCATAAATATGGAAATATCATTTATTAAATCATCGTTAAAGCCCATCTCTTCTTCAACTGATGGTTTTTGAAGCAAAGTATCGATTGCAATCATAAAGTACGGATCATTCAATTGAAAGCCTATATAATAGGCCCGCTTGGTCATTTCTTCAAAAGAAATTTGTTTAGATAAAATATCGTCCAAAAATTTTCCCTTAATCCGTTGCTCCGTATTAAAGCGAGTTCGCTCATTCAACAAATAAAGCGAACAAGCAAGCGCTCCATGTTGTATTATCAACTTATCCACTTCCTGCGGAGCTTTTTCTTCATAAAGAAAAGAGCAATACCCGACAATTTTTCGATCCAGATAGATCGGAGTAATCAGTCTTTTTTGTTTAGAGAAAGATTCTAAAAATAACGTTTGCTTTAAAGTTTTCAAATCTCTTAAGTATTTACTTTTTTGATGAATCCATTTTTTAAAGTTATCGGAAGCAAAAGAAGCATTTTGTTCTGGAAACCCCGCGAAAGCAATTAGATTGAAATTGACATCTTCTATGAGCACAGGTATCTTTGTGATTTGATGAAGAGCGTATGCAATCGAAGATAAGTCATTTTCCTTTAGAACCTCTTCCATCAGCTTTCGATGAACCTCGTACGCTTTACTAAGATTGTCTCTTTCTATTTTTAGCTTCTTAAACGTCTCATCAAGCTCGCCGATAATATTATCTGCCTTATAATATTTGAGCTCGCCATCTATTTCGCCATCCCATTCTTCAACAGTTCGACAGACAGCGTGGCAATATTCATGGCCCATTGCTTTGCATTTAACCTCTTTCGTTATGACTTTTTTGCCAAGAATAGTTGATAAATATCCGCTTGCATAGCCAACAAGTGTATGACAAACAGGCTCGTGAGCAAGCCCAAATCTTTGAAGATGTTCTTCAGCTTCATAAGAATTTTTCCAAATTGCTTCATGGTGCATCGTTCCATTGGAAAAGTCCACTTCTGCCACTAATACATCTACCTCTTCTAGATAGCCATGCAGCGTATGCATTCTCGGACCTACGAATAAAAGCTCCTTTTTGCTATCCCAGTCCATTTCTAACGCTTTTTGCGCATCTTTAACCCCGCAATGCCATCCATGACGCAGAAGGAACCCTTTCGTTCGCTCGATTCCCAACGTTTCTATCAGCTCGTGGCGCAGCATCCCCATGGCGGCTGTTGGAATCGTAACTATTCGCTCTTGTGGATCGCCTTGATTGGTAAGAGTAGAGATTTTATAAATTTTCGTTAAGTCCAGTTCATCAGCTTTCATGTTTTCACCACCTAAGAAGAGTGAGTGACTTTAGATAGATCAATAAGAATCTTCATATCGGTTTTTGGATACGTCTTGCATGCTAATGTATAATTCACCGCTCTTTCCGTGTCAGGCAACACTGCTTTGGAACTGGTACCTCTTTCAAATTCTCCTTCCTCCACTTTAATTTTGCACATTCCACACCCACCGCCTTTACAAGCATAAGGAATTTTAATGCCCTTTCTATTAGCCGCATCAAGCAAGCTTTCCCGATCATGGCATAGCAATTCGCGGTTTCCTTCGCCATCATCGATCACCTGCACCTTAAACATGATTTTCCCTCCCCTCCTGCTTCTTACGCTTAAATTCTGTTTCATAACCATTAAATTTCCGTCGTTTCTATGACTATACGATGGTTCGGTTCGTGAAAAAGAGAGCTACTCGATCACCCGTTGTTAACACTATGATAAAGAAATTGAGCTCCCCTCTTTTCAACGGAATCGTTAACTATGGACGCTTTCTTTTAGAGATTTTAATTCGCGGTATTTTCCTTGGAAAAATATTAACGGTTCAGCATCTTCCTGAAAATGAACATCTGTAACTTCTCCAATAAACAATGTATGATCTCCTGCTTCATATTCTGCAACCACATTGCATGTCAAGGAAGCGATCGCTCCTTTAATCACAGGCATACCGTTCAACCAATCAAATTCAGCTTCACGATTTTCCTTGATTTGTCCGGCAAATTGCATAGATATTTCCTTTTGATTTTCAGTCAAAAAGCTCACGGCATATGTTTTAGATTTTTTAATGCGGCCAAGCATCTTAGCTTTTTCACCAATCGAAATAAGCACTAATTTTGGATTTAACGATACGGACATAAATGCATTTGCAGTCATACCGTGTATACTCCCATCGATCTCCGTCGTTATAACTGTCACCCCTGTTGCAAATTTCCCCATTACGTTGCGAAACAAACGATCATCCATCGGTATCAGTATCCTTTCCTTTTTCGGTAGTTTTTTGTTAAAATTCCCCATAATTGAACCATAAATATTGTGCTGGACCCTCACAACTGTTAAGAATTGAATAACAACCCTCCAGCTGGTTTTATTGGTCCGAGCTTTATGCGAAGTTGAACTCCCTCTACCTAAAACATTTCACACTCATAAAGAGTGATTTTAACTCCAATTACACACTCTGCCGCTGCTTTACCAGACTGGATCACCCGGTAAACCAAATAATGTCCTTCCGTATGCAGCCATAGCGTCCTCCCACAGGGAGTTTGGATGAGCCGCCACAGCTAACAAATCTCGCGTGAACAGTTCGACCGGATCCCCTTTAAAGATCGAATTGCCTCCAAGTGTCAGCATTGTTCTCACAGCGATATTAGCTGACGTCTTTGCCACATATCCTCGCCATGCAAACAGTTGTTCTCTTTCCATATCGTTCATCACGGTCTTTCCTTCTTTTTGACAAGCCTCTAGCTGGCGAATATATTGTTCAACAATGCCCTCCATTGCATTTAATTCTGTTTTCATTTCAGCCAGTAACCGCTGACTGGCCGCAGAGTCCTTTTCCTTCGCACCGGCCTTGAAGACACGAATACGTTTCTCGGTGCGCTCTTGAAATAGTGACACCAGCCGTTCTGCCCCGCCCAAAGATACTAAAGGGAATCCCAGCAAGAAAAGCGGCATAAACGGTATACGATATACCGGATCATTCTCATCATAATCGCCCCCGACCGGTTTTCCATCAGCCATCACTCGACCAGCTGGAAGGATTCTATGCAATGGCACATAGGCGCCTTCGACAAGTACTCCATTGCTTCCAGAAGCACGGAGACCAATCGTATTCCAATTTTCTACGATTTTGACATCAGACTTGGGCAACGCCAACAGACAGTACTCTGGACCATTGCTGTCAGGCAGTTCCATCATGGCACCGAGAGCGATCCAATCACTATGGAGGACACCGCTGCAGAAGTTCCACTGCCCATAGAGACGGTAGCCTTCACCATCTTTCTCTACTCGGCCTACAGGGGCCACCACGTCAGCCAGCAATCCTCCTTGCCCAAAGATTTCTTCTCTGCCTTTTGGATCCAGATATGCAGCCCAAACTTCATGCATGGAGTAAAAGTATGTCAGCCAAGCACCGGCCACACTGTGGCGAGCCACTGTGCGGATAATCTCTCTATAAGTCCTTAAGTCTACTAAAAGCCCTCCGTACCGCTTGGGACGCAAAAGCTTGTGAAACTCTGCATCTTTAATGGCCTTAGCCACCCGATCAGAAAAACGGGCATTTCGATCAGCTTCGCTAGCTTCTTCCTCAGCAAGACGCCCTACCTCTTCTGCTTTGGCAAGAAGAGTAGCGATGTCCGGTTTATTCTCTAACAAAATTCTATTTTTTTCCATTCTAATTTTCCTCCCCCGACCTGTCATTTAAGGAGATTCAGCGTCTCCCTACATATCATTTAAGGTAAGGCAAACCGCTATTCGGTCTGCCTATTTCCATAAAAGATTAAAAATTTCTTGATAACGCTTACAAAATACACTTTTTAGTTTAAACACTGCGAAATCTGTTCCACACAGATATGAAAGAATCGTGAAAATTCTTTAAAAATACAAGAATTTCGATTATTTTCCTTTAGTTTGACTGAGTTTCTTTTGTGCTGATTCTCCGGAAATTCCCCAGTTTTCCGCAGGAAGCTCTTGAATCAGTACACGAATGGTGCTTAATGGCACATTTAAGGCATGGGCTGCTGCGTCCGATGTTTCTTTTATTAACGTCTCTTTTTGTTCTACTGTAAGACTTCCAAACAATTGAATTTGAATAATCGGCATGTTTTTATCCTCGCTTATGATCAGTTGTGCTTTTTCTTACGTCAATGCCTTGGCGAATGACTCCGTCAACTCTCTTCTGTGATAAAAAATTCCTTGACCGATTTTGTCTTCAGTCCATGTTATAGTTGGAAAATCAGGATAAGTAATGTAACCGCTCGCAAAAGCTTCATTGCGATTGCCTGAAGGATCAAAGAAATAAGTTGTTTGTCCTCGCGTAATGCCATGGCGTGTCGGTGTAACATCGAATTGGACATTATTTTTTGATAAAATATCTGCTGCCTTTAGCACATCATACCAATTGTCAACATAGAACGCGACATGGTGCATCTTCTTGTCCGGTCCTTTAATAAAGGCAACATCATGCGGTTTTCCATTTCTAGCATAAATAAAGCTCCCCACCATTTGTTCTCCATCTACTGTTGTAATTTTTTCACTAACGAACATATCCAGGACTTCAGTGAAAAATCTCGTTACAGTGTCTATATCATCTCCTGTTAATGCTAGGTGATCGAGACGATGCGGCGCAATTCCCCGCAGTCCATCCGGCCATGGGTGAGGATTCCAATCTCCTGTTTTCGTACCGACACGCTCGATTTTATGATACAATTCAACTTGGTGGCCTGTTGGAAGTTCAAAACGAATTGCTTCTCCTTCCGCAATTCTTGTTCCTTTTGAAACCCGTTTTAATGTACACCCGAATTGTTCAATCTTCTTTTCGTACTTGGCTAAATCTTCTTCGTTTTCTACTTTAAAAGCAATGTGATCAAGACCAGGAGAGTCAGCCTCCTGAAGAATAAGGCTATGATGATCGAATTCATCCCACGCCTTTAAATAAACTCTCCCTTCACTTCTTCTCATCTCTTCAAGACCAATTACATTTGTGTAATACTTGACTGATTCTTCAAGATCCATGACTCTTATTTCAGCCTTGCCAACCCGCATAATAGCCATTTCAACCACTCCTTATATTTGATTTAATTTATGGAATAATTTTAACAATTTTTATTTTCTGATTATACAAACAATTGTGCTGTTTTACCTTTAAATTCTTTGCCATTTTCGCAATAATGTACTAAATTTTCATGTGGAGCTTCGAGAAATACTGAAAAACATATACTTATATGGTAAGAACGAAATCATTGATGATATGTTTGATAAATCCCTGCTGCTTTCAGTTCCTAATCGAAATTAATAAAAACGAAAAATATAATCGAAGTTTAAATTTGTAAAATATATGAAAATATTGGAATTTTTTATAATAGTGTGATATACTACTGAATGTTTGGAAATTTTGAATTTGTATAAAGTGGGGTAGAAAAATAATTTAAAAGTATTTGTTTGTTCTTCCAAGTATTTTTTTCATATTAGTCTTATTTCCGGTTTATGGTTCTGCCGAATCAAACAATACTGTAGAAAAAAATAATTCTCTAGAAAATTACACATATTTATTAAAAAGTCCTAAACAGGCTAAAGAAGTTTTAGAAATTATGAAAAACCAATACCCGTCTTTGAATGTAACAGCAATCGAAGATATTGGATTAATATATGTAGAGAATTCTAAAAATATAGATGTAAATAAAATTGAAAATAAAATAATAGAATATATAGATGTACAAGGGTAAGCGTAAAGTAATCCCCACCTGTATTCAGATGGGGATTTCATGTATGCTTTATTTAGATTTTTTAGGAACACGGCATTCCTGCGGAAGCGTCGGTGACCATGGCAGGAATTCAGCTAATTTTGTTTTATCTGTCGTATCTATATTGGGAAGCTCTTGAAACAGATAGCTAAGGTAGTTGAATGGATCCAACTCGTTTTCCTTGGCTGTCTCCACAACACTATAGATGATCGCACTGGACCTTGCTCCTTTTGACGTATTACTGAAGAGCCAGTTTTTGCGACCGATCACAAAAGGTTTAATTGACCGTTCCCCGCGATTATTATCGATCTCCAAACGGCCGTCCTCTAAAAATGCCTCCAACCGCTCCCATTGGTTACGACAATACTTGATCGCTTTGCCAAGTGCGCTTTTTGGCAGTACGCGCGGCATTTGCTCTTTAAGCCATGACAAAAAAGCCTCAAGCACGGGTTTGCTGTGCTCCAGCCGTGCTTGATAGCGCTCCTCTGGACTTGCATCTTTAAGCTTGCGCTCAATTTCAAAAAGTTTATTGCAATAGGCCAGACCTTCCTTTGCTTTGACGGTGGAAGTGCTCGCCGATTCAGGCAGTGCCTGCAGGGCTTCTGTGAATTTGCGGCGGGCATGGGCCCAGCACCCGACCAATTTCACATCGGGGAGGACGTTATAACCCGCATACCCGTCCACATGCAAATATCCCCGGAAGCCGTCCAAAAAACGGCGTGGGTGCTTGCCTGCACGGGTTTGCTGGTAATCGTATAAGACGATTGGTGTATCCCCGCGACCGGTACGATAAAGCCATATGTAGGAAGTCGACATCGCTGGCCGGTCCGGTTCAGACAGGACCTGCAAGGTTGTCTCATCCGCATGCAGACGATCCTTCTGTAGGAGGTGCTCATGCATCTCATCGTAAATGAGGCTAAGCCAAGTTTGAGCCCCATAAATGGTCCAATTGGCCAGCGTTTGCCGAGGTATGGACACGCCAAAGCGTTCCAGTTGTTTCTCCTGGCGATACAGGGGCATACCTTCTACGTATTTTTGTGTCATGGTATAAGCCATTGACGACGGAGACGCTAGGCTTCCAGGGAAAACAGGTTCCGGCATCTTCGCTGTCACAATAGGTGTGTTCAGTTCATGACGCTCACAGTGACGGCAGCTATATACATGACGCACATGTTCGACTACTTTCACTTGGGCAGGAATAACTTTCAATTCCTTGCGTACTTCTGTGCTCATTTCATGCATAGCACCGCCACAGCACGAACAGACCTGTTCCTCATCAGACAAACGGTATTCGATCGTCTCTGTAGGCAGGTTTTCAAGCATGCGTTTGCGTTGGCCGTGTTGTTTCTTGCGTCTATATGTCATCGTCTCAACGGTGGGCTCTTCCATAGCTGGATCAGCCGTGGACTCGGCTTCGTTGAAAAGGGAGAGCTGGTCCGGATGGGTCTTCTCGCTGGAAGCTCCGAATAGGCGTTGCTGGCTGAGGCGGAATTGTTCCTCATACCATTTTAATTTCGCTTCCAACTCTTCCTTTTCCATTTGGAGCTTTTCGTTGAGCGCTTTGTAATATTCAATTGTGCCTTTTGAAGTCTGCGCTGATTTTTCCATATGTCCAGTATACGGAAAAGAATCCAACTTGCCTAGTATCGAATTCTTTTTTTATTTATTTGTTTTATAGAAGGATGCGTGCCTTCACTTCCTGATGCGCTTGCTTTTGTTCGATTGGCAAGCCGTCCAGCAGCCAGCGCAGCTGGCGTGAACTGATAGACATGGGCGCTGTATCATTCTCCGACGGCCAGTGGAACGTCCCTTTTTCCAGACGGCGATAATGAAGCCAGAAGCCGTTATGTTCCCATTGAAGAATCTTTAACTTGTCCCGTTTCCGGTTACAAAACACGAATAAGCACGGAGAAAAGGGATCGAGTTCAAAGCATTCCTGTACAATAGCGGCCAGTCCGTCAATCGATTTGCGAAGATCCGTACTGCCACGCGCCAGATAGACACGTTCAAACGGGGAATTCATCAACATTGGTGTTGCAGCACCCGAATCACATCGGTTAATAGATCCAGATTGGCACCGGGCCGTACTTCAACGGAGATCGCATCAACGTGTAAAAAGATCGGACCTTGACCTGAAGAGGGCAAGGCTTCTTCTACCTGAACAGCCAGCCACTGCGTCTGGACAGGCGTTTCAGTGCAACTGCCACCGCGGGAGAACTGCCTCACCCAATAGTACATTTGGTGGGTTTTGATTCCTTGATCCCGGCACCACTCCGCTATACTCTGTCCACTCTTTTTCCAGGCATCATATCGTGCTTTCCATTCTATTCTTTTTTCTTTTAGGGTCATTGCAAAACCTCCCGAATCATTCTAAGAAGATTATCACACGGATGACCTATGATCGGAATGTGGGTTTTATTTGACGCTTACTACAAGGGGAATTACCAGATCTCATTTCCCCTTACGAAGATGCCGTTACACCAAATAGAATTCTAAACGAAGTGAAGCAATTAACACTCGATGAGTTTAAAGAATCTAATCAATTTGACACTAATATCGAGTTTCCATCACTAAATTCTGAAACATTTACGCCTTTTAATTGGTATTTAAAAGATGTGAAAAGTGATTATAAGAATTTATCTATTGATACAGGAGAACATTCCACAATTGCTTTAATAGATAGTGGAGTAGATATAGAACACCCATTGATAAAAGAAAATATTGATTTAACATTAGCAAAAAATTATGTCACAAATGACATGGATATTACTGATGAATTAGGTCATGGCACAACTATTGCTGGGATAATGTCAAGTATTGCTCCAGATACAACAATTGTTCCTTACAAAGTTATTGGAAATGAGGTAGGGAAATCAGTATGGGTGATAGAAGCTATTATTGATGCAGCTAATAATGATAATGATGTGATCAACTTAAGCGTCGGTACTTATTTTATTAAGTCAGAAAAAGAAGATAAGTTACTGATTAAGGCATATAAAAAAGCTGTAAAATATGCAGAAAGTAAAGGGGCTTGGAATTCCTCAAGGATACACACTAACTAAAGGAACAAGTTATACCGTAGCACAAGTCAGTGCTAGGCAGCTCTTATTATTTCAGAGTATACAGAACGAACAGGTAATAAGCCTTCTGTTAATAAAGTGCTTAAATATCTAGAGAAGGGAAGTTCTGATATCGGTAAGCCTGGTAGAGACAATTATTTTGGAGAAGGAAAAGTGAATGCATATAGTTCCTTAATGATGATAAATAAATAAAATTAGAAAAGAGACTTTCTCAAGTTCTTTATATATATAAATCATTTTTACTAATAATTGGTAATGATAATTACCTGTTCTAATTTAAAATATTGAGAAAAATAATTGAAGGAGGCAGTTCATATCAATAAATTTAAAACTGTAGGTATCTCTATTTCTATCGTACTGATAATATTACTCTTTATTGCTTTTTTTGAATACATCATTTTAAGAATAATAGGTTTCCAATATAATTCATTATTGGATTTAGTATTGTTCTTTATTTTGTATTTATTCCTTGAAATACCTCTTGCTTTTATTACAGATGCAATACCAAAAGCTTTAAAATCTGTTGGCATACTTCAAACGAGTAAAGGATGGCTACCATTTATTTTGAATACAACTCTTACCTTTTTATTGATTGAAGTAATAGATAATTTTATGGCAAATATTGAAATCGAATGGCAAGGTTCACTCATATTTGCGATGGTTACTGGATTTATTGGTTGGAAATTAAGAAAAGATGAGGATGAACCACCAGATATTGATAGTGAGGAATTTAAAGAAATAGATAATAAATTTAAACCCAAAAAAATAAATCATTAAACATATGTGAATGCTTTATACAAATCTAGGTAACATAAAGCCAACTATGGGAAGTAATGAAAACCGCCAACCCCTTGATACGCAAGGAATTGGCGGTTTTCTGTTTTGACTCGTTTATGCAGGATTTTATACATCCTTGATGGATCAAGGGTTTTCCCCTTTTATGAAGCTCTAAATCTTGCATAAAAAAGGCGGATTTTATGCAGTCCTTCTCTCCCTTTTCCTCCTTACAGAACAGGTAAATGAATTATATCTGTCGAATGCTTCTAAAACGGATAGGAGAACGCTCTATATCCCGTCCCATCCCACTAGGAGGTTGAACGAATGAAATCGCAAGAACGAGCTTACAGTACCAAAGAAGTGAGCCATACCTTAGAAATTGGTGATAGTACATTACGAAAATGGTACCTAGCTTTGGAAAAGAACGGTTATACCTTCATCAAAAATGACCGAGCACAGCGATTATTTATTGAAAGCGACCTAGTCAAACTAAGACACTTCCAAACCATTGTTCAACAACACAACATGCAGTTAGAGAACGCCGCGATCGTTGTCGTTGACCGGTTTGGGAAAGGGGCGTTCGAAGAAGTAACGGGCCACGTTCCAGCTGAAAAACCAAACGAAAATCGTTCGTTCCCTCATTCGGATGATCACATTTCTAAATTATTAAAACACATCGAGCAGCAAGAAACATTCAATCAAGAATTATCCTTCCAAGCTAGAAATATTTCCATAGCCTCTCACTCCTCGTATACTAAGTTTCAGAAAGTTTTTTTTATCGAATTTCCAGTCCATGCAACAAAAATAGAGTATGAACTTTTCAATTTAAAACATTTATTAATTTCTAAATTATATAAAAAAGATAATTTATATAAATGAATCTTAGTCTAATTCCAATAAAGAAGCGGCCAGCTCTTACTTCTAAAATAAAAAGGATGCCCTAAAGTTTTACTTTTTGGGACACCCCTAACTAATTGACTCGACCATTAAACTGTCATTTTCGCATGACTATTTTTTTAGATGCAATATTTCCCTTCATCTACAGTGTCTCTCCTATTTTAGCAATTAAAGTATTTTCAGGACGTTTTAGCCCTAAATGTTCTCGTAAAGTATTGCCCTCATATTCCGTGCGGAACAATCCCCGTTTTTGCAGTTCAGGTATCACTAAGTCAACGAAGTCTTCAAGTCCTCCGGGCAAATATGGCGGCATAATATTGAAGCCATCAGCTGCCCCATTTTCAAACCATTCTTGCAGTTGATCGGCAATTTGTTCAGGTGTTCCCTTAATTTCTCTATGCCCTCGTGCTCCTGCTATCCGTTGATATAGCTTACGAATCGTTAATCCTTCACGCTCAGCAAGGTCTTTTAACAGCTTAAAACGGCTTTTCCCTCCATTTATTTGTTCCAAATGAGGCAAATCAGGCAAGGGACCGTCGACAGGATACCCTGATAAATCAACACTTAACATTCCAGATAAAAGAGCAACTCCTGCTTCTTCAGGAATAAGTTCTTCCAGCAGCTTCTTATTCTTCTCAGCTTCTTCTTCAGTACTTCCGATAACAGGAAAAACACCTGGCATAATCTTCAATTCATCTGGTGAACGCCCATATTTTTTCATTCTTCCTTTCACATCGGCATAAAAAGCTTGAGCCTCTTCAAGCGTCTGCCACGCTGTAAAAATAACCTCCGCGGTACGTGCGGCCAGCTCTTTTCCAGCTTCAGACGAACCTGCTTGGATCACAACTGGATGGCCTTGAACAGGACGGGAAACGTTTAAAGGTCCTTCTACAGAAAACCACTTTCCTTTATGATGAATGGCCTGTATTTTTGAGCCGTCCACAAATTGAGCCGATTCCTTATTAATCACTAAAGCGTCATCTTCCCAACTATCCCATAGCTTTTTCACTATATCTACAAATTCTTCAGCACGATCATAACGCTGTTCATGCGGAAGATGTTGCTCTAAGCTAAAGTTATGAGCTTCTGCTTCCGTATTGGATGTGACGACATTCCATGCTGCCCGGCCTTTGCTCAAATGATCAAGCGAGGCAAATCTTCGCGCTACATTAAAGGGTTCATTAAATGTGGTCGACACGGTAGCTGCAAGCCCAATGCGTTCGGTCACAGATGAAAGGGCTGATAACAGAGTAAATGGTTCAAAAAATGTATTCACTGTCTGCTCAAATGCCTTTTGATTGCCTGTTCTTACTGCATACGTGTCCGCCAGAAAGATCATATCGAACTTTCCTCGTTCAGCCGTCTGCGCAAGCCTTTTGATAAAATCAAAGTTCATGACATTATGAGCTTCTGCATCAGGATGCCGCCAAGCTGCGACATGATGCCCTGGGATCATGAAAAATGCACCTAATTTCATTTCGCGCTTATTTGCCGTCATTTTAATTTTCCCCTCTTTCCTTTATTATTGATTTGTCTTCCAAGCAGAGAACCGTTTTTCCAAAGATACTAAAATATAATTTAATACAAAGCCAAGTATGGCAATGGTAATAATACCGGCATACATTTCGGGAATTTGAAAATTCATTTGAGTATAATTAATTAAGTATCCTAATCCTTCTTTAGCCCCTACCATTTCAGCAGCAATTAATACGAGAATGGAAGCTGTTCCAGCCATACGTATTCCGGTAAAAATAGTCGGAATAGATGCAGGCAAAATGACTTGATAAAACAATTTATATGGCGGTAATCCCATTGATCTTGCCGATTTAATAAGTAACGGATCGACATTTCGAACGGCACTAATAGTATTTAGCAGAACAGGAAATGTACAAGCGAATAAGACAATCGCTACTTTCGATGTTTCACCAATGCCAAACACTAATATAAATACAGGCAATAACGCTAATGCAGCTGTGTTTCGGAATAATTCCAGCACCGGGTTTAACAAATCGCTAATGATCGGGTACCAGCCAATCAATAATCCGAGAGGAATAGCAATAAGCAGCGCAATTCCAAATCCAATAAATGAACGTACAATACTCGCTTGAAAGTGAGCCAATAATTCACCTGAGACAACTAATCCCCACCAGCCTTCAACTACTTTTGAAAAAGGCGGAAAGAACGTCGGATCGGTCACTCCAATGCGAGGCGCCACTTCCCAAAATAAAAGCAGCAGAATAATAACGGCTGTTTGCTTCACAAGTTTTTGAATCCAGTGAAAAGAAAAACGGATATGTTTTCTCGTTTCATATGTAGTTTGAATGGATTTGCTAACACTAGCCAATGTCATCACTCCTTTTATTAAATTTCCTAAGCTGAATGCTCTTTTTTATGATCATTTTGCGATTTACTGACCTCATCCCGAAGTAAATCCCAAATTTGATGGCGAGTCTTTACAAATTCCGGCGTGGAACGCGCATCGTCTTCCTTTGCTTGGGAATGAGCTGAGTTTGTAATAATTTGTTTTATCGTCCCCGGACGTGAAGTCATTACAGCGATACGCTGTCCTAAGTACACGGCTTCATCAATTCCATGAGTAATGAACACGATCGTCTTCTTTGTTTTTTCCCAGATACGAAGCAATTCGTTTTGCAATGTTTCGCGTGTTTGAGCATCCAAGGCCGCAAACGGTTCATCCATTAATAAAACGTCAGGGTCAAAAGCCAAACTTCTAGCAATAGCTACACGCTGCTTCATCCCGCCTGATAGTTCGTGGGGATAACGTTCTTCAAAGCCGGACAAGCCGACTATCTCCAAAAAATGACGGGCGATTTCCGAACGTTCCTTTTTTGGCACACCTTTCGCTTTTAAACCAAACTCAATATTTCCCTTAGCTGTTTTCCAAGGAAACAAGGCGTACTGTTGAAAGACAATTGCTCGATCTAAACCGGGGCCGTCGATTTGCTTCCCATCTATCAAAATTTTCCCAGATGTTGGTTGAGACAATCCGCCGAGAAGATCAAGCAAAGTTGATTTTCCGCATCCTGACGGCCCGACTAACGTTAGAAATTCTCCATTTTTAATGGAAAAATGAACGTTCCTCAATGCGGTAAACTCTTTAAAGCTTCCTTTTCCCTTTTCAACATCCCGAATTTTAAAAATTTTTGTGACATGGTCAAATTGAATTTTATCTGTCACCTGTTGAACACCTCCTAAACATTTTTGTTCAAGCTTCCTTTAGTAAGGGTTGAATTCATTTGTGTATAAGTCATCCAGCCCAATTTCGCCTTTTTTCAACTCACCGCTTTTTATTAGCCAATCGATCCACACTTGAAAATCTTTCTCCTGTATATAACCTCCTTTCGAGCCGATTCCTGTACTTTTCCAAAATTTAACTGTTTCACCATCTTCTTTTCGTTTTCTTTTTTCAATAATTGCTTCATAACGGGCAATGACTTCTTCTCTAGGGGTTGAACGCGCCCATTCAATTGCTTTCGCTGTTGCTTCAACGAATTTTCTCACAGTATTCGGATTTTCTTTAATGAATTTCTCAGTAAAAACATAACTGCCCGCATTAAAAGCACCAAACAAATCATAATCACTAAAGAGCTTCCGAATCCCGCCCCTTTCTAATGCCCGGTCTCGCAGCATTCCGCCTAACACAGCTACATCGATTTGTTTATTACGCAATGCTTGTTCTGCATTGACTGGCGGAATCACCACTATCGTTACTTTTTTAATTTCTTCCTCTGTTAATCCATTTTGACGCAAGTATTCTTTTAACACGAATTCATGGTGTGCACCGAGAGTATTCATCCCGACTTTTTTGCCAATTAAATCTCGCGCCTCTCTAATCGGACTATCCTCTAATGTATAAAACCCACTGAAAGTATCTTCATCGCTGCCGTAATAACTGATCACGGCTTTAATCGGGGCGCCGCTGGCTTTTAATTTAATAATTGCTCCATTAAATGCACCGCCAAAATGAATTTCCCCTGTTGCAGCTGTTTGGATATCCTGTGGTCCACTCGTTGTATTTCCAACCCATTCAAGTTTGATTGGATCTAAATAACCTAAATCTTCCGCCAATTCCGGGAAAGTGACTTGTCCAGGATATCCTTGATAGCGCAGTGTCAGCGTCTCATATTTGCCATCACCTCCGGCTTTGCCTTCTTTTTCAGCAACTGTTTTGTTCTGGCAGCCAGCAGATAAAACAACTGTCCCTACTAACAATAAAATTCCTATCACTCTGCAATTCTTCAACAACTTCATCTTACTCCTCCCTTTTGATTTCAATTGAATAGGAAGAGGTGACTAACCCCCGACCTCTCACACAACCGTACGTACCGTTCGGTATACGGCAGTTCAATTAAGTCCATGCCAGCCCGCATAAAAAAGGCCTTTACATTTTCTGTAAAGACCTCCAGTGTACTGGTCGGCATATTCATCTATTAAAAAAATACCGGAGACATTTTGCAGCAATGTCTCCGGTTGACCGGTGGGAACAATCAATTAACCGATATTTCCTATTGAATTAGTATACATTAGTTATCCTTAATGTTACTGAGCAAATGAAAAATAGTCAAGCTAAAATTTACTGTAAAATATTAATTTTTATAAAAAATTTTTAAAATTTAATATTGACATTTTTTTCTTGTGAATCTAATATTTTTACTAAACCGATATGAATTTATTGGGTTTACAACTGGAATAAAAAGCTGACCAGCCATCTGGAAGCCGGAGCTCATCTGCTCTGGCTTTCTTGCTTATTATCGGTTTATTAAAATGGCTCACTCAACGAGCAAGGAGGTGGGGCTTCTATTAAGTGCCGATGAAATTTTGAGAAAGATGAATATTCCGTAGAATCATAAACTTTCTTGAGGAGGCGATCCTATGACTGATGTCAAACAAGTACAAAATGAATCAGAGATTATTGTCAAACCAGTTGCCGGACGAATTGGCGCTGAAATATCAGGCATCAAACTTTCCGATGAACTAGATGCTGAAACAATTCAATTTATTCGCGAAGCGATCTTAAAGTACAAGGTAGTTTTCTTCCGAAATCAGCATCATCTAGATGATGCGGGGCAGGAAGCCTTTGCACAGCTGCTTGGCAATCCTGTTGTTCATCCAACTGTTCCAGCAAAAGACGGCTCCAATTATATTTTTGAGCTAGACTCTGATCGTGGCGACCGGGCCAATTCATGGCATACAGATGTTACATTTGTAGATGCATTTCCGAAATTCTCCATTTTACGGGGGGTTGTGATCCCTGAAGCAGGAGGGGATACTGTTTGGGCGAACACAGCTGCTGCCTATGAAACTCTGCCAACAGAACTGCGGAATCTTGCTGATCAATTGTGGGCAATCCATACAAATGCCTATGATTATGCAGCACTGCGATATAATATATCTCCTGAAGCAAAAAAGCACTATGACGAAGTATTCACTTCCACTTTATATGAAACCGAGCACCCCGTTGTCCATATACATCCTGAAACCGGTGAACGCAATCTTTTACTTGGTCATTTTGTCAAAAAATTTGTCGGACTTTCCACCTTCGATTCAGCCCAATTGTTCACTGTCCTGCAGCAGCATATTATACAATTAGAAAATACAGTTCGCTGGAAATGGAGTGCAGGAGATGTTGTGATTTGGGATAACCGTGCAACCCAGCATTATGCAATAAATGACTATGGCGACGAACAAAGAGTTGTGAGAAGAATTACAATTGCAGGAGATGTTCCTGTTAGTATAGACGGCCGCCGCAGCATTACACGAAAAATAGAAAAATAGTCCCATCAGGATTTTTCTAACCAATAATTTATAAAAGCCTTTCAGTTAAAAAGTTAAACTTCAAAAATTTTTATAACCAAATAAAAACGGCATCTCCCTTATGTAATATCAAGCTATATAAGATCGGAACCGTTTTACGCAGAATCGTCATCCTCTGATGCGAACACTGCCTTTTATCTAATAACCTTGGAATCGTTTTTATCGCTAATGACTTTTGAAAATTGGGCATCCCCCCTATTGCCCGGAAAAGAAA
Organism: Aeribacillus sp. FSL K6-2833; assembly: GCF_037965815.1. Taxonomy (GTDB): domain Bacteria; phylum Bacillota; class Bacilli; order Bacillales; family Aeribacillaceae; genus Aeribacillus; species Aeribacillus composti. The sequence goes on along the minus strand of NZ_CP150189.1, from coordinate 700,776 downwards.
GTTTATTTGCAATTGGTCGACCATAAAAAGAAATGGATTTCACAATCTATTCAACAATCGTTTGCGGCATCAAAGAATACGGAAGAATCCGTTCACCACGTGGAACAGCGATGCCGCAATTTTACCTTATTACGGAATTTTTAAGACATAAAACTTAAACAGTAGAATAACGATCTAACAGCTTCTTTTTATGTGAATGAAATACTTCTTCCAAAGGAATATTGTATTTGTTTGCAATCACTATGATGTTTCCTAACACATCTCCCAGCTCTTCGATTAATGCCTGTTTATTTTCCTCAACTGAACCTGTTGATTCGTCTGGCCTGTCTCTGCCAATTTCAAGCGCTCTTATAGCTCGGGCAACTTCCCCCGTTTCTTCGGCTAAAAATCCAATGCGGACAAAAATATCTAATTCAGCCCAGCCCCTGCTGTCATAATACTCCTTCACCCATTTTTGAAACTCATTGATATCCATTTTGTTCACCTGCCCTTTCTCTCTTAAAAGAGTCAACATGAAAACTCTTTTCTTGTCAATATTCAAATTAGAGAATTCAAATGACTTTTGAAAAGATGGTAATTATGACCATTTTATATTGTGGTACTGTCAAGAATTTTGTATAATCTAAAATGAATCAGTGAATAAACGGTAAATTTTTTTGAGTTAAATTAGTTATATGAATAACTAATAAGGAGTGATCATATGGCAAAGCCGAATGTTATTAGTAAAAATGAATTAATTCGTTCCGCGAAAAAGTGTTTAGTCAAAAACGGAATTGAAAAGTTCACATTGAGGGCAGTCGCCGAAACGGCAGGGGTTACGCAGGGGACTGTTTATTATCATTTTCGAACTAAAGAACAATTATTATTGGATATTGTAAAAGATATTTGCGACAGTTCTTGGGACGAATTATCGAAAAGTGACGGCAACATCATTAAACAAGCGATTGAGACAGCGAAAAGCCGTTGTTCTCATGATTCTTTTTTTCATAAATTGTTCTTAACGCTCGTCGTTTCAGGTTTTCATAATGATAAAATCAGGGAACAGCTTGAGGGGATTATTTTACAAGAAAATAAAGCTCTAGCGGAAAATTTATTAAAAATATGGCCTTCATCACCAATTAAAGGAATTTCGCTTGACACATGGGCGATCATTTTAAACGCTGTTGTAGACGGAATCGCCTTACAGGCTCTATTGTCAAAAAATTTTCCGGTAGAGAAAACATACGCAGAACTTGAGAAATTATTTATAGCATTGAGCGGCTTACAAGAGGTGGAGAACAAATGAAAGGATATTTGTACACAGCATGCTGGAGCGTTTTTGTTTGGTTTTTTGCCACAATGTTTTTTGTTATGTTTGGGGACAGCGTTCTTTTCAGACCGGGTACAGCGGAGTTTGCTGTCAGCCTCTCTTTGCTAATAGCTGGAACAGGGGTGTTATTGGCAGGAGCCACGTATTTATATGTATTGTTTGACAAAGCCGAAAGTGCACCGCTGAAATTTGGATTCATCGGCACGATCGTTGGTTTAATTTTAGATACTTTTTCTTTATCCAACCACCAGCTGATTTTTCCTAAGCTTGATGAGCCGCAGGTTATCGCTTTTGCAGCATGGATGTCTTTTGCCTACGCATTGTATTTATTAATACCTGCCATAATAAATGAATTAATGAAAAAGAAGCTCAAAACCGAATGAATTAAAATGCAATCACAAAAAACGGGGGTGCTAATAAGTCGTTTTTACGGCTTATTGACGCCCCCATTAATGTTTTAGAAACGTTGATATATCGGTGTTTATGATTTTTTGTTTTCAATGGTGATTTGACTTTCTAAGACAGCCCCTTTAGGGCATTGTATGACTGTTCGAATTTAAAGGGATTTCGCCTTATCAAAACGTAAGTCTTTTCTTTTCCTTATTTAAATAATCCATGCTGCCGCCTGCCTAATAACCGAATCAAAATTTAGAAGAAAGCAAGATAGATGTTGAGGACGTCTTTCTCATTAAAAAGAATTTCAAAATGTCCTTTTACGCTATTTATAAGCTGCCGTCTACCTGATAAAGCCCCGAAGAACCTTTTATTTTAACTTATACGTTTGGATCATCAATTTTATCATTGAAGCTAGACAAACTGTTCCAAATAAAACAACATATAAGAAGGCCGATTACTAAAATCATTCGTATTTAGTACAGCAAAAATTAAAGCTGTAAAAGTGAGAGCCAGCAAAAAATACAAACTATATTTACCCAATAATTTTGAAATGAATCCTATTCCAACAACTAACAATAAGAATATGCCAATCTGGCAAAAAAAAAAAAAAAATTCCAAGCTCCTCACTTCTCGCATAAAGTTTAGAATTCCAGCTGATGGCACTTTTCTAATCTTTAAATTGTTTTTCTTTTACAGGAAAACCAAGTGCACGGATTAAGATATTTTTTGTACTTGGCAGCGACTTCCCGACCTGCGATTGCCAGCCCGGCCCACCAAACGATTTCGCCAATTGCAATCAGCGCCGGAACAGCCGCCGCTTTTTGAGTAAGAGTGAGCGGAAGCAATGGGACAACGGCGGCTAGTCCATACAAAATAAACGAGGCGATAATAAGAATGACAGCAATCTTGCGGAGATAGCCTCTTTTATGCCTACTCGGCTTTTGCTGTCCGCCATCCTCTGTCCTGTAAAAAAATTGTTGAAGCATTTTTCCATATTTTCTCATCATGATAGCATCAGCCAGCTTCGGTGATATGGAGTTAACCTTGGCAAAAAGGATCGTGGACATCCCTCCCATAATTCGTACTGTCTTCTTTTTTTCAATTGTTTTAAGCAAATCCTCTGCCACTTTTTCAACAGGCATAATGGAAACACCCATTTTCCTCCAAAGCGGATGAAATGGTCTTTCAGCTTCAGTATCTGCAGGACTTGGCGAAAAAAAGGCAACCCTTGCTTGACTGCCTTCCAACTCCAATTCACGGTTTACAGCTTCAATAAATGTGAACAGCCCTGCACGTGATGCAGCATCGACACTATAATAAGGAAAAGCCAAGCGGCCATCTGCAAATCCCCCGATATGCACAATCGTGCTGCCTTTTTGTTCTCTCATATGCGGCAGGAATGCCTTCGTTATAAGAATCGCTCCTAAAAGATTGATATCAAGCGTGTTCTTCGCTTCTTCATAACTATGCTCAGCTAAAGACTTTCTCACGTCATAACCCGAAGCATTGACGACAATATCAATATGGGCCGACCACCTTTTTACAATATCTTTCAGTTCTTCAATCGATTGTAAATCAGTAATGTCAAAAACGGCTGTTGTTATATCTCCAGTTATTTGCTCTGCTGTCTTTTTAACCTTTTCTTCATTCCTTCCAACTAAAAGAAGCCTTGCACCTTTATCGGCAAAAGCTTTTGCAAAGCTTGAACCTAATCCCCCTGAAGCGCCTATGACAATAACGGATTTACCCTCAAAACTCCTTTTCATGAACAGCTCCTCCATGTAAGAATGTATATGATGCATTAGCGATCTGTTTTTTGCAAATAACGAACGATTTCTGCCAATAAAGTTTCCAGAAATTCATATTTATGATCGCTTCCTAAACACTCTTTTATTTGCAAGTCAATTTTCTTGTAGAGCTTTTCATCACCTTCGACAATGTTCTTTCCTTTTTCTGTAACACTTACATAATAAACTCGTTTGTCCTCCTGCGATTGTATTTTTTCTATAAGGCCCATTTTTGACAGCTTTCTAATCATCGCTGAAACAGCCGGCTTCGTGAGGTTCAAAGCTTCTGCCACCTGAGAAAAATTAGGTTTCCCCATATAGTAAATAGTCGTTAAATAATAGTAGTCATTGCTGCTGAATTTTTTAATCTCTGCCTCCGTCAAATGCATATGTAAATTTTTAATCGATTCCCTCCACAAATAATTTGCAATAAACGCAATGCTGTCTTTAACCATAAAATCCCCCAATAAATAGTTAAATATATTTAATTAAATATATTTAACTATTTACCATTATTTTTTGTCAATCACAAAAAAATTTCCCCAAACATAAGCGTGGGGAATAGCACTTGTCGTTTCTCGTTTTAAAACATTATCTCATTCGGTTTCATATGCGCACAGTGATTGCATGATTCTTTGGCGGAGACCGAAAATTGGCTGGATAAAATTTCAGCTAGGAAAAAACTGTCTAAAACAAATTTTTTTTCATCACAATTCGATTGTTATTCACAGCATAACCATTTTTTCTGTAGAAGCTTTCTGCGAGTCCTCCAGTGGATGTTAAGAGGTAAATGCTTTTAACTTGTTTCTTTTGTAAATCTTTCTCTAAATATTGGAGAAGCTTGGAGCCATAGCCTTTACCTTGAATTTCATGATTGATGCATAATTCCGCTAAATAAAAAGTTGTTCCTTGATATGTTTTCTTGCTGTTCCCTGCTATAAAACCAATGGGAGTTCCATCGATTTCCCAAAAAAATCCTGTAAATTTCGGAGTATGCAGCAAATCTGTAAGCCTTTCTTTAGCCGTTTCATATGTCCAGCTTTCATTCCAAGGGTCACGATTAAAAACTTTCATATATAGTTCAATACATTGTTCCAAATGTTTTGCCGTCATTGGTGCAATTGTTTCTGCCACAAAAATTTCCCCCTATAGTAAATAGCTGGGGAGTGCATCCTGACTCCCGTCTGTTCGAAAACACTCCCCATTAAACTATTCGATTTGGTGTTGCCAGCACAGAAAACTTTCTCTGTTGTTTTTGCTTACCATTTTCTATCTATTTTAAATCTTAAAATCATTTTAATAGAAAATGGCCTTCATGTCATTTGCGGATTCTAGTCTTTTCGGCTAATTTTGTTTATGCTTCCGTTTCATTTTGTACATCTTTCGTAAAATCTTCAGAATTTAAATAGCCTGGTTCTAGGATAAGTTCCTCATCATCATAAAAAAATCCAGCGAACGGATACCGCTGACGGACTGGCTGCACAGCCTATGCTCATAATTAAGAAGCTTAATAAATGAAGGTGAGGCGAATTTTTCCTGCTGGCAGCTCTGCCTTTTTCCTTTCAAAACACAGCCAATTCCAAATAAAATAGCACAAGAAGAATCTCAATGAATCTCGGAAAAAATGGCGCCTGACAATATATTTTTGCTATAAAAATCAGGGAAATGGCAAGCGTCGGCGCTAAGGCACATCAGTTCCATATATAAGGGTGATAGAGTTTTGCTCTCATTTACCGATAAGAGGCCGAACAATACAGCGGTGAACCCGTCGATTTTTTCTCGGAATAAACTTAAATGTCATATGTTAGCCGTTATCCCTCTTTGCGTTTTCTAAAGTCTGCTCGACACTTTGCAAATGCTTCTCCATACTTTTCCTTGACCTAATTATGTCGCGTTTTTTGATCATTTCGACAATTTCTAAGTGCTCCAGCCACGAATGGTGCATCCGATCAGGTATTTTAGATGTCTCCACCCTGATATTGTTAAAAAGGCTAGTGAGACTGTTCATTATCCGATAAGCAATTGCGTTCTTGGAAAGCTCCGCAATTCTAATATGAAATTTGTGATCTCGTTCAGACAATATCTTTTCATTCACTTTATTTTCGCTGATTAATTGTACAGTCTCTTTCACAAACTGATACAAAACGTCAATTTCCGAATCGGATGCCCGTTCAACAGTCCATACTACCGCTTGCGTTTCAATGAGCATTCTTATTTCAAATAAATCTGCAAATTGGTCGCTTTTGACAAAGTAATGATTGGCTAATTGAGCTAAATTATTCGTCCCATCCGCTACAAAAACGCCATTCCCCTGTTTAATTTCAATAAATCCGAGCGTAGAGAGAACTTTGTAAGCTTCCCTTATTGTATTTCGACTCACATTTAATTTAAGAGAAAGCTCTCTTTCTGACGGCAGCTTTTCCCCGGGTTTCAACTTATTTTCTTGAATAAGTGATTTCAATTCTTCAACAATCTTATTCGGAACAGTGGAACGATCAAAACGAATATTTTCAAACATAATGATCACCTGTGGTAGGAAATTCCAAATGCAACTGATTAGCCAGCTGCACTAAATCCTTTTCAACTTCCTGAGATAAATGAATACCACAATGTAATTTATGAATATAAGATTGTTCTCTTCGTTCCCCAGGGTACAAAATTGTATGGACTTCTTCTTTTTTAGGAACAGCTTTCATTTCCAAAAGCATTTTTTGCAGAAGAGAGGTAAATTGATCGACAGGCATAAATTTTTCTATATCGATTAAAATAAAAAAATGCCCTACATTTGCTATTTGGCCGTTATCGTCATATATATTTTCGACATGTGGGCCGTAAGCAGCACCTGTTAATAGCCCTGTTAATATTTCCACTGCCAAAGCCCAGCCATACCCCTTTACTCCTCCTGAAGGAAGAACGGCTCCGTTTAATGCTTCTGCAGGATCTTCCGTATCATTGCCTCTTTGATCGATTGCCCAGCCTTTTGGAATGGCTTTTCCTTCCTTTGCCGCTTCTATAATTTTGCCTCTTGCAACGACGCTTGCAGACATATCGATAATAACATCCGGTCCGTTTTTGACTGGAAAGCCAAATGCTATCGGATTCGTTCCAAAGAAAGCTTTTTTGCCTCCCCAAGGCGGAATCCCAGGCGGAGAATTTGTCATCACAATTGCTGCAAGGTTTTCATCGCAAGCTGCCTTGCAATAATATGATGCACATCCAAAATGGTTGCTTTTTCGAATGGCGATGGCAGCAACTCCCGTTTCTCTTGCTGTTTTGATTCCCTCTTTAATGCCATAATATGATGCAATCTGGCCCAATCCGTTATCTCCATCGACAGTTAAAATGGATAACCCTTTTTTTTGTATTTTTATGGACGGGGTCGGATTAATCCGCCCCTCTTTTAAACGTTTTGAATAGATCGGCAATCTGCTGATTCCGTGGCTTGTGATACCTTCAAGATCTGCCCTTATTAATGAATCTGCTACAACTTCAGCATTCTCTTTTTTAACGTTTTGCTTCACCAAAACATCTTCAACAAATTTTTTTAAAGCTTTCGCATCATAAACAGTCAAACTTCACTCACCCTTTAAAAATCAGATGAAACTAAAAATAGTGATTCTTTTCCCTCAAGTACTTTCATAATTTCATCTGAAATAATGTTAGTGATTCGTTCTTGGGACTCTTCTGTTAATCCAGCAATATGCGGAGTTACAGTAATCTTGCTGCTGTTTAATAGAAAATAGTCTTTTTCGACCGGCTCATTCTCAAGTACATCTAAGTAAGCACCAGCTATTTGCCCGGATTCCACCGCCTTGAATAAGGCGGATTCATCAATAATTCCCCCGCGAGAAGTGTTGATAATAATTGCATTTTTTTTCATTAAGTTAAATTCTTTCGTACTAAGTAAATTTCTTGTTTCATTCGTTAGCGGAACATGAATGCTTACAAAGTCGGACTCTTTTAAGACCTCCGCTAATTCAACCTTTGTAATCCCCGTTTCAGAAAAAGGATAATCGAATTCTCTTATATAAGGATCATAGCCGATCACTTTCATTCCAAATGCAATGGCTCTTTTAGCAAGCCTGTGGCCAATCTCTCCCGTTCCGATTAATCCCAATGTTTTCCCGTATATCTCATTTCCCGTAAATAATTTCCTATTCCAATTTCCTTTTTTAACGTCTTCTCCGGCTTGTATGATAGACCTCGATGCCGTTAAAATAACGGCCATAACATATTCTGCTACTGAAACCGAATTGGCATTTTTGGCGGAGACGATTTTTACATTACGTTGTTTTGCTGCAAGTAAATTTATATTATCAAGTCCGACTCCTAATCTGCCGATTACCTTTAATTTTTTCCCTGCATCCAGTATTTCCTGATCAACAATTGTCTGGTTTCGAACGACTAATGCGTCTGCATCTATTATTTTGTTTATTAATTCCTGTTTATTTCTCCATAAATCCGGATTGTATTCGACCTCCGCTATTTTCCTCATCCTGTTAATCCCGGATTCAGGCATATATTCAGAGATTAGTATTTTCATTACTTTCCTCCGCTCATGCACTGCGATAAAGTTTCGTCAAAACAAATTCTCTATGCCCTAATGTTTCCGCTGCAGTTAAACGTCCGTTTATTGTTCGGATCAAAATATCAAGCAGCAAATCGCCAGCCTGCTGGAGATTATATTCCCGTTTCAATAATCCTGTAACGTCTACATCGATATGCTCTGACATAGTAGAAACTGTAATTGGATTTGCCGAAAGCTTAATAACGGGTACTATTGGATGACCAATTATATTGCCTTGACCGGTAGGAAAGAAATGTACGACTGCCCCTCCAGCTGCCATTAAAGTAATGCATTCAGCTGCTGCAGAGGAGGTATCCATAAAATTCAATCCCGCTTTTACTGGAGCCTCCGCAGGTCCTAAAGCATCAACCACCGGTTTTGTGCCCGTTTTTTCGATATTGCCGAGCGCCTTTTCCTCAATTGTTGTGAGGCCGCCTCTTATATTTCCTTCCGTCGGCTGGCTGCCAAGCAGATCAACACCTTTTGATGCGATTTCTTCAACATAGTTTTGATAAAGGCTTAAAAATTTTTGTTTTACTTCTGGAGTGGCACAACGCTCTGCAATTATATGTTCGCCGCCAGTTAATTCGGAGGTTTCACCGAACAAAACAGTTCCGCCTTCGTCAATTAAACGATCAACTACATTTCCTACCGTAGGGCATGATCCTAACCCGGTTGTCGTATCCGACTCTCCGCATTTAATACTTACTAAAATTTCTGATAATTCCACAGGCTCTCTGCGAATTTCAGAAGCATCCTGCAGAAATTTTTGTGCTGTTCGAGCTGCTTTTTCAATCGTAGACAAATCGCCATAACGTTCAATTGAAAATCCAGCTACCGGCTTGCCTGTTTTTTGTACCTCCTCAACAATTCGATTTGTCCAGTTAGGCTCAATACCAATCACAACAACAGCTGCTACATTTGGATTAGAACAGTTGCCGATAATCGTTTTAAAAAACAAGTCTAAATCCGGCCCATATTGTAATCGCCCGTATGCATGCGGGATCGCTAAAGTACCAGGAACAATTTTAGCAACCGCTTCTGCTGCCGCATTAGAAATGTCATCGACAGGCATGATCACTACATGATTCCGAATACCAACTCTTCCGTTCTCTCTGCGATAACCCCAAATTTTATTCTCCATATTTCCACCTCGCCGTTTTTAAATTATGAGTATGAACATAGCTCCCTTTATAGATTTTTTTTGTAGTTACACCAATCGGTACGCGATATTCAATTACTTTGCTGTTTTCATCCAAATCCACTAAAGCAATCTTATGACCAAGAGGAATAAAATCTCTAGACTTTACTGAAACAACTGAATCGTCTTCCAAGATGACCCCTTGGATTTGCTCGCCTGCTTCAATGTCTTCTATTGCGACTCCCACAGAATCGCCGACATTATGTACTAAAAACTTGTGTGACACTATGAACCACCCCTCCATTTCCTTTTTTACAACGCATTTGGTTCAGACATTCAATGGTCCAACCAATTTCTTTAAATTAAATAAAAACAGGCCTTGCACGCCTGAAAATATATTATTTCCAAGCATTGCAAGGCCCTTCAGTTGTCTGATCGAACCTAAATTATTCCTATTGATTTACTGCGGTTTAAAGATTACCATGGATTGAATTTTTTGTCAATATTTTTTCAAAAAAAATCAATTAAATTATGTTCAAGATTGGCTCCGTTCCGGGAATAATCATTCAAAAATTCCACTCTTGCAATCTTTTCAACAACTCGAGAGCCGTTTATGGCGAATCATTAAGTTATGATTTTCATAAAATGGCGAAAAATCGTTACCGTTCCAGAGCCCGTTCCGCCTTGCCCAGCCGCCTTATATGCTTGATTCCGATGGAAGTAATGAAAATCAGCTGATAGAAAAGGTTCAGGAATAACAACAACGGCGCAGGCTGTAAAAAGAATAAAAGAACGTCTTCAAACGGCCTTGTGAATATGATAGCTGACCACAAAAAAATGAAATACGTATATAAAATCCAAATAAAGATATGAAAGGCAATCCGCACAAAAGCATAGAAGGAAAGCAAATTAATTTTCAATTTCTTTAGTTGATCTATTGCATTTTTCCACAAATTCGGCTGATTCAATAGATCAACGATCATCCAGTAGCCGTCTCCAGGAAGCAGCGGGAAAATCGCAAACAGCATTCTAAACATATGAACAATAAGAAAGGACCAAATCCATGGTGAAAGCTGTGCAAAGCATAAGCCGATCACTGATGTTAATCCGCATACAATCAAATCTGCCGTAAAGCCCGCGATGTTGATCCGCATGCGCTGCCATTTTGATAGCTTCCAAGCTTCATTGCAAACAATGCTAAATAACGGGACAGGCCCGGACCATTGAACAGAAATGGAAATGTTCCCTGTACGCGGCATTGTTAATAAGTGCCCAAGCTCATGGATGAGGACTGAAAATGTTAAAACTCCGGCGATGATCCATTGACCTTTTAGATCAGTGACGAGAAAAAATGGAGTGTTGATCATGAACAAAACGGTGCTGATGATCGAAATCAAAACAGCACCTGCGGTAATCCAGTTAAACCATTTACGCTCCAGCCAAGGATTGTAATAGGTTATGAGCGGCTTTTGATCCGGCTCAAAATCAGATTGTTTTTCTTCAATAAGGGAAAAGGCTGCATCCTTATCGATGCCTAACTTTTCAAGAAATAGTAAAATTTCCTTCTCCGATACTTCCATTTTATCTGCAATAGAAGATATAGGCTCTTTGTTTGCCAACTGCTCCAACAATTTTTTTGAATAGTTATCTATTTGCAATAAAAGTCCATCCGGTCGTTCAATCCAGTACCGATCTTCTTTTATCTTTCCTATTTTGTATACTAACGGTTTTTGAAATGACTGTGAGTAATTCACAAATACTCCCTCTCCAAACGTCAGTTTCTCACTTTCAGTTTATTTTCCTCTTTAAGAATGGCTTGTTTGATCAAGTATGAAGCCAGCTGGGAAACAATTGAAACAGGGGCAACCCGATCGAATCCTTCGAACATTGGGCTTGGATTACATTCAATGCATATAACAGAACCGTCTGGACGTAGTTTTAAATCAATTCCGCTGAAAATAAGCCCTAATGTTTCGCATGCCTCTATACATAACTGAGCGATCTCTGGCGTTATCTCAAAGGGTTTGACTTGATGGGCGCCTTCACGATAATCAATTCCTTCTCCCTCAATGATAAATGATGCGATGACTTTTCCGTCCAGGACAAATACACGTACATCCTGGCCTTGTATGTATTCTTGGAATTGCACCGGTGCTGTGCTCAATGCTTCTAATCTTTCAGGTTTTTTATCTTCCTCTGTCAATAGACGGCACAATGCTCCTCCAGCAACGGGTTTATAGATGACATCGCAGTTATGGCTGAATTCCAAAACTTTTTCCGGATTGCTGGTTACTAACGTTTTAGGAACGGGAATACCTGCTCTTCTTAGACACTCAAGGTGATAAGGCTTTGCAAAATGAATGAGCAGTGTATCAACAGGATTGACGATGAGTCTGCCGAAGTAAGAGGAAGATTTTAACCAAGACAGCCAAGCAGCATATCTCTCCCGCTCCGCCGCATATGCCAAAAATCCATTCTCCTTGATTTGTTCCTTTATTTGAGAAGTATCGAATGCAGGAGTAGGAACAAATAATGCTCTCAAAAAGTAAACGTTCGTTTCCGATAAATCACGGTTTTCATAATGGCTGTCTTCACCGCCAAAGCTTAAGGGGTAGGGGACATCCGGCGAATTATCTAAAATGAATGCTTGGGCGCCTTGTCGAACCAATTCCTTTTGTAAATAAAGACAATGCCTTTCAAATTGTGAACCGATAATACCAACAGATACTTCCGCCATTTCGCACCTCCGATGAAATAAATGAGAATTTTCCGAATTTTAGCGCCCCAGAAAACATTCTCTGGGGCGCTTGTCCAACTTTTGCAAAACCTATTTTATAAAACCGCCTTCTTCGCCAAGTGCATATGTGGTAACAATTGGTCCGCCTTCTTCCCCGATAGCTTGAGTTGTATATCCTCCTTCTTCGCCTAAAGCTAACGTTGTGGCATATCCCGGATCCACAATAGGGCTCACAAATAACGGAGAGCTAGATTGCCTTACTTCCAATTCTTCAATAAACAATTTCTTTTTCATTTTTGATTCCTCCTATTCAAAATATTAAAAAAATTTTCTGTTTAAAAATAACATATTTACCTTTATCTTCCTATAGATAAAATGTCCTATTCTGAATAGTGCTTAAGAATGAAATTGAGAGAACAAATAGGTCTTTTTGCTAAATCCTCCACCTAGAAAAGTCAAGTTTATACATTTCGGCTTTAAAAAATAAGAGAATCACTATGTTTGATAGACACTCTCACACACGGTACAGCGGTTTTGTTGTTTAAAGCGCAATTGAGTTCAGACACAATATCTATGTCTTGAATACCTACATGCTGGAATGTAGGCTTCCGATTTGGACAAAATATATCGATTTTAAATAGTTTTTAATAGTCCTAGTTTTATTCCTTTTACCACTGCACCAACTCTTGAGTACACATTCAGCTTTTTAATAATTGATGAAACATGGTGTTCGACCGTTCTTCTGCTTACCATCAAAATATCACTGATCTCTGCGTTCGTTTTATCTTCAGAAATCAGCTTTAAAATTTCTAACTCAGTTTTGGTTAAATAGTGATTCTGATATTCTATTTTTTTTCTAGGAATGATATTGTTGCCCAAAAAACTTTGTCTGATCGCATTTGCAAGTTCTGTAGCAGAGTTTTCCTTCGTAATGAACGCATAAGCACCGGCATGATAAGATGCGTCAATATATTCATCATCGTTATAAGCTGATAATATGACAATCTTCAGATTCGGATAGCTTTCGATTAATTTCTTTGTCAACTCAATTCCATTGTAGCCTTTCATTCTTATGTCCATTACCACAACATCCGGATGATTTTTTGATATTGCTGCATTGATGCCGGCAGGGTCGCAAATGGTATTTACAACTTCAAGATCTGATTCGTGTTCTAATAATTGTTTGATTCCTAACAAGACTAGTAAGTGATCATCTACCAGTAGTACTTTAATTTTCATTTCAATCATCCTAATCTCGGCAAAGTTATCAGGAAGTTACAATGCCCAGTTCTGACTGCATTTAAGCGTAGCCATCTTCTTCGAAGATTTTAGATCGTCACTCACTCTAATTGATTTCTCGGAAAACTCAATATAAACCCTTTTATTTTTAAAGCATTTTATAAGTCTAAAAAACATTGAAGAGAACAGATGTGAGAATAATTTACAAAATTTCCATTAAAAGAATTTCAATTAGAACAGAATGTATTTAGACTAGCTTCACTAAAATCAGATGAAAAAATTAGCGATTATAGACTAAAAGCGTATACACATCTCGAAAAAAATAATCTTCGTTTCCAAATCATTTTCCTCTAAAGGCGCAACAGTTTAAAGATGCCTTTTTTAAAGCTTAGAGCTAAACAAGTGTTTTTCCAAAAACTCATTTACTTTTCCGTTAACTGTCCGTCTGTTTTTCATATATACACAAGTGAGAGAACACATCCAAATCCAATCTTTTCTTTCGCGAATGCAAAGTTCAGTGAATCCTATCGATTCTCGCTTTTTATCCCTCCTTCAACTAGTATTTATAGTAAAAATTTTACACTAAATGACAGTTTTTTTCATTGTTTTTTCTAAAAATAGGTATTTTCCACATCATTTTTTGTGGAAAATACCGATGTTTTTTTAGAAGATTTGTAATATATTTTGAATTAAGAAGAATAAATTGTAAATTCTACCAAAAATATATCAATTCTTCTCTTCTCTCTAAAACTTTAAACAACAAGCAGGAGCATTGTGATCATATGAAATATTGACATTGTTTTTTAGCAAATAAATATCTAAAACTCATTAAATTATGTAAGCAGGTGATTTGATAATGCGTCTTGAAGAGCAAGAGCAATTGGTAAGAAACCCTAGTCATGTTTTTATCAAAAGGATATTTTATCCATTTAAAATCATTTATTCGCCACAAAAAACTTTATTGAACATACATAATGAAAAAAAACTAGGAATACTAGCTACTTTGACATTAGTTATATTGTTTGCCGCAATAAGTATTGTTATAAGTCAAAATTTATTGGAATCCGAATATATAGCAGATCTTTTAGGAAACAATCCATCACAATCGTTTAAAAATGCTCTTACTATTTTTGCTGCAATTATGCAAGTCTTCTTATTTTTCGTTAATATTCTTTTACTTACAGCCTTAATAAAAATAGTTCTCTCCATCGTAAAATTGAAAGTAAAATTCAGGGAATTATTGAGATTTGTCATCATCGCTCAATCCCCTGTTGTTTTGGGGCTCGGTATAAAATACGTGTTATCTGATCCGTCTCAATATCATATTCCTGTCACCAGCTTGGCCTACCTATTTTCAGGATTAAACATGAATCAATTTGTGCAAATATTTTTATCGAAAATTGAATTATTTAATTTGTGGTCATTATTTCTAATTTGTTTAAGCTTAACAATTGTTACAAAGCAGTCTTTAACAAAGATAGTTTCCATATTATTTCCAGTAACAATTATATTTAACACACTAATTGAACTTATTTGAAAGGAGGTGAATTATAATGTTGGAACTTGATCTTTTAGTTGCTTATGGCATTAATGAAACTACTGCAAATACTATTGCTGCATTTTTGGACGCCGGTTTAGGAATAGCTTCATTCTTGACATTGATAACCGGAGCAGGTCTCACATTAAAAGCCTTGCAGATAGCTCTAAGAGCCGGAGGCAAAAAAGCTGTAGTAGCATAATGTTTTTAGGATAGGATAGAGAGCCGTTAGTCTTTCTCTATCCTACCTTCTATTTAACTTAAGAAAAAGTTAGCGAGTGAGTGATGTTGAACTATTTTTCCCGTCTACGAAACACTTTTATCCTTTCTGCCATTGTATTTGGCATAGGTTTAATTATTGGGGTCATGATAATTTTTTCGACTTCGCCTCAAATGGAGGAGGCAGCTGAGCTCCAAAGAACTTATAAAGCTGGCTGGTACTCAGTGTATTCTATTTTTTTAAATAATATACTTGTTTGTCTAGTTTTAATGCTGGGTTTATTTACATTTGGGATTCCTACGTTTATTTATTTACTCTTTAATGGCATATCTATCGGAGCAGGTCTAACTCATCTTATTTTATCTGATCAACCTTTATTAAATATATTTTTAAAGGTTATACCTCATGGAATATTTGAAATCCCCTTTTTTTTATTAGCAGGAGCTATCGGCTTTTTAGGATTTACATTTTATTTTAATAGAAAATATGGGTTGAAATTTTTATTAAAACATGTCGTAATGGTAATTATAGGAATCCTTCTAGCTTCCATTGTAGAGGGATTGATTACATTAAATTTATGAAAGTCGGGAGTCAAAATGAGAGCAGCATGGATTAAATGGAAGATTTATATAAGATGGAAAAATCAATGGGGTAAATTTTTAAATAGAAGAGGGTATTCAGGATATATATTTGCGATCACAGCTTTTTTTCTTGATGTCATAGAGGCTATTTTTTATTTTTTTTCTGCATATGCTCTATTAAAACTGGTAATTATGAATGAATTTTTACATACAGCAACGACAGGTGCGCCATTTTTGGACTTTTTATTGCAAAAAATTTCCCAAATTAACAACAATGTTTATATTCTCTGGCAGTTTTATTTTGTATATGTAATAGTTTTCTCTGTTATTGCTGGCATAAAAGCTTCCAAGTGGAATTTAAGCTCAATGGACAAGGAGTGGCTTCTGTCACATTTTAAATTGAGTTTAAGTAAAGCCAACTCTATGGTTATTTTCGAAACAATCTGCTGGAACATAAGAAGTTTCATCATACATATTTTAACATTGCTTTTTAGCTTATCATACGCAATCGGTTTAAACATATCTATGGTAATTGGATTAACACTGCTCAGCTTTTCTTTATATTTGTTTGTCAGCATTGCTGTCTCTTTTTCGCACACATTTTATGTATACAAGTTTATAATAGAAAAACCTTTCGTAAACAAAGTAGCCAAAATTGTCATATCAAGAATGATCATATTTTCTATAGGCTATTTTTTCGCTGCAAAGTTTACAGGATGGCTTATTGATATTCCCTTTATTAAAGAAAATCCCACATCCGAGTCATTTGAAAAATGGTCTAACAAAGGTTGGGAAATTCTGTTTGACAGTGTAACGACGATCAAAATCAATTTAAGCTTTTTTGATATTTTCACTGCTAATTCTCTATATACATATATTGGCACGATATTGATGTGTATGTTTACTATGGTATTTTACTTGTTATTTATCATTCTTTTTAAAGAAAACCCCAACAGGCGATCAGCGGAGTATTTTGATCGGCTGCCTTCCCCGTTATTAAAAGTGCCGTTTTTAAAGAAAAAAGCTTTTACGATTCTTTTATTTATTAGATCGAGCTTTTTTCAAAAGAGGCTTCCGTATATGTTTGGCGATTTCGTTTATTGGTTTTCTGTTGGCATATTTAGCGGATTGCTCGCCAATTTAGATGATGAGTACAAAGTGCAGCAATTAGTATTTTCATTTTTTATTTTGTACCATATTTATTTTTTGGCGGAACGTCATTATCAGCATTTCATAGGGGGAATGGCCTTAGAAAGTGATGGCACCAATGTCTTAATTTATTTAAATGCTGGAAAAAATCTTTGGTATGTATTTAAACAAAAGTTTTTTGTTTACATCATCACGTTAATTCCTTTAATCATAATAGGTGATTTCATTGTTTATATACTCACTCCCATTTCATTAACTACTATTATATGGTTGCTCTCAATGCAAATTTTAGCTTTAAATGCTTTTGGCGCTTTAAATTATATTTCCAGCGCCTTCTATCCTCATTTTGAATTTCGAAACGCTGAAGAATTGAATGAATTTGGCGATAAAAAAATGGTCGATTCTATCTTAGATGCAATGTCTTTATTTATCATACTTCCTAGTATGACAATCCCCATGGTTTTATTTATCATGGGTTATTTAACAAAATCACAATATTTGTTCATCAATCCTATTTTTCTTGCTATTTATCTATTCGGAATGCTCTTTATATCACTTTTATTAGTAAAAAGAAAGCTAAATAAAAAACAATTTATTTATTAGGAGTGAAAATCCAGTGGGAGCAGCATCTTCTGATTATTTATTGAAAGTCCATAATCTGACCAAAATTGAAAATGGGAAAAAAATATTAGATCAAGCAACGTTTGAAATTGCTGAAAATAAAATTGTCGGATTTCTCGGACCAAATGGAGCGGGGAAAACCACAACCTTTAGAATTTTATCTGAATTGACCGGCTACGATGATGGAGAAATTTACGTCAATGGTGTAAAACTGTCAGATCTGGATCGAAAAGAAATCATGTTACTTCCTGATGCCCCATTATTATTTTCCGTGCTGACCGGAAAAGAATATTTAAAATTCATGAGCGAGTTATTAAATTTTGATATAGACAGTCCGGAAATTAAAGAAATGCTCCAGTTATTGGGATTATTAAATTCCTTAAATAAGCAAATTTTCAATTATTCGCTTGGGATGAAAAAGAAACTCAATCTTATTCCATTATTAATGAAAAAACCGAAGCTGCTTTTGCTAGATGAGTATTTATCAGGAATTGACCCTGTCAGTATGAAAGATATTAAAAACATCTTAATTCAATACGCACAAAATGGATGCAGTATTTTTATGTCTACACACCAACTAGAGGTTTGTGAAAGATATTGTGATTCAATTATTTTAATTTCCAATGGGAAAATATTAAAAAATAATATATCTATTTCCGAGATCAAAGAGACAGCTAGCAGTCTTGAGGAATATTATTTAAATGTATTTTCAACTGAGGAAGGATGAGGAATGTGTTCAAATATATTGGGGATATACTTCTCTTTATACTTTTTGCATTTGCCTTTTATTACGCAATTAAGGGATGGAAAGAAAACCGAAGCGAAAGTATATGGTATCTCATATTTAGTTTATTTATTTTGGGAGGAATCATCGTTAGATTTATATTTTAAATCGCTACCATTGCAAATAAATCCGATGATTCCACCACACTAACAATGTTCAAAAATGATAAAGTACATAACCCTTGGAAAAGGTGGTTCCTATTCGAAAAGTTACACTTAATCGAACAATAAAATGAAGTTCTTATCAAGTTAAGAAAACCATGGGGAAAAATCTTTCATGCACCACCGATCAAACGAAAAACTTTACGTTGAGTGGTTTGAATTAGCTAACTGTCTTCCTAGCAAAAAAAGCATACATAGTGGCTCAAAATCAAATCGCAGTATGTTCCCGTCTGCTTCACCTTAATTCATTAAGGAGACGATACAAGTCAAGTTTCAATGACTTTCGGGACAATCCCATTGTGGAAAAAGAATCCTTATTTTAGTCATAAATATTCACTATGATTCGGCAAGGAAATAATACTGTTTTGTTCATATCATAATTCAGAAACTTTCAATCTCCCTGGGGTTCTTCCTGCGAGAAATAAATTACTTAATAGTGCCAAAATGATTGTTCCAATTGTTAAAAAAACGACACCATGCCATCCGTAATTTTCCCATAAAAGGCCGGGAATCCAACCGCCAAGGCTTCCTCCTAAATAGAAAAACACCAAATATAAAGACGTAGCAGCTCCCCGTGAATCGGCGGTCATATCTGTCACATAAGCTGTTGTTGCTGATTGAGAAGCAAAATTTCCGAGCGTCAACAATGATGATCCCACAACAAGCGCAGGAATCGTTGGCCAAAGCGTTATGAAAATACCGATTCCGCCAAGAATATGCCCCATACTCATTGTCCAACGCCGGCCAATCTTATCAGATATCATGCCGGCTATAGGAGCGGAGAAAATGCCGAACGCATATGTAGCATAAAGCAACGAAATTTGTGTATTGCTTAACTGAAAAGGAGGTTGAGCAACATAAAAAGGAATATATGTGAAAAAGCTAATAAATGCGAAGAATTGCGAAAAACCTATAGTGAATGTACCTATCAGAGCAGGATTTTTAAAATGTATGCCAAAACTTTGTTTCTTCCTTTCTCTTTGATAGTTAGGTTTAGGGAGATATTTCCAAACTAAAAAAGCAACGACCATGGAATACACCGCGATTATTGAAAAAACAGTCCTCCAGGAAAATGTGTCGGCTATCGGTCCAGAAATAACCCGTCCCAGCAATCCGCCCGCCACATTAGCACTTACATATACTCCCATCACTCTTCCACGTTGATTTAGAGGAAATTCTTCAGATACATATGCCATCATCACAGCCAAGATGCCAGGTATGATGAGACCATACATACATCTCCAAAATAAAATTGATGAAAATGATTCACTAATGTAAATCATCATACTCGGAAAAATTAATAATATACTTGCAAAAAGAATAACTTTTTTTCGATCCCATTGGTCCAATAATTGAGCAAATACAAAAGATGACACGGCTAATGAAATAATGGTAATCGAAATAGCTGAGCTTGCCGTTGCTATCGATATATTAAATTCTTGAGTCCACAACGGGAGTAGAGGCTGTGGTGCATAAAGAACAATGAACGCATTTGCTGTAGCTACAAAAATAATGAATAAACGTAACATATAGTGAATACTCCTCCGCTATCTTTTATTGTTGAAGTCATCTTTTTAAATGTTTACTGAGAGCATCGGCCGGTTCATATTCAATAATGCAGCCTATACAATGAATGACATCCTTATATGGAAAACAAATTACCGAGGATGAGAAGAGTTCTTTTCGTTTAACAAAAAAGTAACTCTTTTAAATAATTCGAGATACGAAAGAAATATCCTTCATTTTTTTATCCTCACGCCTCTTTCAATCTATAATCGTTCCAAATATATAGAAAAAAGAACAGCCAACCATATGAATGCGGCTGCACTTTCGAATCCTATTTAATAGAATCTACTTTTTTCGAAAATACAAATTCAGAGTCGCCAACGCCACTTATTCTATAAATCGTATCATTTTCCTCAAGAACAATATTGTCTCAGCCAATTCACTTGAAATAACCGTTACTATCAGAGCCTGTATCAACCAATATCCGATTGTATTTGATAATTGAATTTTGAGCCACTCCGATCTAACTTTGCAACTGGTAAATCTGCATAAATCTTGATGTCAAAAAAGCTTCCTTGTCTTATAATAGGCATAGGGGGTCAACCTTAAGTCGATAGATTGTTTGGCCGCTTACTTATTTCGACATTTTCGGGAGTACTTCTTATTTAGTGCTTAGAAATCTTTGAGTCTGGAGGATTAATATTTATAAAATTCATTCAATTTATTATTTTTAGTATTGTTCAAAATTAATGTAATATTAATGATGAAGAGAAAGGTAAAATTACAATACTAAACTCATACACTTGCTTAAATGCCTTGAACAAGAAACTAATTACAAAGCTTTGATTTATTTAGACTGCTAGCTTTTATCAGTATGGGAAACTTATTTGATATACCCAAAAACGGTTAATTCCAGTAAAAATATCCAAAGTTAAGGTAAAAGAAAGTCATTCCAAAATTATCTAGGTAAGCTACCTTTTATCACGGATTCAGGTATCTATAGGATATATGGGTAAAGATATATTTTAAACATTACAACTGCTTATAAAATTCTTAATAACCCAAAAATCTAAAGGAAGAAGGGAAAGCATTGAATTACTTAGTAAAGCAAAAAAGATTTGTAGCTAATTTGTTTAAAGCTAGATTCCCATTTATATATATTCCAACTTGGGAAGAGCAAAGAGCACTAGCACTTATTAATGACATTGCCTATGATCAACAGTTGATTAAAACAACAAGAAAATTATTTACTTGGAAGATTACGGAAGGGATTGTAGGAGAGGGTATACGCAAAGACGATACGAAGGTTCCTGTAAAAGCATTAGAATTTATTGAAAAGTATGATGAGCCCGCTATTTTTGTACTGCAAGACTTCCATGTTTATTTTGGTGATCAAGGAAGATTACCAGATCTTCTTGTGATAAGAAAACTACGTGACATTGTAATGAGTTTAAAACAAAGTGTTAATCCAAAGAATATTGTATTTTTATCTCCAATTCTTAAATTACCGCAAGATTTGGAGAAAGATATTACAATTGTTGATTTTCCTTTACCAACCTTTACTGAAATGAAGCAACTGCTTGATGAAATGATTGAAGTAAACCGACAAACAGGAAGAATTGAAATTAACTTAAATGAAGAAGAAAAAGAAAAACTCGTAAAAGCATCATTGGGTTTAACACTTTCGGAAGCCGAAAATGCCTTTGCACGGGCAATGGTTGATGATGGAAAATTATCAATCAAGGATGTTGAAGTAATCCTTCAAGAAAAAGAACAAATCATTAAGAAAACAGGGATACTAGAATTTATATCGAGTAATCTTAATATGGATGAAGTCGGTGGATTAGAAAATTTAAAACGTTGGTTGAAAAAAAGAGATAAATCTTGGTTAGAGTCTGCGCAACAATATGGTTTACCAGCTCCAAAGGGTGTGCTCATTACAGGTGTTCCAGGTTGTGGTAAAAGTTTAATAAGTAAAGCGATTAGTGGAATGTGGCAGCTTCCATTACTGCGATTAGATATTGGAAAAGTGTTTAGCGGCATTGTTGGTAGTAGTGAAGAAAATATGAGAAAAGCGATTCAAACAGCTGAAGCCATTGCTCCTTCCATCTTATGGATTGATGAAATCGAAAAAGGATTTAACGGAACTAGTTCATCTGGAGATAGCGGGACAAGTTCTCGTGTTTTTGGACACTTTTTAACTTGGATGCAAGAAAAAGAAAAATCCGTATTTGTAGTTGCCACTGCAAACAATATATCGGCACTTCCTCCTGAAATGTTGCGAAAAGGTCGATTTGATGAAATTTTCTTTGTTGATTTACCAACACATAGAGAACGTATTGAAATCTTCCGAGTTCATTTAAAGAAAAGATTAAATAACCCAAGCGTAAAAGGTAATTTTGAAATTAGTACTGAAAACCTGGAAAAATTGGCTGACATGACGGAGGGGTTTGTAGGAGCAGAGATTGAACAAGTTGTCATAAATGGATTATTTGAGGCATTTTATGAAGAACGAAGTGTTCAATTTAGTGATTTTGAAAAAGTTTCGAAATTAATTGTACCACTTGCGGTGACACAGGCTGAACAAATTAAAGAGATTCGTGAATGGGCTAGTGTTAGAGCGGTTGCGGCTACGCCTAGAGAAGATCGAGCGGAGTATTGCGAATCAAATAGCTCTAACATGGATATGGATATTAAGTCCACTCGTGGCGGTCGTGCGATTGACTTTTAATAGAAGTAGGTGAATGAATTGAGCATTGAACTTTTGTTAGTTCCAATTGGTATTGCAACAATTAGTTCGATTAAAGCCTTTGCAAATCAAAAAAATGATTCCTTTATCATTCCAACGATTATGAAGAAAGAAGATTTACTTCAAAAATCGATTGAACAGTATGGTTGCAAAGTGACAAAATTGACTGAACAAAATTACCAAACGACAATTGAAGATCTTCAAATTTATTTTCAACTAACTGAACAGGGGTATTTTGAAGCGATATTTAACAATAGTGTTGACACACAAGCTGCCATGGAATTTATTGAAAATTTACAGACAGAATACAAATATCTAATACAACAAGAAACTTATCAACATTTACTGAAACAAGCAGCAGAACATGGCCTACATCTGGAATCGGAAATTATGCAAGAAGACCGAACAATTGTTTTAACTTTTAATGTCAACAATATTTCTAAATAGGTGATGCTATGGGAACCAAAAAAATACAGATCAAATTGACAGAAGACGGTAAAATCTTTGCGGAAACAATTGGCATGAAGGGACAAGAATGCATCAAGTATATTGACCTTTTGGAGAAACTACTCGAATCGGAAACAGTTGATTCAAATTATAAAGAAGAATATTTTCAATTTGAAGAAACTATAACTGAACAAAATAAATTGAAGCTAAAGGAGGAGTGAATGATGCGGAGTATAACTGAGAAGGGGATAGGTTGGGAATTACGTAACTCCATCTGGATGCTATGGGTCTTTTTCCCTTTTGCTTTTTTTAATTATATTTCTTTTTTCTATGCAGCTTTCAGAGTAAGACAAAGAAAATGGTTTTTTGCAGGACTCATATATACTTTACCTTTTATCATATTTTTAATTGCAGAAGAAGGACATTTCTTATTTGATATCGCGTTTGCATTAGCACTTATTAGTTGGGTTTCTTCCATCTTTCATGTTTTTAGAATTAGACCTGAATATTTACTCCGTCTTGAATCACAGCAAAAAGTACAAGAAAAAAATTTAAAGCAATTAAAAGAAGCTATTGCGAAAGAACATATCCTTGAATCGAATGATGAACAGCAAGTGATTTCTCCAAAGGAAGAATTTATAAACCCAATGCAGCCATCAATTGAAAACGAAAGCGTAAGTAAACAAATCGATGTTAATCATGCTTCAGCAGAAGAAATTGCAAAGGTACCTGGGGTTGGATTGATTTTTGCGAAAAAAATAATTGCAGAGAGAGAAAGGGTAGGATTCTTTCAAAATTTCGAACACTTTATCCAAGTTCTTGGGATTAAGCCTCATGTAGCTGAAAAAATGAGACCATATTTACAGTTTAATACAGACGATAATAATCAAGGAAATCAAAAGAAAAAAATGGAACGAGGAAGAGTTGTGGACTTTTGATGGAACTGTACATACATCGTTATATTCCAGTTACTGAAGTGGAAGGACCAGGTAAAAGATTTGCAATTTGGGTACAAGGTTGTTCAATTCGTTGTAAAGGGTGTGCCGTTCCTTGGACTTGGGTAAATGAAAACGGTACAAAAATGAATGTGGAGAATTTATTTGAATTCATTAAAGATAGTAAAGAGCAAAACGAGATTGAAGGCGTCACATTTCTTGGAGGAGAACCGTTTGATCAAGCTGAAGCCTTAGGGGAACTAGGAAGAAAAGTGAAACAGCTCGGCTTAACAGTTATGACATTTACAGGGTATTTATATGATGATTTGAAAAAACAAAAACAAAATCAACGGCTGCTATCAGTGACAGATTTGCTAATCGATGGACCTTTTATCGAAGAAAAATTAGATTTAAGCCGTCCTTGGGTTGGTTCATCCAATCAAAACTATCATTTCCTCACGGATGTTTATAAACATTTAGAAACGAACTTTCATCAATTCCAAAATAAAATTGAAATTCGAATTTCTCAAAATGGTACAATCTCAGTGAACGGAATGGCAACGAAAGATACATTGAAAGAAATATTGAATCAGCACACTTTTAAACGTATCCGATCAAATACTTAATTTTTATTTGTTAGGTGCACTTGATAAAGAAACAATAGATAATCCCCTACCTTTCAGGTACCGTCAAAAATTTTGTGTAATACAAGATAGATAGGGGGTCTCTGAAATGGATTTGGAATGTTTCTCCACACGGGGCTGTCCAGAAAATCAAATCCCCATAAAAAACAAAAAATCATAAACATCGATATATCAACGTTTCTAAAACATCAAAGGGGGCGTCAATAAGTAGTAAAAACGACTTATTAGACACCCCCATGTGGAAAGTGGGAATCCTCCTATTTTTTTGATTTGCATTATTTAGTTCTTCAAACATATGCTCGAGGGCTGCTTGTACTTCGGCCAATCCTGGCAACTTTCGCTCTGCCCATTTCTCATTAGCTGATAAGTACTGACCACCGTTACAAATATAGGAAGATAGTACATGAGGCACCACTGTATGGAAACAACAAAATTGATCGCAGTTTCCCCTCTTCGAATGTAAACTCTCTGGAGCACGCGTTCCTTTTACAGGTTCGATATCAACAATTTCTTTTTTTTGGATAGGATTAAGATGCGGTAAGTATTTTGACAGAAAAATACCCCGAAATCAGAAATGTTTATTTTCCGAGATCGGGGTTGGAGTTTATTTTAATAGGGCATAAAAAAGAAAAGGGATTTAGAAGATAAGAAAAAACATGAAGATGGTACCTTTTCATATAATAAAGGTTTTTCTGTAGTTTACTTCCTTCAAAAACACCGATTTTGACCAGAATTTAGGATATCGGTTACATTTTAAAAAATCTTCCCTGAACAGAAAAAAGACAGGAAAGATTGCAACTTTGGGATGGCGTTTTAGTTGGAAAACGAACTCTGTATAGGTTGAATGTTTTAACTTGCCTAGTCTAGGATTAATTTACCAAATCCTCAATCATAAGGTTGTGGTTGCCAGGTCATTTTCGCCTAGGCAATCGGCTACTTTCTCGTATAACAACCGGCGGCAGATGTTATTGCGAAGCTTTATAATGCAGGATGATAGGCTTATTTTTTTTCATTGTTGCTTTATATAAACTAATTTCACCAGTTGTATGTTCGGAGTCTGCGGAATCAGCCACAAAATTTTCATTTAATGATATAGTCCAAATCTCTTCGTTATTGTCTCATTAAAACAACAGCAAGAGTGCCAAACTGAGTAATATGATCCCAGTAAAATAATTCCTTTTTACCATTATGAGTAACAGAAATTCCTTCTGAATGGCTTACAACCTCAATGTTATTTCCTTGCCATCGACCATGGATTTCAGCCCCGGCATAATAATAGAACCTTCCGTAACCACGATCACCATAAGTCCCGATAAATTGTTGAATCGTATGATCAACGGTTTTATATGTAACGGCGGCAATAACATTCGCTAACTATTCCACTTTAAAATTCCCCATCTGTTTTATAGGGAAGCCTTTCTTTTGGACGAGACAGAATTCCGTAATAAGACCTCAAGTAAACGGCATCCCCACTCTAATTGATAATACATGTTTAAAATCAGGCGATATACTTATGATATTTTTAACTTTTTTACCATTTGCAACAAACAATCCCTCATTGACTACTTATTCCATCCAATTTCTGGCTGATGTGTCTCAAACCCTAGGATATTTTACTTAAAATAGAAAGTTTTAGGTAGATTATTTAAATTTTTCCTTATAATCATTTAACTATTTATTTAAAAAGCCGATTATAAATAATGAAATTGTTTGGTTTTCAATTTAATTTTCACTTTGATGACTATTGTGTGCAGAAAAGCTTTGCGGAAGATCAACCAAACATGAACTCTGCAAGCTCCGATTTTTGCAATTACGGTGTGTCTGGAAGTAGGTACGCTTTTTACATAGCATTAATCTGGCCCAAACCCGTACTACTATAGTTCGTTTGTTGATACTTTAAAAAACAACACAACGCAGACTGGAAACTGACGATTTTAACTATGGCAATCACATTTTAATCGTCGATTTAAAAACAGGTAAATCAATCGATTTCTTTAGTGCATTGAATTTTTACTATGAAAGCAAAGTGGAACCATTACCTTCCATTAATTATTTAGATAGGAGGGAATAACCGTGAAAATTGATCTTGGATATATCGGAGCAATAGTCGCTCGAAATAGAGCCAAAATGCCACCCGTACACGAAATCAAAAATCCATTGGCCGGACAACAAGTGGAAGTCAACCGAAACGGACAAGCCTATAAACTTACGATTTCGGATGAAATCAAACAAGTTCAAGGCTTGATGGCCATACCGATGGAAAAGTTTTTTCACGTAGAAAACGTTGACCCTTCTGATATTTTCTCTTATCGGCCAAAGGATCAATGGCTTGTGTTCAGCCAATATTTATATGAATCCAAATACTTCGATTCGCTAAGTAATGAAGAAGTAAAAAAAGTAGAATCCATCTTACAACACATAACGGACGGAGTAGATAGTTTGTCGCCATATCTAGGGATTAGCCTTTTTGGAATTAGTAAAGAACAACAGCATTCTTATGAAGCCCATCTTGAATTGGCTTCTTCAACAGCTGCACTTCAATACTTCAGTGATACGTTTTTAAGCGGTGATGTAAAAAAAGGATTTGATCAACTGATTCAAGATTATGTCCGCCACAATACGAAAATAGCCATAAATCACCAATCGGTAGAGGAGCGATTCATCGCAGCACGAGCCAAAATCAGGTCACTAAATGCTCCTTTAACATACCAACAAAGCCGTGAGCTGTCCATGACGAATAAACTTGGGAAAACGGTATATACACAAGCAGAAATTGAATCAGTCATCAAAAATTATCAAGAAATGTTTGAGAGCATTCAAAATGAAGAAGATTTGTCTGGAGTGCTTGCAAAAGCAAAAGAACAACTGCTTTCATTTGCTACGAAAGGCATCTCACCAAGGGATATAGATTACCAATTGGCAAGAGATTTTGTTGCACAGCGTGCCGATGACACATTCAATCGAATTGAGAATTACTGGCGTATGTTATTGCAAGAAAAATAAATTGTTCATTTGATCCGTGTTAAAAGATAGGGGGAAGTTTTTGCACTTTTTAACAAAAGTTGAGCAAAATATGGAAAAAGCTCAACCAACAGAAAATTGCTTGCAATGAAAATTACCGTTTAATAACTGAAGAAATCAATAATCTGCTTTCGAATAAACTGAAGCTTAAGCTGGAAAAATCTACTATCAATCCAAACGTGAACGAAAGAAATATGAGGAAAGACTACAAAATGATTTAATAGACATTTCAATGAACTAACTTCTGAGATGCTTCACCGTTTGGTTGATCGAATCGAAATAAAAGAAGATGTTTCACCAAAGATTTATTATCATTTCAAAAATGATGTTTTAAAAGAATAAAAGATATAGGAAAAGCACGTTTCATGATTTCCAGAAACGTGCTTTCAGCTTATCGACAAAGTCGACAAACTGAGATTAGTTTAAAAAACTAATCTTTTTGATTCCATTAAAAACGAGTTACGAGTGGCATAGGGGGGATACCGCGATAATAAAGAAAAAGCTGAGGTTCTATGAATTAAGACTTCATATTTTAGTGTTTATGATAAATTAAATCAGTTTCGTAACTATCACCGCTGTAATTATTTTTTTAAATACAATCTCTTTAATTCTTCTGTTTCTTCTTTCTTTAATTTTAAATTGTAATGTGAAATGATCTTTTTCATTAAGGAGTCAAATTGCTTTAAATAAAAGCCATAATTATAAATTATCACAAATGCACTTGTCAATCTTTTGTTTCGGACAATTGGGATTATATTATTCTCAAGAGACAAGTAAAAAACATCACAACGATCGTCATTTATTTTATCAATATTTATTTTTCCAATTTCTTTTCTATACAAAGAAAAATAATTTTTCCCTATATGATCTTCAAGGATTTTATTTGCTTTATTTACATCTTCTCCTATATTTCGCAGCATTTTTCTTACGCTATTACTTGGTTTATCTTGATTAAAGTAACTATACACAACTATATAAAATGCCAATTGGCCAAATTCCGAATCGGCATATTGTCCAATCAAAAATTCTTTATTTCTTTGGACTTCATATAATCTCATTTTTTTGTTGACAATATCAGTTTTACATCTTATAGACATATCGAAATACACATTGTCTTTATCATAATTTTTTTGATAGACAGAAACTTTGTAATGCACCCCTTTGTCAAGACACAAATTGATAATATTTAAGTTATCCATTCTCTCCTTTCGCTATGAATGTGGTGCGTGTGCGATAAAGGCTTGACAAAGAGCCTCTAAGGGCACGATTTTTTGTGCTGGAGCGATGGACAGATAACATCGCATGGCTAAAACAGCCTATCATGCCCGTCTCTCCATATAAAGCCTCTCATCACGTTCGATGGTTAGGATGCTTGAGCCATCTTAGGTTGCTTGTACACTGTTGCTGGCGTCAAATAGTCCAAGGATTGGTGAGGTCGGTCTGTATTATAGAACGTAACATAGCATCGAAGCCTTTTCGCAACTCTTTAGGATTATCGAATTCATTGAGATAGATACATTCATACTTTAAAGCCCTAAAGAAGCGTTCCGTACGACTATTGTTTGTTGCTCGTCCTTTGCCATCCATTGATATCTGGATGCTATACTCTTTCAACAGCCCGAGATAGTCAGCGTTTGTAAAATGGCTGCCCTAGTCACTATTGATGATGGCCGGCTTACCATGACGCAATGCCCGCTTCAGACAGTCGATGACAAATCCTTTCTCCAGCGTGCTAGATAACTCGTAATCGATCACTTTGCGGCTGAACCAGTCGATGATGGTAAACAGGTACATAAAGCCCCGTCCCATACGAAGGTAGGTGATATCCACTCCCCATACATGGTTCGGATGGGTGATCTCCCATCCACGGAGCAGGTAAGGTCGGCAGTACTTGGCATGTAGCCTCTTACTAAGGTTGGGTTTAGGGTAAATAGCTTGTATACCCATAAGACGCATGAGACAGTGTACGGTTTATGATTCACATCCAATCCTTTCTCACGAAGTTTCGCAGTCATGCGCCTGTAGCCAAAGTAGGGATGAGCTGTATAAAGCATATCCATTTCGTGCATGAGCATGATGTTTTCTGAGCTTTCTGTTTGCCCCTTTGATTGGCGATACACGCTAGTACGATGAATACCTAATAACTGTGCCTGACGCTTGATGCTGATCGATGGGTGATTGAATTCGACCATAGCCTTTCGTTCGTCAACAGACTTATTTGAGCCCAGATTTTTTTTTCAGCCAGTCAACTTCAACCGTTAACTGACCTACCAATTTCTCTAAATTTTCTTGTTTGGCCTCATATTCTTTACGGATTTTATCCACTTCGCTTGAGCCTTTTTCAAAGACCATCGAGGATCGTTCTAGAAATTCTGCTTTCCAACGACTGACCATGACTGGGCTTAATTCATATTTGGCGGCTATTTCATTGACGGTTTGCTCTTCACGCAACACCTCAAGAACCACCTTAGCTTTAAATTCTGCGGTATATCGGTTTCTTTTTTTCATGGTATCATTATAACTTATTTATCACGCTCATGTGTCTCACCTTATGGGAGCATTATATTCTACCTACTTGATGTACTAATCACATAGTCTAAAATTCTTTCTTTCGATAAATAATTACAGCAATTAAATATGAGAGAGTAAATACAGTAATACCAAGTACTATAAATAAAATCGGAACTAATAAAGACGAATCTATGGATAACGGTAATTTGTCTATTAAATCTTCTACTAAGAATTTGATTCCATAATAAACAAATAGACCTACAAATCCTCCTCCAAGTACAAATGCATCAGATTTGTCTGCACCAAAGATATAGAGGAACGGGTATATAAGCGCACCTGCTAAAAGAACTACGAAAATTCCAGAAGAAATAATATTAATTATGCCATTTATTTGTGTTTCAAAAATTAGATCATATGTATAAATAACAATATATGAAAGAAATGCTCCGATAATCACAACCGATAAGTAAAAAATATAGTGACTTCGGACAATATTAGACCTACTAACCGGTAAGGTAAGTACATATTTATCATAACCAGACTTACTCTCTATTTTTATAACTTCAAGTGAAGGCAAAGTCATTAATAATATAATTAACATAGCGGCCACACCACTTACCATAGGCCCTGCAAAAAATAAAAGTACACCAGAAATCAATAATGCGAGACCTACATATGCAAAAATACTTCGATAAACTAGGTAATAGTTTGTCAATAATAGACCTTTCACTTAAATTTCACTCCCTGTTAGTTAGTAAGAGACTAAGTTCTTCCATTGAAATCTTTTTAGAGCTAAGGTCCTTTGGCAATTCCATTTTATTTGATACAAGTATTCTAGAATAAGAACCATAGTCCCTTTTTGCAACAACTATATTTCTATTTAGTAAAGATAATCGTTCCTTTTTGATATCAACAATTGCAAATTTTTCAAGAATCTTGTCCTTTCTCTCATTTAATAAAATTTCACCATTTTTGATAAAAACAATATGACTAGCAATTTTCTCAATATCACTCATAATATGAGAAGAAAGTAATATCCCACCACTACTCTCTCTCACAAAGCTTTTTAACTCACCTAAGACTTGTTCTCTTGATGAGGGATCAAGCCCTCCTGTTGCCTCATCTAGTAATAGTAGTTTTGCATTATGTGACAGTGCAACAGCTATAGAAAGTTTCATTGACATCCCACGAGAAAATTTATATATTTGTTTATCTTCGGGGAGAGAAAAAGAATTAACCAATCGGAAAAAATCATCTTGATTCCAAGTATTAAATATTCTCAAAAAAACTTTATTTAGTTGTTTGATTGTTAGGTGCGCCGGTAAATTCATAGCATCGAACACAACTCCAATTTTTTCCTTCATCTTAGGCTGTTTATGTATATTTTCTTTGCCAAAGATTTTAATTCTACCTGAATCCTGAGAAACTAGACCTAGTATTGTTTTAAATGTAGTAGATTTACCTGCACCATTATCACCAATAAAGCCAACTATTGATCCTGACGGAACATTGAATGTAACATTTTTTAAAACAACTTTATTGCCATATCGCTTTGTAATATTTTGAACATCTAATAAGTACGACATTTTCTCACTCCAACATATTATCTTAGTATATATATGTATTCTACTTACACCCGTTAAATCATTTATTTTTTCAAAAATTATCTTTCTATTCAGAATAATAATGTAGAATAATACATTTTAAAAGGGGCTTTTGAATCGTTTTGTTTTTTTATTAGGTCTAAGAGCCTATGTTTTTACTTATTTTTGTTTGTACATCCAAGGTTATGAAAATAATATAGGAGAGAATAAATAGTATTTTTCCATTGATTGATGTTAAATTAATAGATGGATACTACCTTAACACTACATTAAATAAAAAAAATTTATAGAAAAATAACAAGTATCATTTACTTAATGATTAGTGTCGAACTCGATTCATCAGAAAAATGTAAGTGTAGTACTTCTTCTAGGTCCTTTTCGGTTAATTTTTCTAATATTTGTATTACGTCAAATAAATTCGTCCCATTGAAATGATAACGTGTGAATTGATTTGCAATAAATTGAGGCGAATTAATAGACCTTAAAAAGCAACCAATTTCCTTATTTATTACACGTTGTGCATTATCTCTTTTTATCGGATCCCTTTTAAATCTAGAAACCGTTTCATATACAGTATTAATAACTTCTTGAGGCTCTTTACTTTCCCCAATAATTATGGAGTAACCAAAATTCCCCTCAATTCCGCCGGAACCTTAACATCCCCAACCCCTTCCATGGCGAATCCTATTTGCCGGTCAGGGTTCGCATTTTTCAGATTTGCTATGGCGTTGTCTACGAATCGGCCGACTTTAGGCGCACCGTTTGCTGCGCCGGTTTTCAAATGCTGCAGTATTTCTAATTCATTAGCCTCCTACTCGATGTTTAGGGAAGCTAAAGCTACATAGTGAATAACCGTGAGAAAGAAATTTTATATGTTTTTCCAGTTTGAAAAGTTCGTGAAATTTTTCAAACTGTGGGAAAATGTTCAAATGGAAAGGATAAGTCCCGACATCTTGCCAAGTTATTGTTAAAAATTAGATTTTAATATAACTTAATTGTAAGCGCTGACAATTTATAGTTGCAACTATAAGCACCTTGACATTTTTGCTATGGCAATCATCTTTTGCATGAAATAACAGATCCCACAAATTACTTCTTAAGTATTGTTATTTAATTGCTAGAAAAGGAGTGGATCAAGGATGATGCAAAAATTCCAACGGTTCGGTGGGGCGATGTTTGTACCAGTATTATTATTCCCATTTGCGGGGATACTTGTAGGTCTCACAATTTTATTTAAAAACGGGGATATTATGGGTTCTTTGGCTGATCCAGATGGAGCATGGTATAAATTCTGGACGGTAATAGAGGAAGGTGGATGGACAGTATTTAATCAAATCCCGTTGCTTTTTGTTGCCGGCATCCCTATTGGATTAGCGAAAAAAGCACATGCGAGAGCTGTTTTAGCAGCACTCGTAACCTATTTAACTTTCAATTATTTTGTAAACGCTATTTTAACGATTTGGGGGGAAAATTTTGGTGTCGATTTTAGCGAAGAAGTTGGAGGAGTGAGCGGGTTAACGGAAATTGCCGGTATTAAAACTTTAGATACAAATATTATCGGTGCGATTGTTATTTCTTCCCTTGTTGTTTTAATCCACAATCATTATTTTGACAAAAAACTACCAGATTTCCTAGGTATCTTCCAAGGAACATCCTTTGTTGTCATTGTTTGTTTTTTTGCTATATTGCCTCTTGCCTTGCTTACCTCGTGGGGGTGGCCGATAATTCAGAACGGAATTGCTTCTTTACAAGGGTTTTTGGCTTCCTCTGATGTATTAGGGGTTTGGTTGTATACATTCCTTGAAAGAATCTTAATTCCAACGGGACTGCACCATTTTATATACGGTCCTTTTATCTACGGCCCGGCAGTTGTTGATGGCGGAATTGCAAAATATTGGATGGAGCATTTATCGGAATATGCTACAAGTGCTCATTCATTAAAAGAAATGTTCCCGGAAGGCGGTTTTGCTTTGCATGGTATGTCCAAAATTTTTGGAATCCCTGGCATTGCATTAGCGATATACGTAACAGCAAAACCTGAGAAAAAGAAAATCGTATCAGGTATGTTGATTGCAGCAACTTTAACATCTGTTGTAGCTGGGATCACAGAACCGATAGAGTTCACATTTTTATTTGTTGCTCCTCTTCTATTTGCTGTACATGCATTTTTAGCAGCTTCTATGGCTGCGGTGATGTATGCGTTTGGTGCAGTTGGTAATATGGGTGGTGGATTGTTAGAAATTGCCAGTTCCAACTGGATTCCGTTATTCAAATACCATACTTCCACTTATATCACTCAGTGGATAATTGGATTGGCATTTACGGTTATCTATTTTTTCATGTTTCGTTATTTAATTGTAAAGCTAAATGTAGCTACCCCAGGTCGTGAAGCAGATGACCAAAAAGAAGTAAAACTGTATACAAAAGCAGACTACAAAGCTAAAAAGCAAGCAGAAAATAAAAATAGTGCAAATAAAGAAAATGCTTATTTTGTTCAAGCTAGTGAATTTTTAGAAGCCCTAGGCGGATCTTCTAATATTGCCGATGTAACAAACTGTGCTACAAGACTCCGCGTAACAGTAGTAGATGAATCAAAAATAGCGCCTGATAGCCGATTTAGATCAGCTGGAGCCCACGGAATTGTTAAGAATGGGAAAGCAATTCAAGTGATAGTCGGTTTATCGGTTCCACAAGTAAGGGAACAATTTGAGAATTTATTGAGTGATTCTTGCAAAAAAACAATATAAAGAAAACTGAAAGGCTTCACATTTACTTGCAAATTCTAAAATGTTGTTTATTTGACAAGCGGGAAAATTCCCTTCTTGTGGGAAATAGAACTGAACTTGAGATAGCGACCAGAATGGTTAAGGAATATTGTTTTCATACAAATGAATTGTTATAACTTGGATGAAAGAGGATATTGCATTAAAGGAGGAAACCTAAAAATGAAAAAATTCTCGGTATTAATTGCAGGCGGGGGAAGTACTTTTACTCCAGGGATTGTTTTGATGTTATTAGATAATTTACATAAATTTCCAATTCGGAAATTAAAACTTTATGATAATGATGAGGAACGTCAAGCAACAATTGCAGGAGCTTGCGAAATAATTCTCAAAGAAAGAGCTCCGGAAATAGAATTTTTGGCAACAACAAATCCTGAAGAAGCCTTTACAGATGTTGATTTTGTCATGGCGCATATTCGTGTAGGAAAATATGCAATGCGTGAATTAGATGAAAAAATACCTTTGAAACATGGTGTAGTTGGTCAAGAAACATGCGGGCCAGGCGGAATTGCATATGGAATGCGTTCTATTGGAGGTGTATTAGAATTAATTGATTATATGGAAAAATACTCTCCAGATGCATGGATGTTAAACTATTCCAATCCAGCAGCTATTGTTGCTGAAGCTACCCGTCGTTTGCGGCCAAATTCCAAAATATTAAACATTTGCGACATGCCTATTGGAATTGAAATGCGCATGGCACAAATTTTAGGTTTAAATGATCGTAAAGAAATGAATGTCCGTTATTTTGGATTAAACCATTTTGGCTGGTGGACAGAAATCCGTGATAAAGATGGAAATGATTTAATGCCAAAACTAAAAGAACATGTAGCTAAACATGGATATAATGTACCAAATAGCGCAGATAACCAGCATGTAGATCAAAGTTGGAATGAAACATTCTTAAAGGCGCGTGATGTATATGCATTAGATCCAAATACATTGCCGAATACGTATTTGCAATACTACTTCTTCCCAGATTATGTTGTGGAGCATTCTAATCCTGAATATACAAGAGCCAATGAGGTAATGGAAGGCCGTGAAAAATTTGTTTTCGGCGAATGTAGAAAAATAATTGAAAATCAATCCACAGAAGGCAGTAAACTTCATATAGATGAACATGCAGCATATATTGTAGATTTAGCACGTGCCATTGCATATAACACTCATGAAAGAATGTTATTAATTGTCGAAAATAAAGGATCAATTATTAATCTTGATCCAACTGCAATGGTGGAAATTCCTTGTATTGTTGGAAGTAATGGTCCAGAGCCATTATCGATAGGAGAAATTCCACAATTCCAAAAAGGATTAATGGAACAACAAGTATCAGTTGAAAAATTGGTTGTTGAGGCGTGGGTTACCCGTTCTTACCAAAAATTATGGCAAGCAATAACATTATCCAAAACAGTACCAAGTGCAAAAGTTGCTAAAGAAATATTGGATGATTTAATTGAAGCAAATAAAGATTTCTGGCCTGAACTTCATAAAGATGATGTGGTAGTGAGCGAATTTTTTTAAGATGATCGATTTTATCAAACAAAAAGTACAAAAGGGTAACAATCTTTTGTACTTTTTTGTTTCACTCCTCCCTCTGTTAATGAATAATTATTTTTTGCCAAGCAGCAGACTTACACCTTTTTTTCCTTTAAACTAAGTATTGTAGTGTTCTGGCATTACATTTGGCTGCTTCCGAAAGAATGTAAAGGATAATAATCCAGTACAGTTCCATATAGTTCTGCCAGCGAATTTATTCGCAGTTAACGGCACGGCCATTGGAGATGACAAGAGCAAACATAAATTATTTATTGAAGGAGGGGATATGGCTTGAGATTAGAAGAACTTATTAATAAACATTATAAAAAATTAAATGAGACAGATTTACACATCTTAAAGTACATTATGAATAATAAAAATACTTGTTATTCGTTAGGGATTAATAATCTAGCTGAAAAATGCAATGTTTCCCGCTCTTCAATATTGCGGTTGGCACAAAAATTGGAATTTAGTGGATATAGTGAATTCCGAGTGTTCTTAAAATGGCAAGGTCGAGAGGATCCGGTAGAAGAAAAAAGCGGTGTAGAAATTTTGCAGGAAGATCTTCATGAAACAATCAAATATATTCAAACCAAAGATTTTTCGGATGTTTGTGAATTGATATATAATGCCAATCAAGTATTTGTTTTTGGGACGGGCACTGCCCAATTACATTGTGCATTAGAGTTGCAAAGAATGTTTCTGCCGCTTCAAAAGTATTTGAATGTTATCCACTCTCAATTGGAGTTTGAAATAATTGTAAAGGATTTGCAGAAAAACGATGTTGTGATCATTTTTTCTTTATCAGGAGATACACCAACAATTTTTCCTGCAGTGCAAAATTTAGTTGCCAAAGGAATTCCTTTTATCTCTATAACAAATTTAGTAAATAATCGTTTGGCTAGAATGACTCCGTATAATTTATATGCCAGAAGTTCAAATCTCGCAAGCCATAACGGAACAAAATTGAAAACATTTGCCCCTTTTTTTATTATTGGAGAAGCTATTTTTAGCCATTATGTTGACTATCTGAAAGAGAAAAAAGAAACAATTGAAAGGGCGGGAAAAGATGAAGACGCATAATACAACGTGCCAACAAAAACATTCGAATGATTCCCCTTCCATATTACAAAGTTTGCGCATTTTTAAAATATCGGTCATCTTTTTTATACGTCCCATTTCTCTTTCTTAGTTATTTATATATAATGTCGCTGCAGGCAAACCAACCTTTTTTTGCTCAAGTAAAAGAGGATCCTTTTATTAAAATTTGTTTGTGTTTGCCATGTTAAATCTTTTTTTGGTGTATTGACAAGAATGGTGTTGTCAGATTTATAAAACAGATCCAGTTAGAAATAGGAAGGTTGGCGATTTCATTATTGCTGGTTGAAATATATTTGGCAGTATGTTGCTTCTTTTAGCTATTAGCAAATACCGGAAAGCACATAAAGAATTAATAAAAAATAGTACGTTGAACCGGAAGGAAAAAGGAGCAAATTTAAGATTTGTCGGAAGTACCATTATTGTTGGATTGCTGTCTGTTCTTTGTCTTGTCTTTATTATTAAAATACAATTTTCATAAAATTATTATAGATAGAAAGAAGGAATTAGTATGTTAAAAAAAATATTTGCGAAAAATCCCAAAACTATTATAGAAGAAATTTTTTCACCTATGTATGGCGAAGTAATTTCATTATCAGAAGTACCGGATCCCGTGTTTGCCCAAAAGATGATGGGGGATGGGATAGCGGTTATTCCTAAAGACGGAAAGGTTGTGTCCCCTGTAAAAGGACAAATTATTCAAGTATTTCCTACTAAGCACGCAATAGGTATTCGAACAAAACATGGGTTAGAAATATTAATTCACGTTGGACTAGATACGGTTGAATTAAATGGTGAAGGTTATGAAGTAACTGTGAGTGAAGGGCAAAAAGT
Source organism: Aeribacillus sp. FSL K6-2833 (assembly GCF_037965815.1). Taxonomy (GTDB): domain Bacteria; phylum Bacillota; class Bacilli; order Bacillales; family Aeribacillaceae; genus Aeribacillus; species Aeribacillus composti. Next base: position 662,879 of record NZ_CP150189.1, on the reverse strand, counting down.
AAAAATTGGAGATCCCATAATGAATGTTGATATAGAATTTATTGAAAAAAATAATAAAGAAATCGTAACGCCAATTATTATTACAAATAGCGCTGAAAAGACTGAGAAAATAGTTGTGCGGGAAGCTGGTGAAATACAAAGGGGAGAGTATATATTGAAATGCTATGTTGTAAATTAGGGCAATTTCATTCTAACATCCGAAATACCGCGAAAAATTTTGCGAATCCCCTAGATGATGCACATTCTTACCAAGCATTTGTGCATTTTCCAAATATATTTCTGTAAAATGATGCAAGTTATTTTCTACAAGAAGAAAATTCAGAGTGTTGCAGTATATCTTTATCAAAATTTTGTATAAATATACATATATGTGATCTATCCATCAAGGGCTTGACATGGATCCTCTGTAGCCATGATTCTTTAGCCAAGCGCCAGCTTCAACAGTTTTGGCAAAACCAAAAAAGGTTATCATGGCTCCTCCTCCATGTAAAGCTCCTTTGCATATCACTGCATAAGGATTTTGCAATTCTCTGCACTTTTATTTTCAAAAAACAAACCTATTGTAATTAAGTTTATTATAATCTCCCTGTTCTCCGTGTCTAATTTTTAGACTAACATCACTCTTGGGCTTTCTTCGACTTTCGTAATTTGACACCCACAATATATTCCATGCCCAGTTCACGAATTTGATCTAAGTTGGCTTCACTAACCATTCCGCGGTCTCCCACTAGAATGACTTTCTGAATAGGATAGCGCTTCTTCAGGTCTCCAACCACCATGCCAAATGTCTTCGTATCATGCATGTTTCCAGGGAAGACTTGATGCCCAATCGGAATCCCTGTTTTGGTCATTAATAAGCCAATCACGACTTGTTTTCGATCTCCACGATGATCTTTGGAGTAACCATAGTGAGCCAGCAGTTCGTCTGCTTCCTCTCCTTCGAAATAGGTGCTTGTCGTGTCGTAAAACACGATATCTACTTCTAATGAGGTTAAATCGGTTAAATGTCCATAAAGTTGTTCCTCAATTTTTTCTTTTTGTTCACTTAAGAAGTCTAATGCACGATAGTAGTGATGGAGTTGAATGTCTGAAAGACCTTCTGCATAAATCGTGTCGATCCATTGTTTGAAGATATAATGCTTACTATTGGGATCCATGAGACGGTTTAACACCATGGCAAAAATGGCTTCGTCATACTGAGAAGCAGCCTCGGAATCATCCATGATTTTACGTAATAGCCGACCAAGCCCTAACTTTTCCCATACCTTTCGGAACAGATAAACCGGCCCAAACTCTTTTGTCCAAAGCACGGAGACAGAAGAGGAAGAGCCTTGCCCGTGAATTCGGTCAAAGTAACGCTCTGAAAATTTGGCTAATCCCTCGATTATGTTATCGACAGAGCCATTCTCTAATAAATGTTCTAACCTCCCTAGATTACTAATTCATGTTTGATTTTACGTGTACCATAGTTTTTGCGGCTTTTCTGGAAAATTTCCAGAATGGCAGCTGTCAGTTCATCTTCTGCATTACTTTTTTCTTTTACTTCGTAATAATAGGTACTTCTTGGAAGTTGTAGGACATCGCACATTGCTGATATCGAGTATTTGTGTCTGTTATTCTTGATCACATTTACTTTTGTCCTAGTATCAGCGCGGCTTGCTTTAAACTATCATTCTCCATCAATAAACGCTTGTTTTCTTTTCGAAGCTGGATCAATTCATTTTCTTCTGGAGAACGATTGTCCTTTTCCTTAAATGAACCGGATGTTTTGCTTTGTTTGATCCATTTGTCCAAGGCTGAAGGCGTTAAATCATATTCACGAATAATATCTTTTCTTGGTTTCCCATTTTCATAAAGCTTGACCATTTGAGCCTTGAATTCTACAGTGAATGTTCGTCTGTTTCTCATTTTTAAACTCTCCTTAACTGTGGTAGTGTTGAAGTAGACCACCAAAACAGTGGGTTTGCGACGAAACTTGACATGGAGCCTCTGCGGGCATGCTTTCCCAGCCAAGAAGTCAGATGATGTGTTCATCTGTCTCGCCGACAAGGCTAGCATACCCGCCACTCCAAGTAAAGTTTCTAGTACGGATCCTTTATGTTTAATAAGCAGTATACCCAAATTTGGTGTTTAGTCTACTTGACCTTAATTTTATTGTCCAGTTAAGTGTAGCCGATTCAATCAATTATAATTCTTTTTAGAGTATTACTTAACCAAGTTGTGTCCATAAATCTATACTACAACTACTTAGTTATATTATTTCGGTATTTATTGTTTTACTTATATAATAAAACCAAGTCTTATATCTTCAGATGATTATGTAAATGCTTTAGAAATGGGTATTCAACCAGAGGAAGGTAGTCAATATAATGTTGCACCATTTATAAAAAACTTTATAGATACTTATGTATTAAAATTACATCCTGAAATAAAAGTGTTTTTAAAAGATCAAGTGTATATGAATTTTGATTGAGTGAATAAATATTTTAATTTAAATACCATCATTAGATTAGTGTTTCCAACAGCCAATGGACCAACTAGCAGTTGTTCTAGATGCATTGCTAAATGTGGCACTTGCTGACCTAGATAAATAAAAATGGAGAAAAGAGAATCGGTGTGAATTCAAATTCTCTTTTCTCCTTATTTTTAAACTAGTTTTGTCCGAACAATTCCTAAATTAAAAACATAACTGCAGCTGCAATCGCATCTCCGATTGGAACAGCATATGATTTTGGAACTCCCATATTAGAAAGTGATTGTTGAAGTATTGCACTTAAACGGGATTGTGTATAATCCTCAAGTTCGTTAATTTTCTTTTGTGCATCTGCAATACCTTTTGCGATTTTACTGCTATTATTCTTTAAATATTTCGCTGTATCAGCATCAAGATATTTTGTGATTTTTGATAATGCAGAACCACCATATCTTACAATTTGTTCGGCTACTTCTAAGCCCATTTTAATTAGCCATCCTGTTTTTCCTGCAGCTTCAACCTCATCCCCAATTTCATCGTCAGTAGTTACTGAATTTTGGATGTATTCTTCAGTAACAACTGAATTATTACTTTGTTGACTTTTTGGAGCTGCAAGACTAGCACTTGGAAGAGTGAATGTTACTAGTAGTGAAAATACTAATAAACATGCAAGAAATTTTCTTGACATTAAAACCACCCCTTCAAGATTATTACAAGATTATTAAATTATGAGTTTATAATCCCATAATTTGTATTATTTGTAAACTATTTTTAATTTTTACTAAATTTAATTGCCTTCGGAACATCAATAATCCCTTTGCCATAAAGTTTAGGGTTTCCAAAAGGTTTTTTAGATTTTAATAATATTTTTCTTAACTCCTCTACATCAAGATTAGGTTGACACTCCAATACTAATGCAGCGACACCACTAACATGTGGAGCAGCCATAGAAGTTCCGGTAGCTAAAAAATATAATCCACTTTGAACAGTTGTATAAACGTAATCTCCAGGAGCTGATATATCTATTCGTTTTCCTGTACTAGAATAAGACGCCCTTTCTCCATTCTTATCTACTGCCGCTACAGCAATTACCTCGTCATATGCTGCTGGATACGTAACAGTATCCACTTTTTTTGTTCCTCCCATATTCCCCGCAGAAGCAACCAACAATATATTATTTTCATATGCTTTTTGAATAGCATTTCTTAATACACTATTATCTATTGTTGTTTGTAAGCTAAAGTTTAGTATATCTATATCATTTTCAATAGCCCATTCTATACCAGCTACTACATCGCTTATTGACCCTTTTCCGTTTGATTTCAAAACTTTAATTGAATATAATTCCACATCTGGTGCAACACCTATAATTCCATAAGAATTATCTAAAGCTGCTATAATTCCAGCGACTTTAGTGCCGTGTCCATAGTCATCATAATAATTCCCATTATTACCCACTATGTTGATTCCACCGCTAACTTTCAAATCTTTATGAGGATTTATCCCTGAATCTATAATGCCGACTTTAACATTTTTACCAGTAATATCTATTTGATGAGCATAAGTAGAACCGATATAATCAATATTCCAAGGAATCAATTGTTCTTGAGGATCAATATCAATGAGCCCCCAATCAGTTTCATAAGCTTCATCAATTTCCACTTCGACATCTAACTCTATACTTACGATCTCGTTATTATCTTTAATTCTTTGTATAGTTTCTGAAGAAGCCTCTATTAATACTGAAGATGAAGTATTAAACTGCCGAATAATTTTTCCCTCTTTTTCTTTAATGTAATCCGTATCCACTTCTTCTTTAAAAGTCACAAAATATCGTTGCTCATGGTTATTATCAGCAAATGTTTTGGGTATATTAAAAGTAAAAAATATTAGTGACATTATAATTACAAGTAGCATCTTATTATTCATTTTTTACATCCCTTCCAATTTAATGTAAAAGTAGTATATCGTTACAGTTTTTTTGTTATATAATAATAACCGATAAAAGAAAAAAATTAAAGGAGGAGTATGATGTTTGAAAATAAATTAGCCGATGAAAATGCGGTAAAGCAATATGATGAAGTTTTAAAAAGTATTGATTCTTTGACAGAAGATGAGGCTAAAACTGTATTAAAACAGATTTATATGAGATTAGATATTGTTAAGAACGGAAACAAAGAATATAAAAGCGAACAATGTGTAAAAGATTTAATATCCCAATTTAAAGATTTTGTTAGAATTGAAAAAATAAAAAAAGAAAATAATAAATAAAACAAATAAAATTCGCATAATTTAATAAAATTTATTTTCTTTTTAAAAAAACATACTAAGATTAGTAGCACAGACCACGGCCATGGTCTGTGCTACTATTTTTTTATAGTAGAAGTGGAGAATAGGTCGTGACAGCCCCAGTGATATTAGGTCAATAAAGTAGACACAAAAATTTATAAATTTTTTTCGCAGCTACCGCGCTATCGCTTGGTGGCCTTTTAAAAATAATTACGACGTTGTCCTAATTATTTTTAAAGGTAAATTTTCGGGTCTAACTATTCTATTAATATGCTCATTAAGCTCCCTTTTTGTCGTACATACGTTCGTATTCAGATGGCGAAAAATACTCTGTTGCGGAGTGAATACGTTTATTATTGTAAAATATTTCTATATACTCAAATATGCTCTTTTTTGCTTCTTCCCTTGTTTTATAACGAGTCTGATAGATTAGTTCTTTTTTTATTATCCCATGAAATGATTCAATACAAGCGTTGTCATAACAATTTCCTTTGCGGCTCATGCTACATTTCATTCCGTATTCCATTAGCTTAGCTTGATAGTCATTTGAAGCATATTGACTCCCTCGATCAGAATGATGGAGGATAGAACCCTGTGGTTGTTGACGCTGATAGGCTTGCTTTAAAGCACTTAACACTAGCTCCTTTTTCATGGAACAGTCTATATGCCAGCCGACTATTTTCCTTGAATACAAATCCATCATACTAGCTAGATAAAGCCAACCTTCATCCGTTGGAATGTATGTGATATCAGCTACCCATACTTCATTTGGTTTCGTAACAGTAAAATGTTGGTTTAAGACATTTTCGTGGACCGGATGGTTATGTTTTGAGTTAGTGGTAGCCTTATGCTTTTTCACGGTACGAGACTTCATTCCCTCTTTGTTCATTATGCGGGAAACCGTCTTCTGTGAAACCTTAATGCCTTCATGATTAAGCTTTTTGGCAACCTTTGGACTCCCATACAGTTGGCGAGATTCGATATACACACGACGCACTTCCTGCGTCCATTCTTCTCGACGCTCTTGTCTAGCACTTTTGGGACGATCACGCCATTTATAATAACCGCTTCGAGAAACTTTCAATACTTCGCACATCTTCTCCAATCGGTAATCGAAGCGATGCTCATGGATAAATGAATCTTTTACCGATGGTCTTTCGCGAAGAAGTGCATCGCCTTTTTTAAGATGGAGTTTTCCTCCTCCAGATCCCGAATACGTTTCTTCAGTTCACGAACTTCGTGGTCTTCGGATCGAAACGTTTGGGTTTCTGTTATTTCAGGTTCTTGCTTATATTTTTTCATCCAGCCGTGAAGAGTATTTTCGTTAATTTTGAGCTCACGAGCCACTTGTGCAACGGATTTCGCTTCCTCCAAAATATAACGAACAGTTTGACGCTTAAAGTCTTCCTCGTACCGCCTTTGTTTTTTTGTCATGTAGACACCTCATTTTTTAGTCTATTATTACTATAATAATCTGTGTCTACTTTTTAGTCTAACATCAATGTGCTTCATCAAACCGGCACAAATCCATCAAAAAGACAACTCATTTCTTTCTATCTCCGACGATTTATCCAAACAATTTCATGGATTTATATGTATTTTACTTCGGCGAAGGAATCTTTCGGTTGGGAGCGAGATACCCAACAACAAGCTTGTCGATCGATCGGGAAAATCCAACAATGGGGAGAGGAACGGTTTGTCAAAGAGTCGTGGGGGTATTTGTCGACCTACTTTATGGCACATTGTTTTGGACGATAAGGAAGCGCAACTAGGTGTTGAGGTCGTCCCACATACCTTTTGCCTCGACAGGTGGAAAAGAAGAATTTATCATCAAAGGTGAAATGGATAGCCGGCTGTCCTTCGAAATGAAAAAGGAGGATGGAAACGATGGACGAACACATGAGAGAACAAATTGCCTTATTCCGATTCGGATTGATTGCCCCACTTTTGAATGAACAAGTAGATCCGAAGAGCTACCTCACTGAGATGGCTAATCGCATTCATGAAATGCCGTATTACGGAGAGAAACGGATCGCTGCGAAAACGATTCAAGACTGGTACTTGCGTTATCGGAAAATGGGATTTGAGGGATTAAAACCGAAGAAGCGCTCGGATCGTGGACATTCCCGAAAGCTGTCTCCAGAAGATGAGGATTATATTCTAGCGATGAGAAAAAAATTTCCCCAAGTGCCAGTGACGGTCTTTTACCAACAACTGGTACACCAAGGGGAAATCAACCCAAAACAAATTTCTTATTTTACTATATACCGATTATTAAAAAAATTCAACCTTGTCGGCAAAGAAATTTTACCGATGCCGGAGAGAAAACGTTTTGCGCATGATCAAGTGAACGCCTTATGGCAAGGAGACCTTTCTTACGGTCCGTATGTTCCAATCAACGGGAAGAAGAAAAGAACGTTTCTCATCGCTTACATCGATGATTGTTCACGCATCGTGCCATACGCTCAATTTTTCTCTTCCGAGAAATTTGATGGGCTGCGAGTCGTCACCAAAGAAGCGCTCATTCGGTATGGAAAGCCGAAAATGATTTACTCGGATAACGGAAAGATTTATCGTTCCGAAACTCTTCAGTATGCGTGTGCACAGTTAGGGATCACCCTCGTTCATACGCAGCCATATGACCCGCAAAGCAAGGGCAAAATTGAGCGCTTTTTCAAGACGGTGCAGACGCGTTTTTATCCGTTATTGGACATGAATCCGGTTCATTCACTCGAAGAGTTGAATGAACGATTTTGGAGATGGCTGGAGGAAGATTATCATCGTAACCCCCATGCATCGCTCAATGGAAAAACGCCTCATGAAATCTTTCTGTCTCAAAACCATACGGTTCAATTTCTAGAAGATCCGACGGTGTTGGATTCAATGTTTCTGAAACGCGAGTTTCGGAAAGTGAAGGCCGATGGAACGATTTCGCTCAACAAACAATTGTACGAAGTGCCTCCTCGTTTCATTGGCCAATCCGTCGATATTCGTTACGATGATCATGGTGTATATGTATATGAAGATGGCAAGGAAGTCACTCAAGCCAAACCTGTATGCCTGCATGATAACGCCCATGTGAAACGAAATCGGTCCCCGTTTTCGTTGAATACAGAATGGGCAAAGGGGGAAGAAGATCATGTATAAAACCTTCTACTCCCTTTCTCATGAACCCTTTTCGAAAGAAATGAAGCCGTCGGATGCCTATCTCGCTACTTCGTATCGAGAAGCATTGGCGGGATTGGATTATATCAAACGAACGAGAGGAATCGGTCTATTCATTGGTGAACCGGGATCTGGAAAAACGTTTACGTTACGAACGTTTAAAGAGTCGTTGAATCCATCGTTGTATCATGTCGTCTATTTTCCTCTTTCCACAGGAGGAGTGATGGATTTTTACCGAGGGCTTGCGCTTGGGTTGGGAGAAGAGCCAAAATACCGGAAGGTCGATTTGTTTTATCAAATTCAGCAAGGAATCGAACGATTGTACACCGAACGAAGAATCACTCCTGTCTTGATTTTGGATGAGATGCATCTGGCTAAAGATGCCTTTCTGCAAGATCTTGCGATTTTGTTTAATTTTCAAATGGATTCGACGAATCCATTTGTCTTGATTTTAGCTGGCCTTCCGCATTTACAAACGCGACTTCGGCTCAACCAGCATCGGCCGTTGAATCAACGTATCATCATGCGATATCAAATGGGGCCATTGACGAAAGAAGAAGTTGGTCAATATATAGAACAGCGAATGAAAATGGCGGGAGCGAAGATTCCGATTTTTACTCCAGCAGCGCTAGAGGCCATCGCTTTACAATCTCAAGGATGGCCAAGAGTGATCAATACCCTAGCCACGACTTGCCTCTTGTATGGATACCAAATGAAAAAAGAACAGATCGATGAAGAAATCGTTCGAATGGCGGCAGAGGAACATCATCTTTACTAAGCGATCGGAGCTCTTTGTACGGAGGGTTCCATTTTTTTCGAAGAGGGGCGGAAAAATCATCGAAAAACGACCGGAAAAATGTGCAAAGAACCTGGGGAAAATCGCAAAATCTAAAATAATCCGCAAAAAAAATTGCACATTATTTCAGAAAACGAACCAAAATAATTTGAAAAAGTCAGCCTGAAATAATGTGCAAATTTACATGTACAGGTAAAACTTATAAAAATCAGGTTGCTTAACCATGCCCTTCATCAGCTTTCCGCATTGTAGTTGGTAGAATGAAATCCGTCAAGGAAAGCACTTGACCGCTTCCATCTACCAACTTAGTGGTCTGCAAGCTGACGAAGGAGCTACTCTAGATTGAGTATCAATCTCGCTAACTTATTTCCGGAATTGTGTGAACATCACAGAATATGGTGATGAGACTAACAATATTCAATTCTTCCAAATCTATGCCTAACTCTTTTATTTTATTTTCATATTCAGTTCGTGTCATTTTTTACCAACCTCCTTTATTTTGTAATATACCGATATCCTCTAAAGCTTTCACATTTATTGGAGTGTTAATTTGTTTCGCACCACCCGTAGTTATTATTTCACCGTTTTTTTCCCATGGAGCTGCTTCCCCCATAACACCATATGTTGAGTCTATTTCTTTTTCTTTACACAAAGCTACCAATTTAGGATTTGATTGAAAAGCTTTATATTGAGAATACCAATTGGCAATAACATTTTCAGTAATATGAGGATTATTTGTTCCATTCTTTATATTTAATTTATCAATAATAGAATTTATTTTGTTAACAGAATCTTCTGGATGGTCAATACTAAAATTTTTAATAGCATCTATTGCATCTTTATAGTACGTTTTATCAAAATAATAGGTGTTCCTCGCATACTCATTTCAATATAACAAATAGAACGTTCACTTTGTGTACTATGATAACCATTTTCTACCACACCTAAATTGTTGCCAAAAGGACTTCCAATTCTATCTAGTTCACTTGGAATTAATATTTCTCCAGTTTCTTTATTAAATACACCAATTGCAGTATCTTTATTCAAATCTGGAAAACTTGGCCAGTCAATATCTGGCCATTCTCCCCAATTAGAATAATCAGCATTTTTTATCACTCTAACATCATTTAAAACATTAAAATTTATTTTTTGTTCCGGTGTTAACTTATTGAAGTTAGCTTTCATAATTTCAATCTTTTCAGCATTAGATAACGTTTCATTACACCAAACATTATCTCTGAGATATTTATTGAAATTATCTTGTGCCTCTTTCCCTATACCTTCAAATGATTCACAAACATATTTTTCTAATTTAGGATCTATAGTACTTTCGCCTTTTCCCGTACCCTTAATGTTATATTCGAAGCCATCGTTGTTAACTTTATTCCCCCCAACATTTTTTACAAAGAAGTGCTATTTTTCAAAGTCTTTCGTTGCTCATTCCGTCATCAACCCTTAGACCGATTGGGACCGGCCCATGTCGAGATACCGCGATAATAAAGAAAAAGCTGAGGTTCTATGAATTAAGACTTCATATTTTAGTGTTTATGATAAATTAAATCAGTTTCGTAACTATCACCGCTGTAATTATTTTTTTAAATACAATCTCTTTAATTCTTCTGTTTCTTCTTTCTTTAATTTTAAATTGTAATGTGAAATGATCTTTTTCATTAAGGAGTCAAATTGCTTTAAATAAAAGCCATAATTATAAATTATCACAAATGCACTTGTCAATCTTTTGTTTCGGACAATTGGGATTATATTATTCTCAAGAGACAAGTAAAAAACATCACAACGATCGTCATTTATTTTATCAATATTTATTTTTCCAATTTCTTTTCTATACAAAGAAAAATAATTTTTCCCTATATGATCTTCAAGGATTTTATTTGCTTTATTAACATCTTCTCCTATATTTCGCAGCATTTTTCTTACGCTATTACTTGGTTTATCTTGATTAAAGTAACTATACACAACTATATAAAATGCCAATTGGCCAAATTCCGAATCGGCATATTGTCCAATCAAAAATTCTTTATTTCTTTGGACTTCATATAATCTCATTTTTTTGTTGACAATATCAGTTTTACATCTTATAGACATATCGAAATACACATTGTCTTTATCATAATTTTTTTGATAGACAGAAACTTCTTTTAACGATTGGTTATCATTTTCAACGATAAAAAGATTAGGATCCTTCTTTAAGAGTTCAAGCACATTCATCATGGACTCCACTTCCTTACAGAAACAAGTTCAATTAAATCTTCTTCAATTAATTCATTAATTGTATAAGGTTTCCCATTTTCATGGTATTTTACAAATTGTGTTCCCCCGCCTGGTCTGCCAAACCAAGGCGCAGCTTTACCAGATTTAACACTAAAGTCTTCCAATACTCTATAAACGTAATAGTTTGCTTCGTCACTATGCAATGCGAGCGCTCTCTCTTCATACGGAACACCCTTTGGAGAAAAGAAGCCTCCAGTTGGTTCTCCATATCTATCTATTAACATTCCTTCTTTCAGGATTGTGTCAACCGGTTCTTCTGCGAATCCATCATTTGGAGGCCATATTACTTCTCCAGTTTCTTGATTATAATATTTTGGATTATCATATACATCTTTATATTTAAGGTACTTTTCCTCACTGGGTGGATACATCCATTTTTCAATTTTCGCTTTATCACCTGGACTTAAACCTTTTGAATTATCTTTAATTTCTTTTATGTCCTCCAAATTCACCCCATCGACCTTGCTCAAGTATGCCCGGATTTTGTTTTCCACCGCATGCGTATTTTCCGCCGGAACCTTAACATCCCCAACCCCTTCCATGGCGAATCCCATTTGCCGGTCAGGGATCGCATTTTTCAGATTTGTTATGGCGTTGTCTACGAATCGGCCGACTTGCAACGCACCGTTTGCTGCGCCGATTTTCAAATGCTGCGGCACTTCTAATTCATTAGCCTCCTACTCGATGTTTAGTAAATTCCCACCTTGTGAAAATCAGAGTATGACTGATTTCTTATGTGTTATAGTTTTAACTCTACTTTTTGGCACCCAATCCATAAATGTATCTCGATCTTTTCTGTCTAGATCTAACTCAACTCCTATTGTAACATCAGATGTAGCAACAAGATATTCATTAACATTTTCATTTAATATTTGCACCTCTAGTCCATCAATCACTCCAATAAGTTCTATTTCATAAATATCTTCTATCTCATTCTGTTCAACTTCTTTAATATACACTCTAGGGAGATTACTAATGTCATAATTATCTGGATATTTTTTTTCGTTAAACCCCTTATCTAAATTTGTTGCATTATAGCTAATTAACCTAACTTTATTCTCTATTAATCTAGCCTTATAGTCCTCACCTTTATATTTGGCATATAATCCTTTTTTCAAAATAATCCCTCCAGTAATTATTGTATCGGAACAAATCTACCAACGTCTTCATCATATATAGCGCGTAAAAATTCTTTTCCATTGATTACTTCATACAATTCAGCCCCATCTTTTGGAGCAAAGTAACCTTTAAATTTCCATTCAGGAACTCTCTATTATATTTATCCACAAATCCCAACTTTAACGATTCTGGATCCTACTTATTATTATTAGATTTCCATCCATATTACGAGTCATTTCATATTCTTTTCCCTTATAAGTGGCGAAACGGCCTTTTCTGATCATGTTTATTCACCTCGGTAATTTGATAGGATTGTCTATTTATGGAAAAAAGGGGTGTCTAATAAGTCGTTTTTACGGCTTATTGACACCCCCATTAATGTTTTAGAAAAGTTGATATATCGGTGTTTATGATTTTTTGTTTTCAATGGCGATTTGACTTTCTGGACAGCCCTTCAAAAATTCTGTCGATCCCTCTATTAAAAAATTTTATGCTCTACCACATTTATTGACAGAAAATATTTTATGTTTCTATTACTTAAATACCTTATTGTTCTTGCTAATCTTAAAATAACAACTTTACTGTTATAAGCCTTTTTATAAAGTTATCAAGGGCATCACTTTCATTATTAAATATTACTTCCGAACCTGTTACAATATTGGCTCTTTATTATCATGGATAACATAAAAAGGATTCAAAAGCCCCTCTTCTCTGAACCATTTATTACGGTCAAATTTAATTTCCATTAATTATTAATTTTATTTCAACGACATGGAATAGCTTAGAAGCTTTGGATAAGTAGTGCGGTCAAATTAAAATGTTTATTTTCTATCTACCTATTTTTCCCATCGTTATCATATATAAAAATTTGAAAATTTGATTCTCATTTCCCCTTTCGATAATTGAAAAATTTTGTCTTTCATCCACATTATATAAGATCCAATTATCACCTTCTAAGTAGCAACCTGTTGAAAATGGTACATTGGTTTTTCTACCAATAACAATATTCAATTCTTCCAAATCTATGCCTAACTCTTTTATTTTATTTTCATATTCAGTTCGTGTCATTTTTTACCAACCTCCTTTATTTTGTAATATACCGATATCCTCTAAAGCTTTCACATTTATTGGAGTGTTAATTTGTTTCGCACCACCCGTAGTTATTATTTCACCGTTTTTTTCCCATGGAGCTGCTTCCCCCATAACACCATATGTTGAGTCTATTTCTTTTTCTTTACACAAAGCTACCAATTCAGGATTTGATTGAAAAGCTTTATATTGAGAATACCAATTGGCAATAACATTTTCAGTAATATGAGGATTATTTGTTCCATTCTTTATATTTAATTTATCAATAATAGAATTTATTTTGTTAACAGAATCTTCTGGATGGTCAATACTAAAATTTTTAATAGCATCTATTGCATCTTTATAGTACGTTTTATCAAAATAATAGGTGTTCCTCGCATACTCATTTTCAATATAACAAATAGAACGTTCACTTTGTGTACTATGATAACCATTTTCTACCACACCTAAATTGTTACCAAAAGGACTTCCAATTCTATCTAATTCACTTGGAATTAATATTTCTCCAGTTTCTTTATTAAATACACCAATTGCAGTATCTTTATTCAAACCTGGAAAACTTGGCCAGTCAATATCTGGCCATTCTCCCCAATTAGAATAATCAGCATTTTTTATCACTCTAACATCATTTAAAACATTAAAATTTATTTTTTGTTCCGGTGTTAACTTATTAAAGTTAGCTTTCATAATTTCAATCTTTTCAGCATTAGATAACGTTTCATCACACCAAACATTATCTCTGAGATATTTATTGAAATTATCTTGTGCCTCTTTCCCTATACCTTCAAATGATTCACAAACATATTTTTCTAATTTAGGATCTATAGTACTTTCGCCTGTTCCCATATCCTTAATGTTATATTCGAAGCCATCGTTGTTAACTTTATTCCCCCCAACATTCACCCCATCGACCTTACTCAAGTATGCCCGGATTTTATTCTCCACCGCATGCGTATTTTCCGCCGGAACCTTAACATCCCCAACCCCTTCCATGGCGAATCCCATTTGCCGGTCAGGGATCGCATTTTTCAGATTTGTTATGGCGTTGTCTACGAATCGGCCGACTTGCAACGCACCGTTTGCTGCGCCGGTTTTCAAATGCTGAGGCATTTCCTTCGCCCATGCTTTCGCATTTCGAATGCGGGCAACGATGTCTTTTTCAGCATGGACAACTATGTCGGAGGCACGTTGTGATTTTTGCTGGAAGCCCGTTTTTAACCCCGTTAATAATTGAAGATCACTTGCTTCTCTTAGAGGTGAAAAGCGGGCGGCGCTGCTGAATCTAGAAAGCGCGCTAACGCCAGGGACGATATCCAATGGAGCGAGGACACCACGGAATACTCTTTCGCCTGTTTCTAGTTCCCTCCCTGAAATCCAGTCTTTTCCGGAAACGGCCGAGCTTAATTCCAGTGTACCATAGGCCATGCCCAATGCCATCCCTGCTGGCGGACAAATAAATGAGACGCCGACAATCACGACGAGCGCCGCTATTTGCCCCCAGAATTCTTTGTGCATTTGCCCGTCTTTGATCGATTCATACTGAAAGGCGTAGGAATTCAATGCATTCTTTATGTATTCTTTTTCCGAAAAGTCCTGGTGGGGATTCAGTTCTTTCCATGAGGCGTATTCCCGTTCCATCAGCCTGGCATAGTAGTTGCTGCCGCTGAACAGATCTTCTAGTCCGACCTCGGCTTTTGGCACTTCGATCGTCTCTTGTGTGCCATAAGTTCCTGGAACGACGATTATTTCTTTAACACCGATGTGGTTTTTCGTCTTGATCTCTGATATCGATAAGTTGCGCATCGCTTCGACAAAAGCATCGATATCTTGATAAAACGGCTCATCGATCGTACGGTCGACAATATCTCCGACACGGCCGCTAAAGCGGTGCAGGACGAGATAATCTTCATATAATTGTTGATATTGGCTTTTGCGGTCCGTGTGGGTGAAAGAGATGACACCGTCGCTATCATATTTGGCGATGTCTGATTGGGCGTCTTCCAAAAGATCACTGATATCTTTTAAGTTGTCGATCATGCCTTTTCCCCATGCACCGAGGCCGATCAGATCGCCAATGCCTTTCTTGGTCCTTTCCCATTCGGAAGGTATATATTTGACATCCATCCGATTATACCTCCAATTTTGCTATAATCTGTTCCGCAATTTGTTGGTCCACTTCCATCATGGTTAATAAAATGTCCATTACTAACGTTGCTGCACGACTGTAATGATCGTACAAATCCATGATCTTTTCATTCGCTTCATCGTATACAGCCATCGCTTTCATCGCTTTGCCCGCCGTATAGTAATCAAGGCTGCTTAGTTTTTTTATATTGGGAATTGCCGTTTCCTCTAATTCCGAAAGAATTCTGTTCAAATAATTAAAAACAGTCGTGATTTCATCCGGATTGACATCAATGGTGCCGGATCCTCCTCCGCCCATATTCGCGTTAGCCATGCGCTTTTGCCTCCTTATAAGGAAATTCCAATTCGTCAAAGAGCAGTTTCAGAAACCAATATTGGCTTGCATGGTAGTATTTCTTTTGTGGGATATCCACCATAATCAGATTTTGATCTTTCGTAAAAATCATCCACTGCTGATAGAATTTCGGATTGTCAGGCTCCATCGGCCGTTCAGTCATATGAAAGAATTCAAGATTCATAAACATTTTTTCCGGTTCAAAACTTTCTACTTCTCGCCTTTCTTCATGGGTTAGTTCACGCTTTAAAAAAGTTTTTTCAAGCGGCGCCGGTTCTCTTGACATTAACGGAAACTGTTCGCTTAGCAATTTGAGAACAAAAGCTTTGGCCATGATCCTTAATTGGTATAAGTTATTTTCTAGTTCCACCAAAACGATCAGCTTGTCATTTGTTTTCTCGAAGAAAGCAAACATTAAATTATTAATTCGCACATATTTTTCACTTTGAGCATAATGTTCCAGTGCTTGAATGACCAAGGCCCCCGCCTCTGTGATTTTGCCGGCAGAATCTAATATTTGTTTTTCTTTTAAGCGTTCGTGAGCTTCTTTAAAAACTTCTTCTCCCTTTAATTGGTAAATTTGTTTATCCGGGAGACCGAATATCGTATTGCATCCAAAAGCCGCAGCCAACAAATATAATTCCGGTACGTTAAAAGCATCGCGAGCAGCGTTCATAAGTTTCTCACTTCTTTAACTGATGGATCGTTCAAAAAGTCATGGAAATAACTTTCCAAATTATTCAGGGCTTTTGTCTGTTTCGCTGCAGCCTTTTCCATCTCTTGATGATATTTGTGTATAATCTCGAGATAGGTAAGAAATGCGTCTCGTGATTTTCCACTCCACCCCGCCGAGTGAATATAGGAAATTAATTGGCTGCATGTGTTCTTCGTGTTTCTAATCGACTCTTCAAGCGCTTTTGCCGTTTCTTTCGCTTCATTTACTTTGGCACCGTTGATTTTAACGCTTCCCATATAACCGCTCCATCCTTTCTTTCCGTTCTCTTTCCTCTCTTTCCGCTCTCTCCCTCGCTTCTTTAATGGCTAAGTTTTTATAGTAAATGTATCTTTCGTATGCCTTATTTTTGGCGGACACAAGAGAGCTTCTTTTCTGCTTTTCCAGTTGGAAATATTTATTCAGCTTCTGATTGAGTTCTTGCCGCTTAGGTTCAAAGTCGTTTGATGGAATGTCTGAGCTGGATAAATGAGCTGCTTTTCCTACATAGCTTTCGTAGATTCCTTCTGCTTCCGAAACATTTTGATCATAATCCGAAAGTGCATCATGAAGTTTTTCGTAAAGCTTATGGTAATCATCTCTTTTTTTCTCCGTCGCCGTTTTGAACCAATCAAACATGTTCGCTCACTTCCTCCTTTGTACGATATGGCGCGGCGATTTTAATTTTTACCGCTTTTCCATATCGGATATAATAAGCTTCGTAAGGCGGCAGGTTCTTTTCCTTATACGGCCGATTCATCACTTCCAAAATATTTTGGTCGGCAACCCTGCCAATCAACACACCCGTTTTTTGTTTTTTGATCATAGTGGAAATGTCATCATACATTCTTTCAATTCTTCCCGGGATTCCGCCAATAATGAAATAGATTCCAAGCCTTGCTCCCGTTTCCATCAGCTTTGCAAGCGTTGACTGCGACAGCGCCGACATCGTTTCAACGACAAAGGAGGCATCGGTGATTAAAACAACGAGCGGACGGATTTGGTTCTTAAAATCGCGTATGGTCGCTCGCCCGTTTGTTTCCAACTGGATTTGGCGAAATGCGTCTTCCCTTGCCTCGTATAGTTCTTGAATTTTGGCTACAAACAAATCCATCGAAGCTCCATTATCCGCATACAAATTGACATGGTTTTGATACAATTGGAATGCTGCTGCAGCATTATCCAACAAACCGACATCAATATGCTCATTGAGCGAAATGCTGGATAGAAGAGTTAAATACGTTTGTTCCACTGCATCAGCCATTTCTCCTAAAATTAATGTATTTTGGTCTTCAACAACCTGTAGTGCTACAGGCTCTACTTCTTCAAAATCCACCGCAAATGGAATGCCTCCTGACGCCAACATATCTTTTGCCTTCGGATGTTTAATGAATGCAGAAAATTCAACCACTTCTGGAACCATTGGAATTGGAGCCGGCGTTTTGCCTTTCCACGCTTCACGCATACCTTTGCTCTCCGTTTGGATTCCCTCAATGATTTGCAGCGTATCTTCGCCTTTTACAGGCAAAGCTGTTTGAAAAGCAGTTGGCTGATCCAATTTGATTAGGCCGCGGCCTGGTATTTCCTCAATCGATAAATCCGTTCTCCCTACAATATTGCGAACTTCTGTAGCATCTATCATAAACAAGGCAATCTGATGTTTAATATTGGCGAGGAGAGGCGCTCTTAACGCGCTTTGCCTTCCTGCGCTGATGGCAAGATGTATACCGACGCTGACGCCTTCCCTTGCAACTTGCGCGACCATATTCTCAAAATCATTCTTATAAGAAGAGTCTAAAACGGAATCATACGTATCGATTATGAGTAGAATCGCCGGAACGTTTTCGCCGATTGCCTTTTCGTACATGCGAATGTTGGCAACTCCGTATTTACTTAATTTCTGCTTGCGCTCCTTCATCTCATTTCGTAAGCGGCGAATAAGCTTAGCCATTTTCACTTCATCATCTGCCATAATGGTGTCGGCGACATGGGGCAAATCTTTCAATGGCAACAAACCGTTAGTTCCTAAATCGATTAAATACATATGAACTCTTTCGGGGTTATACTGTCTGGCAATATCCACTGCCAAAGTCTGCAAAAAGGTTGATTTCCCATAGCCTGGGCTGGAATAAACAGCTAAATGTCCATCCTTCTCCAAATTCAAGGTTAATGGCTTTTGCTCTTGCATTTCCGGCAAATCTAAAAGGCCGATGGTCGCTTCAAGCCCTTGCTTCTCTTGATACCAAGCTTCTGTATATTCTACTTGATGCAGCTCCGTTAAATAGATCTGCTCTTCTAACGGCGGCAGCCACGGTCTTGGCAATTCTTCCACACCGATTTTTTCAGCGTAGGCGTTGATCCAGTCGACGACAGCTTCGAGTTCAGTCGGGACTTTTACTATTTCTTTGCGGTTGGAAAGGCCGCTTAAATCCTGAGAAATCGGCTCATATTGGCCAAGCTCGTTAATCGCGTAAATCGTCGTGTCCAAAAGGTCTTGGTCCTCCTGATCCGGAACATAATTTGCGCCGCTCCATGCGCTTTGAAATAGTTCGTAAATTTCATTGTTGCCGACTTGCAGGTAGGCGCGTCCCGGCAAGGTGATTTCAGCGGCGTCCGGTGTTTTTAAAATTTCCATCGAGTCGCTTGTGTTTTGGACTTTGAGTGCCAGTTTAAATTTCGAGTTGGACCAAATTTGATCGTCGACAACCCCGCTCGGTTTTTGCGTTGCCAATATCAGATGGATGCCGAGCGAACGACCGATGCGGGCGGTCGAGACAAGTTCTTTCATGAAATCCGGCTGCTCCGCTTTCAGTTCGGCAAATTCGTCTGAGATCAGGAATAAATGCGGCATCGGCTCTTTCGCTTCGCCCGTTTTATATAACTTCTGGTATTGGTTGATATGGTTGACGTTATGCTCTCCAAACAAGCGCTGGCGCTTCTTTAGTTCGGCTTTGATCGAGGCAAGCGCGCGCATCGACTGGACACCGTCAAGGTTTGTGATGGTGCCGAGCAGGTGCGGCAGCTTCCGGAACAGATTCGCCATCCCGCCGCCTTTATAGTCGATCAGCAAAAATGCAACTTCATGCGGATGGAAATTAACGGCAAGCGAGAGAATATAAGATTGAATGATTTCAGATTTCCCCGAACCCGTCGTCCCGGCGATCAGCCCGTGCGGTCCGTGCGCTTTTTCATGGAGGTTCAACTGGACAATATCCTCTTTTCCCCGCAGTCCGATCGGTACTGCCAGGCTTTTATATGTTTCGTTTCGTGCCCAGCGTTCTTCAATCCCGAGCTCCTCAACCTTTTCCACGCCGTACATTTCAAGGAAAGTCACGCTTTCCGGAATGGAATTTTTCAAGTTTTGCAGGTGGTTTAAAGGAGCCAAAGCACGGGAAATGTCTTCTTTGTTAAAACCGTCCGGGAAGTGATCTGGAACAAACCGTTTGTTTACCAATTCGCCGTTTTCGATAATGATGTTGCCATAGTGGGCATCGCGTATATCAATCACCGTTTTTACATGCTCAGGCAATGACTGCATGACATCTTCCACAAACACGAGCGAAACACCAAGTTCGATTGGATCTTCATTAAAAAACTCCATGATCGTATGGTCTAAAATCAGCTTTTCATCTGTAATAAAAATGACAAAATGCGGTGAAAAATAGATATTCTTATTTTTGTTCGCTTTCTCATCAATTGTTAATTTTCTTTCTTTTAAAATTTGATAGAGCGAATTGAGAACTTGGTCGCGAGATCGCTCGTGGTATATAAAACCTCTAATATTTAAATCACGCAAACTGGCATGCGGCAGCCAGCGCATCCAAGCCCATTGTTGCTTTTCTTCCTCCGGGAATATCGTCACAAATTGAACATCGTGATAACTGTGAAATAAGGCTGCTTGCATGACGAGCATTTGCAGCTGTTCCAACACAAGACGGCGCTGACCTATATATCCCACAGGCCCATTTAACAAGGACGTTACAATCGGAACATCATGCAATTTTAAAAATTGTGATCGAAGGCTGCGCGCCTCCTCGACCAGTTCATCTTTATCCTGTGTAAATTCTTCCATGCTGAATTCGATGTCAAAGCTGGCATCCACTGTCCCTGTTCCAACGCGATACATTAAAAAGTCATGGTGAAACCTCGTCTTTTCGTAAATCCGCGAGTCTATCCTTAAGGCCATATCACGGATTTGCTCCACACTTGGGTAGTGATAGTTTAAGGCATGGCGCTGTTCTTCACTTGCTTGATACAATTCATGTGTTTTTTGCTTCAAATAATCCCGGTAGCTCTCCTCCCGTTCTTTCATATCCAATCGATATTGCCGCAAGCTTTTCACATAAGAGGTGATGGAAAAAATAACTGTGACAATCGTCATAGACAGCATCACAATTAAATAAATGCCGCTTCGCTGAAAAAAGGAAACGAGTACGAAGGCTGCAATCATGACTAGCGGCGGAACAATGACACGGGCAAGTTGTTCACTCGGTTTGCTTGGCTTGCTGGATGGTTTAGCAATTTTCCGTTTATCTTCCGGAACACGGTAAATAATGCGCGGTGAACGGTGATAATTAGGATAATCCGCGTTATACTTGCTTTGTGCGCTATATAATGGCACCAATTTAGATATATAGGGTTCGGAGGCCAATATCTCCAAACGATCTTTGGTCACTCTGACCATTACACCGGCAAAAAAAAGCTCATCCCCCGCTTCAATCTTCACTTCTTCTCCATCCACAAATGTATAGTTATGAAAGACAGTTCCCTGATAGACAGCCATTTGAAAAGAGTCTCCCAATTGATCACGGAACAATACGAAATCAATAGCAGTATTGGGAATCTGCACATCATCATATGTATTTTTGCCAAAGGTAATGTTCAATTTATTGGAAATGTCATAGTAGTGCCAATCATTATGCTCCGTAAGGTATATTTCCAGCGGAATATTGTTTATCTGTAATGAAATGGCACCATTTATCAATGATTTATTTTCAACCTTGCATGTTTCACCATCCCAATCCACCCAAATGGTGTCGGATAAACCGTGAAAGGTAATAGTGTCAGACCATTGGCCGCCGATTGATACTCTTTTCGGTTCATGGTCATGTAAATGGCATTTATGCAATTGTTTATCATAACTCACCAGTAATAATCGTTGTGCCATCTCTTTCTCCCTCTCTACATGCAATTAAGAAAGACGCGTGCCTTTTTTTCCAGTAAGCGAAATGATTGGGGTACATGAATCGTAACGTTTAATTCTTTAAAACTAAAAATCAGCTGAACTATTAAAATGATAGCCGCTCATAAATGCAGGCAAGATCCCCTCATTTCGTTTCTTCTGTTTGGTTTTGTTCAGGAACCTTTTTCTTCGTTCGATCTGTCTGTGTCCCCTTTGCTTGATCGGTTACTTGTTGTTCTGCAGCTGCCGGCGCAGATCCACCCGTTTCTTCAGTTGGATTGGCTTTCTCCGGATCCGTCACAAACAAAGATTCCAGACCATATTTTTCTCCATACGATTTTAACTTCTCTTCATATTGCTGCACCTGGTTTTGCCGTTCGGTTCCACTTAAGTTTGGATCATTTTTTGCCTTCTCAATTTTTTTAATATAGCTGTACATGATTAACACCGGATCATCAAGATACATCGCTAAATCAAGTGATTTATCCAAATCTCCGCGGCCATTGTAAATCCAATACAATAAGTAGTTAGGATCGCTTTTTAAGCTAATATTATTCATAATGGTGTCTTTTTCTTCATCGCCCAGATTTTCGGATTTAACATATGAATAGGCCAATATATATTTTCCCGAATCTGGCAATTTTTCAGGATTGAAACTTTCGAGATCTGAAATGACTTCTGAATAATCCTTGGATAAAAAAGCCCTATGCGCTTCCAAAAGGTGCTGCTGAAACGGCAGCTTGAAAAAGCCGAAGTATACAACAGGAACAGCCAAAATGACTGCAGCTGCGATCATGGCAATGGATAAACGTTTAAATAGCTGAAATCTTTTTTTTGGAACGATTTGCATATTTTTCTCTGTTTCGCGCTTTTCCTTGCGATACTGATTGTGTAAAAATTCAACAAAGTCATCAAAATGATCAATTTCACTGATTTGACGTTCAAACTCGGTATCTTTTGCATTTTTCCATGAACCTGCATATAGTTCATCGAAATTATATTTTTTTGAAAATAGGGCGATACTCAAGCATTTATATTGCAGCAGGAAGGTTTCGTCGTTGATCTCATAGGGAGGGAGCACCTGTCGAATGCCTCTGTAAACCAAAAAAGGTATAAGATTATCGTCAAATATGAGATTATGTGGATGCAGGAAGAACGTAATTCGCGTATCTAAAATTTTTCTGAAACGGGCCAGATTGCACAGCAATCGCAACTTGTCACTTCGCCCCAAGCTTTGAATGGTTTCCCAATGGTTCATATTGGAATCAACTTGAAATTGGAAAGTGAGAACCTCTTCCCCGTCCTCCACTTCTACCGGAACAAACTGGTCTGTATTCTCCTTCATCAGAGCCAATTCACGAATATCTTTCACGCGGGTCTGCGATTTTGCCAGTTCTAATTTCCATTGATTGTTTTCAATAAAAAAATGATAAGACACGGAATCCATTTTAATTGTTTTTTCCTTCATGATTTCTGACTCCTCGTATACTAAGTTTCAGAAAGTTTTTTTATCGAATTTCCAGTCCGATACGCTCCTTGACAATCGCATATCTTGGGTGGTTGCCTTTGTGGGAGGGGCGCGCCCCTCCCACAAAGGGTTGAGCGTACCGGGGTTGGACTTTTCGCAATGTTCCTGGATAATGGTCTTAGGATCATCGGGGATACTCTTCTCACTCCTGTAGCTTTGACTACTTGTAAAGTCTGTCTCCTCGGCCCCTGTTTGGACGTCTAACCCGCAGGCTGTTCCCGTTGGTTTTCCCCATGCTGGAAGGAGCAGCTTCCAGGGCAGCCCATGGTCCAACGTGAGTTCTCATATGCGAGGGTGACTGGTCAACAGGCGCGATCCGGGGGCATCCCGAAGAGTCCTACCCCTCGATCCTACAACAATAGGAGGTGATCTCATGAAACTCTACGTCGGGATCGACGTGAGCTCACGCGACTTAGCCACCTGCATTATGGATCATGAAGGAAATACGTGCGCACGCTTCAAAGTGGATAATCATCTTCTGGGCGCCACCTTCCTTCGGGATCAAATCCTCCTGTGGGCTAACAAGCGAAAGCCAACCGAAATTCTGATCGGGATGGAAGCCACCTCGGTCTACAGTTGGCATCCAGCTATGTTTTTCCACCAGCAGGAGGCCTTGCAGGCTTGGAACGTCAAGGTGTTTACGATCAATCCAAAGCTCATTCGCAAGTTTAAAGAAGCCTATGTCGACTTGGAGAAAACGGATGACATCGATGCTTGGATCATTGCGGATCGGCTTCGCTTCGGCCGTCTGAAGATGACGGCTGTCCTCAAGGAGCAGTTTCTCGCGCTTCAGCGACTGACACGCATGCGATATCATCTCGTCCACCAGTTAACCCGTGAGAAACAGTATTTTCTCCAGCACTTGTTTTACAAATGCAGTTCCTTTACCCAAGAGGTGGACAGTTCGATCTTCGGACATGCCATTCTCGAACTGCTGCTTGAGTCGTGGAGCCTCGATGACATCTGCCAAATGGATGTCAAGCAGTTGGCCGACTTCCTGCGCCAAAAAGGGCGCAATCGCTTTGCCGATCCGGAATGCATCGCCAAGTCGATTCAAAAGGCGGCCCGTTCGTCGTATCGGTTGTCCAAGTGTGTCGAGGATTCCATCGACTTGCTGTTAGGGCTGTCGATTCAATCAATCCGCAGCCTGCAATCGCAGCTCAAAGAGCTCGATAAAGCCATTACCCGCCATCTTGAAGGCATTCCGAACACACTGCAAACCATCCCAGGCATCGGACCGGTTTATACCGCAGGCATCCTGGCCGAAATCGGGCAAATCGAGCGGTTTCACAACCAGGCCGCCTTGGCAAAATATGCCGGCTTGACATGGTCCAAGCACCAATCGGGCCGTTTTCAAGCCGAGGACACCTCCCTCATTCGTTCCGGCAATCGCTATCTCCGTTACTACCTAGTGGAGGCTGCCAACTCGGTGCAACGGCATGATGCGACGTTTCGTGCGTACTACCGGAAGAAGTATGAGGAAGTGCCCAAACACCAACATAAACGAGCCCTCGTCCTCACCGCTAGAAAACTCGTGCGTGTGATCGATGCGCTGCTACGCAACGGTCAAATCTACACGCCAAGAAAGGGGGAAGATCGATAAGAGGATCGATCTGGTATACCAATATCAACCTTTAGACCCAGTTTATTACATGTACCAATACTGGGTTTCTTCAGTATTGCCTTTTTTCGGATCATCGGACAAGGGAATTTCCAATTTCTATGATTTTTCACCTTGACATATTACCGCAGGACTTTTCAACGTTACACAGGCTATGATAAAAAGCATGGTTCTTGTTCTATAAAACAAGTAAAATATCTCCATTCGCCACTGGGAACTCGCTAATCTGGTCGTCATCCGCCAGTAAAAGTTCTTTAGTCGGGATTTTTACCGCAAAAAGGGAATAATTAGGGAGTTCGAACCTTAAAGATTCATTCAAGTTCGACAGCAGCTGTTTTATCGGCTGATGTGCCGGTATCCTCACATCATATCGACCTTTCCCCCATTTACTAAAATCAACGGTCACATTGATATGCGTTTCAACGGGCATTCCTGATCTCCCCTTTACTCCATTATTTTTCTTATAAGAGCCAAAATTCCGCCGACCAACATAACAGCAAATCCGCTCAGAAATCCAATGGCTATCTGATTTACCCTTTCCTTTTTCTCTGCATGATCCGCAGTGCTTTGGCTAGCGGGAGAAGAATGCTGCGTAAAAAAATGTTGTGAAAATAATGTCTTTTTCGCATCGTGAAAGCTTGTTTTTGCATCGCTCGCCACCGAATCGGCAAAAATTTCTTCTTTTAGATGATTCACTGCATGATCCAGCTCTTTTTGCTTTTTCTGGACCGCAGCCCGAGTTTGTTTTTTAAACAAACCGGGCGCGATTTTTTCCAGTTCAGTTTCACTCTCACTTTGGGATTCTTGTGTTTTTATGTCATCGCTGATACGGTCTACTTGTAAATCAAGCTTCCCACTGTGATCCAAATGTTCATCTGCCAACGAATGTGCAGAAAGCAAAGGCTGGACGCCTATAGCTGCAGCAACTAAAATACTAATTCGGATTAGCTGCTTCATCCCTTGCCTCCTTATTTTGTGTAAACCCATTTATCACAAATAAATGTCCGACAAGACTTAAAAATGCTGTTCCCACTAATATGGTGATGATCAATGGATCGTACTTTGTATCGTCAACAAAACCTAATAGCAGCTTCTCAATATATTGCAGTGGCGACAATTCTTGCAATGTAGATGCTAAAGACTGTTTGTCGAAATTCAGCCCAAGAGTTTCTGTCAACAATACATAAAGGCTTAACACGCCAAGAAGTAAAAACATCCCGATCATTTTAAGCTGTCTTAGCAAATAAGCTCCTGCCAGCACCATGGTGAACATAATCAGGGAGATCAGGCCAATCCATTGAAAATATTTTTCTTGTGGAATATCGATAAAAGAACCTGACAGCAAACCGATGATGATTCCTTCGATAACGCCAATTCCTGCTGTCGCCCATGTGATCGGAGTATTTTTCCAAACCAATGTTCTGTTTTCTGTGAAATCATCCTTTATCAATCTTTTTCTTTCAGACGTTGCAATGACGTATGCAGTAAATAAAGCCAAAATAAAACAGATTAACACCAAATAATAAGGGATAAAGGTATCTTTAACCACTTTCACTTCGCTGTTTTTTGTCTGCACCGGATTTGATAGAAAATTCAACAAGTTTTCATTTGGACGGTCGCCTATACGGCTGTTGGCTAACACTTGTCCAAAGTTATCAGCAAACTCTTGATCCTTCAGCAGCTTATTGGTCAAATCATTTGAAAGCTTTTGAGCCTTTTTCACTAATGTGTCGCCGCTGTTTACAATATTGTCAGCCTGTTTATCAATCGCATCAAAAGTTTTATAGACGCTGTCTGTTGAAATCAATACATTTTCAGATTGATCTGCCAAGGATTGGCTTGTAGCCAGCAATGTTTGAAGTTGATCGTCTAAGGACAGAACAACGCTTTGTTCTTTATTTTGA
Organism: Aeribacillus sp. FSL K6-2833; assembly: GCF_037965815.1. Taxonomy (GTDB): domain Bacteria; phylum Bacillota; class Bacilli; order Bacillales; family Aeribacillaceae; genus Aeribacillus; species Aeribacillus composti. The sequence goes on along the minus strand of NZ_CP150189.1, from coordinate 636,233 downwards.
CCGGCTTGTATCTCACTATTTGCGTTTTGCAGCTTCAAACTGGCTTCCCGCCATGCTTCCAACCGCTGTAATGTATTGGTAATGCCATGATTCAATTCTTCTGCTTGTATCGTCGCTTGCTGGACTAATAAAGCCATTTCGTCAGAATGATTTTGAGTTTTCTGAACTAGCTGCTTATAACCTGCTATCTTATTTTTAAGGTCTTCCGTTTCAGCTCTGACATCCTCAGTTATTTTCCCGGCCATATAGTCGGATATGGCTTCTACAATATCTTGTTTATGGAACAGGTAATAAAGAGAATCCTCTGCAGCCATATCCCCCAAGCTACGTTGTTCCAATCCATTGGCTAAATCGGAAATACTTTTCCCAAAATATAATTCATATAACATCGCTGTTTTTTGATAATCTCTGATACTTTCATTAAGGCTTTTCATGAAAGTATTAGCCGGATCACTTATCAGCTGAGACATTACTTTATGATAGATAACATTGTTAATATCTTCTCTTTCAACAGGAGGTTCATTTGTATTCTCATCATTTGAATCGTCCTGTGTCGATTCGGAATTACTGTTTTCATTCATATTTAGAGCTTCAGGATCAGGCTGTTGCTCTTCTGGCGGCAATGGATCAGATGGATCAGACAGCTCTGGCGCCTCTGTATTTTTATGCTTTTGAATAATCTTCCATTCCCATGCAACAGGCTGAAATAAATCAATTTTCGCATTTTCGTCCTTCAAGCTTATTTTTATGTTGACTGTAATATTTCCTTTTTCAGTGACAGGAAGATCAAATGTAACGTTGTTCTGATCTCCATCCACTTTAAAAACATTTGTTTGCCCATTAGGAAGAGTCAATGTCACTTCATGAATACGAAAAAGTTCAGGAACTGCCGCATTTATATTTTGACTCTCAATATTTCCGCCTAGAATAGCTGCATTGTCCGACAAAATGATGCCTGATTCCGTTAAATCCTTTTTCACTTTGTTTATTAAATTTGCTAAAGGAAGCCCCGTACCGTTGGATGGTTGTGGCTGATATTGAAATTCCCGATTAAATTGGTTTGTCACCTTGATAACCATTTTGATATCGCTCTTCACCGACTCATCGATGTTTAAATCATCAATTTCTTCCCGTTTTAACGTTTGAAGTTTATCAATTTGGCTTTTAATCGTTTTTTGGACAATTTTATCGGGAGTATCAAATATTTGATTTAACGAAACGTAACTGTTTCCGACACCATCTTTCATTTGTTTTGCCAGTTTTTTCGCAATATTTTCCTCTGTTTCATTTTCTAGCTTTTTCGTTAATTTTTGCACATAGCTGTCTATTGTTTCCAATGTTGATTTTAACGACATCTTCAGCGCTTCAGACTTCAAGAAAATATTTTGGTCCTCCATGGAATTGAAATGGAACTGATTATAAATTGCTTGATTGGTTTCAACCAGTCGGTTAATATTTTGCTGAACGTCTGCAGCGTTTAGACTGCTGTCGAATGCTGTTAGCTGATCTGCAAAACCTTTTGCCAAAGTTTCATGAGCATTCTTCATTTGTTGGAAATCTAAAAAATTTGTTTGATAAGCATTTGTTGCTTTTGCCCCTTCAACAAAGGAGCTCTGGTAATTTTGCAAGATATCCTCCAGACCTTTGAAAGCATCGGTTGATACCTTTGTTTGATCCTTTACTGTCGCAAACTGATTAGTGAAACCAGATAATGGTTGATGAATATCATGATTATATATATTGGTATGATTCCGTTCCTTCCTGACAAGTTCAGCAACATTGTCTTGGGCCTTTTGTAAGTTTCCTATTACACTAGCGAAGTAAACATCAATAATTCGACGATTAAAATCCTCTAAAATTGAACTAGCCGTTTTTTCCGCCCGGGCTTTCATGCTGCTGTTGCCCGATGCATTAATCTTATAGTTTAAAGTGATTTTCTCCGGATTTTTATCATTCATTGATAGTGCTTTTTCTGTAAAATCATTTGGAATGATAATAATCATGTTGTACAAATTGTTTTTAAAGCCGCTTTCAGCAACACCACGGCTGACAATATACCAATCATGTTCATTATCTTTTTCAATACTTTTCACAAATTCATTGCCAAATGCGTATTTTTTGCCATTAAAGGTGCCGCCTTGATCTTCATTTACTAAAGCAACAGTCATTTTTTGCTCATCATCATTTGTACTTTTCGATACTTGGTTTAATGCTAAGTAGGAACTTCCTGAGGAAAGCATGAGCACCAGTCCAAGAAACAAGAAAGAATTGAGCACAAATTTCTTCATTCCATTCACCCCCTTTTATGTGAATGACATACAGATATGTTGGGATGAAAACCAAACATGACAAACATCCTCAAAGGCACTGCCTTCTTGCCAACGCCTCATTTTTCCTTGCACATCCATTCCGAAAATATTTATGTATTAAGAAAAAAGCCACACAACATCGTCGCGTGGCTTTTTTGACAACACGGAAGTCGTCCAACCATCTAAGCCTGGTATTAGACATGAAGTCAACGCGGATTGATTATTGAAGCCCAAAATTGCGTGATAGCTGCTCATCATGTTGAGCTACTGCTTCCGCTGTTCTATTCAATTGCGTATTAATATCATGCATAAGCTGGGCAAAGTTTTGCACCTTCGGTTTTAGTTGATTAAATTGATCATCAAATCCTTGGAAAGCACGGCCTTCCCACTCAGCACGAAGTTCATTTTGTAAATTTGTTAAATCTCTTAAAATTTGCTCAATTTGCAAACCAGCTTGCCCATAACGCTGAGCCTTCGCTTTTAGCTCCTCTGGGGTCATTCGAATTTGTCCTGCCAAAATATCCATCTCCTTCAAAATAGTTTTGTGGCATTCGTTTCTTTAAATAATATCGAATGCTTAATAAATATTTTCCTATAAATGTATTTATCAATAGTTGGAAAAACAGTCAAACGCCCGATGAAAGATGTCAAATTTCACACAGTACTTTTTGCCCAAAATTATCTCGAACCTATGATTTTTTCTAAAAACAATTGATGGCATACAATTCCATTTAACCAGTAATTCGGAATTCTAAAATTGGTTATTTGTGGTTTTTATGTTACATTTTATGGTGCATATAACTTATTTTTTGTAAAAAAATCTAGGTAATGGAAATTGTTTATATTGCGCTTTCATAATTGAGGATTTTTTGTTAGGAGGATGCCGATTGTAGTTAAAAATGCTGTCTTTTTTTGAAATTTTGATAACCCTAAGGACCTGTTCTTTGATGCAAACGCGGAAAAGTATGCTTACAACAGTTAATACCGTATAACATCTAATACCCTTGCGCCTATATTGGTAAGAAAAAAGGAAGTAATTACCTCTAAATAAGATAATTACTTCCGGGATTTTTCTTCATTTCTACTTTTTGGGACTAGACCACTGCAAGGAGAGGCTATCAATTTTTTGGATCTTCACTTGGCATTCTCTTTTTAGTTATATTTTTTTCTTACAACAGCAAAACATATACTCCCCATTCCAAGTAAAATAGTGCCAATCAGTAGGAAATTAAATTGATTGGTAGCTGTATTGGGCAATTTTTTACCTTCTAGTTCCTTCTTTTCTTCTGCTAACTGTTCAGATTTTGTTGGTTGTCCGATTTTTTCTTCCGGCTGTTCAGGTTCTGCTGGTTGCTCAGGATTTTCTCCCGGCTGTTCAGGCTCTGCTGGTTGTTCAGGATTTTCTCCCGGCTGTTCAGGTTCTGCTGGTTGCTCAGGATCTTCTCCCGGCTGTTCAGGCTCTGCTGGTTGCTCAGGATTTTCTCCCGGCTGTTCAGGCTCTGCTGGTTGTTCAGGATTTTCTCCCGGCTGTTCAGGTTCTGCTGGTTGCTCAGGATCTTCTCCCGGCTGTTCAGGTTCTGCTGGTTGCTCAGGATTTTCTCCCGGCTGTTCAGGCTCTGCTGGTTGCTCAGGATTTTCTCCCGGCTGTTCAGGCTCTGCTGGTTGCTCAGGATTTTCTCCCGGCTGTTCAGGCTCTGCTGGTTGCTCGGGATTTCCTCCCGGCTGTTCAGGTTCTGCTGGTTGCTCAGGGTCTTCTCCCGGCTGTTCAGGCTCTGCTAACAATTCGGCTGTAATAAGCGCAAAATATACAGAGTAAGCAGCAGTTTCCCCATTATTTGAAATCTCTATAGTATACGGTATGGATGGATCAATATCTTTAAAAATATGTGAAGAATCAGCTGCTATTTCCTCACCCGTTTCTTGATTTTGTAAGCTAACTTCGACATTAGCTTTCGGAATGATTTGTAAGCTTAATTGACCATTTTCATCAACAATTAAATGGCTTTTTTCAACAAAATTCGCAAAATCCGCTCCAAAATCTGCTAAACTGAGAACATATGTGCCTGCATCATAGTGTTTCGTTTTTAGAATATTTGTTACTGCTTCTTTCAATGCTTGCGTAGCAGATAAAATTTCCACTCTTGTTGCGGCTAATTTGTTACTAACCTTCTCAGCTTCATTAAGTGACGTTTGAAAAGTATTCACATGCTCCCCATCAGCTTCCAATTTACTTGGATCGATTTTCTTTGCAAGTTCAACGAAATCTTTTAAGTCTTCTTGGATATTGACATTAAAGTTTAAATATACTTCTTTTTCCACACCATCCGTATTATATTTCACATAAGAAATGCCTTTCCAAACATCGTCTCCAGCATCCTTGTGCCTAATGTTTATTTGATAAATATTAGTATCATTTTTCGCTTCTACAAAATACACTTTAGACATAGCACTTGAAAAACCGCCATTTGCAGTATCTGCGGCTTTATAAATTTGTAAAGTTTCTTTTGGTAAATGAACAGGAATATTAGCAACAGTTTGATATGTTCCAAATTGCTTTAATACTGCTGTTGTTTCTTCGCCGAAATCACCTGCATGCTCGGACAGTTCTGCATCATCACCAATAGAGTTTAAAACTCTAAATCTTAAAGGCTCTATCTTAAAGAATTGATCCCTCTTTACAGAATCCATTGCAAATTTTAGACTTTCTATTGCTGCATCAACCTCTGTTTGTGTAGCATTTGGATTATTATAAACGTTTTCAGCGTTGGCAAGCCTTCTTTGAATTTCGGGGACAGCATAGCCATGTTCTCCTTCAGAATAAACATATGGAATCAAAGTCCCTCTAGGATGCACTGTATTAAAGAGGTGTCTTGCCTCCTCAAGCACTTTTTCCAATTCAGATTTATCCGTTTCAACATCAATCGGTAGAGTACTTGTATCTAATTGTAATTGAACATTGTACCAATTATCATATATGCCACCAGGCATACCAGGGACATTTTCCATATGCACATGCATTAAAATATCTAAAGCTTTTGTTACATCCTCCATTTTATAACGAATCACATAATTCCCATTATCTTTTCGTTCTGGCTGAACTTGCTGATACCCATCCATACCAGATATGTTATCACCTGAAATAACAGCCTTTGGCTTACCTGGCAGTCGATAACCAATATAAGGTAAATAATCTTTGTTTACTGCTGTAATTTCATGCTCAAATATTATCGTATCATCTTCTATAATCAATCTTCCTGAATTAGCAACATACAAATAACCATGAGCTGCTGATGTTTCCGCAGTTCCATCTTTTAAATAACGATAATCAACTCCTTCATATGTTCCATTTACTAATCCTGCCCCTTCCGCATGAACATTATGAAATATTGGAAGGATAGGTGATAAAGTCAACAGGAATATTGCAATACCTATCCATAATAACCTACTTTTCCTCTTCAAGCTGATCTCTCCCTAATCACAAAATTTTTCCAATGGAGAGTGAATGGAAAAACCCCGCCACTCTCCAAATATTCTGAAAATATCAAAGCCATTGAATAAATAGAGGAATATATCCACTATGCGGACCAGCGTTTACATATAATTGAACAGCTAAATTTACATCGAAATCATAGACGTCAAAAGTAAATTGAACATTTCCATCCGCATCAACTGTCCGATTGGCGGAAACATAATCACTGCCATCCCATACTAATAAATCACCAATATAACTAGCATCCTTCAATGTAATAGTTGCAGAATTACCATCGATAACGGCATCACCAACAATAAACGAACTCGCGTGACTAGAATAATTCCCATTAGAATCTAAAAACTGATAATTTAATGTTGCGGCAGATACAGATACAGCAATCGCTATGGATAGCAATAATACACTTATGAACATCGCAACAGTTCTTTTATAGCTTAGATTAGTTTGAATCATTCTCTACCATTCTCCTTCATTTCTTGGTATTACATCCATTCTCATAAACCCTGCCATTACTTATTAAATCAATTGCGTTTACTTACTCCTCCCTCCTTTATGTTTTTATATGCCAGGGCATTTAATGGTAACGATAATCATTCTCAATATATGACGTAAAAAAACACCATTGATTATGATTGTGTTTCAATAATGATAATCATTATCAATGGTGCGCGAAAAAAAAAATGCCCTGCTTAATGAGCGGCATCTTGATGTAGTAAATAAAATGTTTGCCTATCAAGTATAGTTTTACCATTTACATGTATAATTGTCAACTTTTTTTGTATTGGTATGTCAACACTAAACTAGACAATTTTTTTGAGGTGTTTCTCTTTGTACTCCACCGGGCTTAAATACCCAAGTGTTCCATGTATTCTAACATGATGAAACCAATGAACATAATCATCTAATTCCAGTTTTAATCGGTCTAAATTTTCAAAATATTTACCTTTAACAAATTCTGTTTTGATAATTTTAAAGGTTGCTTCAGCTACTGCGTTGTCATAGGGACAACCCTTCATGCTTAACGACCGATTGATATTAGGTCAATAAAGTAGACACAAAAATTTATAAATTTTTTTCGCAGCTACCGCGCTATCGCTTGGTGGCCTTTTAAAAATAATTACGACGTTGTCCTAATTATTTTTAAAGGTAAATTTTCGGGATTGACAAAAACTTAAAACGAGATCCAACGGCTGCAAAAAATAAAGTTGACTATGTTACTCCTGGTATAAACGTACAAGCTGTAAAAATTAATAAAATGAGAGATAAAAGTCTTGATGGAACATCATATGCAACAGCTTATGCAACGGGAATTATTGCACAACTCTTAAGCGAGCAAAAAATAGATCGAACTTCTTATTTCAAGCATTTAAAAGACTACGCAAAACCTTTGGGCAAACAATCAGAATACGGAAATGGATTATTAACATTAAAAAAAGGGGATTAGAATGAAAAAACTATTGATTATCTCATTATGTTTTACTTTAAGTTTTTTAAGTATTGGACCAACTGCAAGTAATGTATATGCTGCTACCTCTGAAAATGAAGTTCCTGTATCTGTAGAAAGTAACATTCAAGAAGTTTTTAACTATGCAGCAGACGAAACAGAAGAAATTGTCCAAGAACTTGAAGAAGAGTTTAATACTGCTGAGGATACTGAACTAGAAGTTTCTAACTTAAATGTTCAGAATGATAGGATTATTATAGAAAGTAAAGTTTCAACATATAACTATGATGTGGATACTACTTTAGAAATACAACCTGAAGAGAATACTGCCCAGTATAACATTACATATGAAGAAAATGGGGATTTAATTGAAAAAGAGTATGATTTAAATATTAATGTTATAGATGATGAAAATTTTATTATAGAGTTTATTGATAAAGAAACTGGTGAAATCACAATTTATGATTCTTCAGTTGTATCTGCCTCAGCGGTTCCTTATGTTGCATATATTATAGGTTCTCAAGTTGTTCGTTTAGCAATTAAAGGTCTTGCGAAAAAATCTATTAAAGTTGCCAGTAACATGGGAAAAATTCTAAAGCACAATAGTCGAGGCGTTCTATTTGAAGGTAATGCTAGCAAAGGATGGAAACATATAAAGAATGGACATATTTTGGGCAAAGGTGCTAAAAAGGGCGATACATTATTCCCCAAAAACTTATCTGAATCTCAAATTAAAAATATTATTATGGAATCTTTACAAAAAGGTACTTATAAAGGTCAAGCAGCTAATGGTTATAAATCTTATGAATATAACCTAAATAAGTATGGTATAAATAAAATGAAAGTCATTGTTGATAAAGATGGTATGATTGTCACTGCGTACCCGTTGTCCGGAAAAAGTGTGATAAAAGTTAAATAATAAGGAGCAATCCTGTTAGAAGGATTTTCGGGGTCTTGAAAAAATAAAAGCCCTCTAGTATGATGCATGAGTGTCAACGCTCATTGACCCATCATCATACAGAGGACTCTATCATATGAATTTTAGTACAAACCATAAAATTAATCAAGTTCTTGAAAACACGTTAGTAATTGGCAGCGATATTGCCAAGCAGAAGCGTATCCTCAAACTGTAAATCAATAAAGTAATGTAAAATACTAAAATATATATCAGTAAAAATATTTTTTTAATAAGGTATAAACGGGTTAAACCGTTGATATCTCAACATTTAAAGAGGGAGTTATTATAATGAAAATATCTTTTTTTGTTGAATTATATGATGAAATGATTGGACAACCTTTTAATATAGATGACTATTTAGCCTGTCGTTTATCTATTTTTGTGCAGCAAAATGGGGAAAAAAAAGAACTTTGTAATTCCACTTTCCATGACGCCTTGCTTTTAGGTATGGGGAAAATTCTTTTGGAATTAAAAGAAAACCATACATCTTTTTCTAATGGATTTGAAACCTATGAAAATGCAATGGAATATACTTTAAACAAAACTGGTAAATTGCTTATTATTAAAGCCTACAGTGAATACGACAATACAACAGAAATCGCCTTTCAAGGTGAGTTTGAAGATTTTCTTACAGCTTTCTTTAAAGAATATGAACGCTACTTTAAAGGACTTCTTCAGAAGGATCCAAATGCCATTCAACACGATTCTGTTGAAATGATGGAGCAACAATTAAAAGCCTATAAAGAACTAAAAAACAAATATTAACTTACAATATTTAAAGGGAGTATGATTTAAAAAAGTTTTTGGGAGTATGAAATATTTTGTGTAAATGAATAGAATGATAAAAAAGGAAGACCTTTTCTTGATAGAATTGGGTTATCGCAAAAAATTCACAGAAAAGAGATCTCCCTATGAATCAGTTTACAACAGAGCTTGTCGATGCACTAGTCAAAAAAACAAGATATCACCGAGGTTTTCCGTACGCATTTAGAAACGGCAGTGAATACGTTACTTGCGACAGAACTAACATTCTTTTTAGACTTCGAAAAGTACGATCGTATCGGCTTTAACTCAGGTAATTCGCGCAATGGTTCTTATTCTCGTAAGTTACACACCGATTTTGGTGACCTAAATATCCGACACGTGATCTAATGGCGAGTTTAAACAACAACCGTGGCTCCATATAAGTGCTCAAACGATACGCTTGGAGCAACCGTCATTCTTTTGTTTCAAAAAGACATCACAATGACTGAAATTTTATATTTGCCTCATTTTGGGAAATCCTTAATAACACCATTTTTTAATCGAATAAATAATAATTTTGTTTATCTTGCTCATGATGATGGTTGGTTTTGTAAATTATATTGTAATGACATTCTATAGTAATAAAAGGTCCATGGACATGTTTCCCAAACAGGCAAATTAGGCAGACATCAATTCTATCAACTCGAGCCATGTTGAATGTGTGTCGCAGATAGTTTTGAGGAAAAATTAAGCAGAAAGAGCCGAAAATCTGTAAAAGATTTTCGGTGTTCCATCTGCTTTTATTTCAATTCTTCTAACAAATCGGTGTAGCATTTCCTCTGTTAAATCATTGAACAAAAGGTATTTGTCTAACTCGGCTTTTAGCTTAGCAATTTCCTCATGGATATTTTTACTTTCCAATGAGTGTTGTAATTCAGTCTTTTGAGCAGACAGTCTTTTCAATTCTCTATTGATTTCTTCAATAGCCCGTTGATAATCAGCTTTAGTAATGATTTCATTTGCTAACAGGTTGAGAAATTTACTTTTTCTTTCAACTAGCCGTTTCATTTCCCTTTCAATGCTAGCTAGCTTTTTGTTCGTCGTTTTCTCGGCTCTCACCGTTTGTTGTTCTAGTTTCTTTATTAAACCTTCTTTACTGATTTCCCTTGCGTATTTTTTTAGATCAGAAAGGATAATTGATTTAAGGCCACTTTCTTTAATAGCATGGTGACTACATTTTTTGCTTCCATGCCTACCGTATCCCCCACATATATATCCCTTTCGATTTTGTCTGTACCACATGCCTGTTCCACAGTCTGCACAAAAAGCAATATTAGTAAATAAATGCTTTTTAGGAGCAGTTATGTCCTCTTTCTAATTTTCATTTGTGCTTGTACAGCTTCAAAATCTTCTCTAAGATAATGGCAGGGTGGGAGTTTGATACAATTACTTGATTTTCAGCAGACACTTTCTTTCTCCCTTTTATTGAACGGATAGAAGTAGATAACAACCAAAATGTTAAAATTTACCACAAGCTTACGCCGATTTAGTGTGTAAAAGTTTAAACACGCTCAATCATTTTTTAACACTAGCCGTGAAACACACTCCACATGCGCCGTGTGCGGGAACATGTCGACGGGCTGGATGTATTCGACTTTGTACAAGCTGGAAAGAAATTGAATGTCTTTTGCCAGGGTGGACGGATTGCATGAGACGTAAACGAATCGTTTTGGCTTCACTTTTTTGATTGTTTTGAGAAACGCTCGGTCGCAGCCGGTGCGGGGAGGGTCGACGACGACAACATCTGGGCGCCAGCCTTCTTTTGCCCATTTTGGCATCCATGTTTCTGCTTTGCCTGTGACATATGTTGCATTTTTGATCCCGTGTTTTTCGGCGTTTTTTTTCGCGTCACGGATGGATTCTTCAATGACATCCATTCCTCTGATTTCTGCTGCATCCTTTGCCAGCCACAAGCCGATCGTGCCGACGCCGCAATAGGCATCTACGATTTTTTCGCTTCCTGTTAAACCTGCTGCTTTTTTGACTTCGTCATAAAGTTTGACCGTTTGCACCGGGTTAAGCTGGAAAAAAGCGCGGGCGGAAAGTTCAAAGGAAAGGTCGCCCAATGTTTCTTGGATGACTTCTTCACCTTTTAACAAAACCGTTTTGTCGCCGAAAATCAGCGATGTTTTGCTTCCATTTATATTTTGCATGACTGATTTTACTTCCGGCGCGCGCTTCATGATCTCCGCTGCAATCAGTTCTTTTCGCGGCAATTCTTCCCCTTTTGTAATGAGGACGACTTGCACATGGTTCGTCTGAACTCCGGCGCGTACGACGATTGTGCGAACGATGCCCGTCCGTTTTCGCTCATGGTAAATCGGGATGTGAAAATCCTCCAGTACTTGTTTTACCGTTTGGGTAATTTTATCTGTCAGCGGGTGCTGGACCATGCAAGAGTGAATTGGAACAAGCTTGTGTGATTTCGCACCATACAGGCCTGCTATCACTTGCTGTTTTTCATTTCCGAGCTGAAATTGACTTTTATTGCGGTAATGCCAAGGGTCGTCCATACCGATTGTCGGACGGATGTCGAGGGCGTCAACCTCTAGGTTCGTATGGCGCTCAAGCGCTTGAATGACAATGTCCCGTTTGGCAGCAAGCTGCTGTTCATATTGCAAATGCTGCAATTGGCAGCCTCCGCATCGGTCATAATAGATGCAGGGCGGTTTCACACGATGAGGGGATTTTTTCCGTATTTTTTTAATAACGGCTTCTGCATAATTTGGTTGAATATTCTCTGCTTGAACGACCACTTCTTCCCCGGGCAAAGCTCCCGGGACAAAGACAACTTGTTTCTTAAAATACCCGACACCTTCTCCGTTAATGCCAAGCCGCTTAATGGTCAGCGGAAATTGCTGTCCCTTTTGAATCGTCACAGATGCCGGTCTATTTTTTATCTTCATTTCGCTTCTCCCCGTCTCTTTTCGATGCTTCGCCATAAATAAAAAGCTGCATAGCTTAAATAAGGAACCCACTCGCGGCTGTAGTTTTCCATTTCTTCTTTTGTCGGTTTCTTTTCCAGTTGAAAATAATGCTTGATCGCATTTTGCAAGCCGATATCAGCAGCAGGAAACAGATTCGGCCTGCCCAGCCCAAATAAAAGAAAATTTTGCACCGTCCACGGGCCGATGCCGCGCACTTGAACCAATTTTTTCATAATGTCATCATCGCTCCATTCATGGAAGGCCTGAAGCGGCAGTGCTCCTTCTGCAATCAATCTGGAGGTATCAATAACATATTCCGCTTTTCTCATGCTGAATTTCAGCGCCCGCAAATCTTCATAGTTCAATTTGGATACTGTTTCCGGTTTGGGATAAAACCATACATTATCTACTTGAAAACCAAAAGTTTGCACAAAAGCGGTCGTCAATTGATAGGCAAATGATAAATTTAATTGCTGATGAATGATGCATTTCATTAAACAAGCATACGGATGAAAATCTAACACGAGCGGCGTCCCTTCATGCTCTTGAAAAAGCGGAGCAAGGTTGGATTGCAGGAAATGATCTTGAATGGTTTTAAGCGAATTCTTCCATTGAAATATGCGTGTCAGCTCATGGATGGCTCGTTCTTTTTGTTCATCCTGTTCCCCTGATATTTCAAATACTGGGTTTTCCTTCGATCCGATTGCTTTTACAGCGGCAACAAAAGGTTCTTCTTTTTCACTATAAAGAGGAACAAGGACGGTTCGCTTGTGCACGTCCACCTTGTTCAACGGATCAAGTGAAAGGCGCTCTAACACGCGGTCGAAGTCATACGGCGGCGCCGCTTTTATCGTCACATTCCACATGTTTTTACCGACCTTTATCGTATTTTTTCGGAGCTATTATATCACATAATCCGCTTCTATTAATAAAGAAATGGACTTTCAAACATTTTCTCCATCACTAGATCGTCTAAGCTTTTAAAAGTATAGCCTTGCTGTTTTAAAGTTTTAATCGCTTCATCAAGCGCATCAGCGTTGTCTTTTGATACGGTGTGCAGCAAAATGATCGCGCCCGGATGAATTTGATTGATAATGTTGTCGTATGCATATCGCCAGCCTTTTTGTTCATTCACCTTCCAGTCGACAAATGCAAGCGACCAAAAAATATTGCGATAACCGTATTTTTCGGACAATGCAAGTGTGCGTTCGCTAAAAATGCCCCTTGGCGGTCTCACATATACTGTTCCTTCTTGGCCTGTAAGCTCCTTTACTTTGTCGCTGACGGCATCAAGCTCCTTCTTTATTTTATCAGCACTTATTGTCGTCATATCAGGGTGGCTCCATGAATGATTGCCGACAATATGCCCTTCTTTCACCATTCTCTTTACAAGATCAGGGGCTGTTTTTAAATAATGGCCTGTTACAAAAAACGTCGCATGTACATCGTGCTTTTTCAGTACGTCCAAAATTTTCGATGTATAGCCGTTTTCATAGCCATTATCAAACGTTAAATAAATCTCTTTTTTGCTGGGATCTCCTAAATAAAACGCTCCATATTTATTTAAAAGTTCATTCCATTCTTTCCCGGCATCAGGAGGCTGATGATTATTGTTTTTTTGAAAACCCCAATGAATCGGGTGATTGCTGACAGCAGCAGAGGCGCAGCTAAAAAAAGAAAAAAATAACAAGACAGAGCAATATAAAATCCGGAAATAATTCAAGCTGTGAATCTCCTTTCCATTATTTTTACTATTAGTCTTTATCCGTTTTTAGGAATTATGCTCCATCTTGATTTCAAAAAAATACCATAGCCAATCATCTGGCTATGGCATTGAGTTTAATATTTAGCTAAATACCGGCTCTTTAAATTGAGAAAGCTTTTCTAATGACGATTTTTCAATGTCTTCATGCAGGCTGTTGCCGTGTGAATCCATTGTGACAACGGCCGTGAAGTCTTTTACGCGCAAATGCCACATAGCTTCTGGAATTCCAAACTCCAGCAAGTCAACACCTTCAACCGCTTCGATGCAATCCGCATAATATTGAGCAGCACCGCCAATCGCATTCAAGTATACTCCGCCATGCTCTTTTAAAGCTTGCAGCGTTTTTTGCCCCATGCCGCCTTTGCCCATTACCGCACGGATGCCAAATTTTTTCATAATATCCCCTTGATAAGGCTCTTCGCGAATGGAAGTGGTCGGCCCGGCCGCTTTCACTTCCCAATTGCCGTTTTCATCTTTTAACATGACAGGTCCGCAGTGGTAAATAATTTGACCGTTTAAATCAACCGGCGCATCATGATCCATTAAATATTTATGGATGGCATCCCTTCCTGTGTAAATGATTCCGTTGATGCGAACAACGTCGCCGACTTTCAGCTGGCGGATTTGTTCTTCTGTAATTGGCGCTTGCAGCGTGATGACACGTCTTTCAGAGTCCGTTGATGCTAAATGTTCTTCTTGTGCAGCATTTTCTTGAAAATCAACATCTTCTCCATCTTGATAAAGCCATTTTATGATTTCACCCGTATTTGGATCGATATGCACACCTAAACGGCGGAATGCCCAGCAGTTGTATGCGACAGAAACAAAAAAGCTCGCAGGGATTCTGTGCATTGCGCCGACTTTGCAGCCTAATAAAGTGGTTTCCCCGCCAAATCCCATCGTTCCGATGCCAAGCTTGTTCGCATTTTCCATAATATATTCTTCCAATAGCCGCAATTCTTCGTTCGGATTTACGTCATCGACTTCGCGGAATAATTGTTCTTTCGCTAAATCGTACCCCGATGAACGGTCTCCACCGATTCCAACTCCAATGAATCCTGCGCTGCATCCTTGGCCTTGTGCTTGATATACCGCATGCAAAATACATTTGCGGATTCCATCCAAATCTCTGCCGGCTCTTCCCAATCCTTCTAGTTCGCACGGCAGGCTGTATTGAATATTTTTGTTTTCGCAGCCGCCGCCTTTTAATATTAAGCGAACATCGATATAATCTTTTTCCCATTGTTCAAATTTTACGACTGGAAGCCCTTCGCCCAAGTTATCGCCGGAATTTTCTCCAGTGAGCGAATCGACCGAGTTCGGGCGAAGCTTCCCGTCCTTCGTCGCTTGAGCGATCGCTTTTTTTATTGTTTCCTTTATTTGAATTTGATTGATACCGACTGGCACTTTAATTTTAAATGTCGGCAATCCGGTATCTTGGCAGATCGGCGATACATTTTCATCTGCCATTTTAATATTTTCGGTTATCGTGGCAAGCGACATCGCAGCTCTTGTACCAGCATTTTCACGCTGCTTCGCCTTCAAAATAGCGCGGCGGACATCCTTCGGCAATTTTGTAGACGTTTCCACAATTAATTGATACATACTCTCATATAATTTTTCCATCCCGCTTATCCCCCTTACATTCAGTCAAAAAACTCCCACTTAACACAATTTTTATTATACTTCTTTTAATTTTGATTGGAAAGGCATTCACGTGCTGATCATTTTTTTAGGGGGATAAGGAGAGTGTTTCAACATTCATTGCAGCAGTTAAAAAAGATTCAGCTTGCGAATTCTATCAACCGCTTCTAAAAGCCTGCTCTCATCAACTAATAAACCAACGCGTATGTATCCTTCTCCATATTGCCCGAAGCCGTTTCCTGGCGCAACGGCGACATCTGCTTTTTCAAGCAAATAATCGGCAAACTCTTCGCTAGTAAATCCTTTCGGAACAGGGAGCCAGGCAAAAAATGATCCTTTCGGAGCTTGAGCGTTCCAGCCAATTTGCCGAATAGCATTGATAAACGTATTTCGGCGTTTTTCATAAAGGGAGACAAGCTCCTCTACACACGACTGATCGCCTGTTAATGCGGCAGCTGCTGCTAATTGTATTGCTGGAAAAAGGCTGCAATATAAGTGATCTTGAATAAGATTAATACTTTCAATGATATTCTGGTTCCCTACAGCAAATCCAACGCGCCAGCCGGCCATATTGTAGGTTTTCGACAATGTGTACATTTCAATGCCGATGTCCTTAGCTCCTTCCGCTTCAAGAAGGCTGGTCGGTTTTTTGCCGTCAAAGCCGATCGCACCGTACGCAAAATCATGGACAACGGAAATTCGATGCTTCTTTGCAAACGTAACCGTTTCCTCAAAAAACTTAAGATCGGCCGTTGCTCCTGTCGGATTGTTCGGGTAGTTTAAATACATCAATTTTGCCGCTTCTTTATCCTCCAACGGAATGGCGTTGTAATCAGGTAAAAACCGATTTTCTGCCAACAGCGGGAACGTTTTAAATTGAGCCCCGGCTAAAACAACGCCTGATAAATAGTCTGGATAACCCGGGTCGGGCAATAGCATTAGATCTCCTTCATTTAATAGGCACATCGGCAATTCAACAAGTCCAGTTTTCGTACCGAATAAAATCGCCACTTCTTTTTCCGGATCTATATCGACACCGTATTGTTTCTTATAATATTCACTAGCCGCATGTTTTAACTCAATCAGACCTGAAAATGGTGAATATTTATGTGTTTTCGGGTCTTCTGCTGCGGTTTGCAGCGCTTTGACGATATGCGGGGGAGTCGGCTGGTCAGGATTTCCTTGTCCTAAATTAATAATATCTCTTCCTTCAGCTACAGCGTTATTCACTTTTTTCACAAGGGCAGAGAAAAATTGTGTTGGAAGCTTTTTTAAACGTTCTGAAATCTCCACTCTAATCCACCTTTTTTTATAAAAATAGTTGAAATTATCATAAAAATTCTATAGTCTTTATATAAAAATGTCTAGGGGCTGAAAATCATGAAAGTTGCTTGTATACAAATGAATATCATTTTAGGCGAACCGGACCAAAACTATGAAATCGCTCAAAAAAATATAATAGAAGCAGCAAACCATCAAGCGGATACAATTGTTTTGCCTGAAATGTGGAATACAGGATACGCCCTTGATCAGCTTGATGAGCTTGCAGACAAAAATGGAGAAAAAACAATTGAGCTGCTGACATCCCTTGCTAAAACATATCATGTCAATATTGTCGGCGGTTCAGTTGCAACGAAAAAAAACGGACAATTTTTTAATACCATGTACGTTGTCGACCGATTCGGAAATATCACCGCTGAATACGACAAAGCCCATCTGTTTAAATTGATGGATGAGCATAAATTTATGAGTGCCGGCCAAAAAGTAAATATATTTGAGCTGGACGGCATCACTTGCGGCGGTGTTATTTGTTATGATTTGCGTTTTCCGGAATGGATTCGCACCCATGCATTAAAAGGTGCAAACATTATGTTCATTCCTGCCGAATGGCCGAAAAAGCGAATTGACCATTGGCAATTGCTTCTCCAAGCACGGGCAGTTGAAAATCAAATGTTTGTTGTAGCAGTAAACCGGGTCGGAGCGGATCAAAATAATGAATTTAATGGACACTCAATGGTCATTGCCCCTTGGGGCGAGCTTCTTGTTCATGATCAAACAGATGAAGGAATTTTTTACGCCCAACTGGATCTTCAAGAAATTGACCGTGTAAGAAAAACCATTCCTATTTTTCAAGACAGACGTCCGGAATTATATTTCGAATAAAATTTTACACCCCTTAAAAGAATGTGAAAGCATTCCCTTTTAAGGGGTTTTTGTATGAAAAGGCAATTAAACGCTTTTCATGTGTTTTAAACTTTTGGTAAAGGGTGGATAGGCAATCCCTTTTTCTGTAATAATTGCCGTAATGAGTTCATGATCGGTCACGTCGAATGCCGGATTATATGTTTGCACATTTTCCGGCGCCATCGGTTTTTCATACCATTTTGTCGTGATCTCCTCTGCTTTTCTCACTTCGATCGGTATATGTTCCCCTGTCGGACAATCTAAATCGATTGTTGAAAGCGGAGCACAAACATAAAACGGGATTCCATAATATTTTGCTAAGATTGCCACTCCGGAAGTTCCAATTTTATTGGCAGTATCTCCGTTTGCGGCAACTCGATCACACCCGACTAAAACCGCTTGTACTTTTCCCTCCTTCATCACAATGGATGCCATGTTGTCACAAATTAACGTTACATCCACACCAGCTTCCTGCAATTCCCATGCAGTTAGACGTGCACCTTGAAGAAGCGGTCTTGTTTCATCTGCAAAAACTTTGAAATGGTAGCCTCTTTCTTGGCCTAAGTAGATGGGAGCTAACGCAGTCCCATACCTCGCCGTCGCAATTGTTCCTGCATTGCAATGGGTCAGAAGACCCCAGCCGGGTTTTAATAATGACAGGGCATGCTCCCCGATCGAATAACAGACTTGCTCATCCTCATTACGGATATGTTCTGCTTCTTCCTTCAGTGCGTTTTTAATTTCCTCGATGCTTTTGTCTTTTTCTACTTTCAGTCTATCCTCCATGCGATCTAAAGCCCAAAATAAATTCACTGCAGTCGGCCGCGATGAAGCCAAATACTGTTTGATTTTTTGAAAATCATCCAAAAGCTGTTCATAAGTCGACGCTTTTGATTGCTTCGTGCCTAAATAAACACCGAATGCAGCAGCAATTCCGATCGCAGGCGCTCCTCTAACCTTCAGATGGTAAATAGCCTCCCATATTTCTTCTGGAGTAGAAAGATGCAGAAATACTTTCTCATTCGGCAATAGCGTTTGGTCGAGTATGATCACCGTATTGTTTTCATCATCCAGTTGTACGGATTGAATGGCTTTTACTGCTGTCATAAAACTTTTCTCCTTCAATAAATTTGCGGACACTTTGTAATAAAACATTCACAAAGTCGTCGCCTGTACGAATGTTTGCCCGTTCAAGAATAAAGGTTTTACCAGCTGTTAAACAAATTTTTTCAGCCAAAGTTCGGGATTCTTTATTTTCAATTGACGTGATGTCTTTTACATGGGCGATCCCAATAATTCTTCTGCATAATTCAAGTCCGGCAGCGGCTGAGGCATCCTCAAGGATGGAATTTAAATACCATTCTTTAAAACTAGGTGCACTTGCAGTTCTTTCTTTTATATTCTCATCCCAAGCATGTAAAAATTTTTTTGTAAACAGCTCTATTACGTCTGAGATTGTTTGTTTAATATATTGCAAGTAGTCTTCCTTTGTTTCTTGATCTTCAATTGTAAAGCTTGCATTTACATAGGCGAAAATAAGGTTTGCAATCACATTCCCAATATCGAACCCAGCAGGTCCATAAAAAGCAAACTCAGGATCGATTATTTTTGTTGAATCTTCCTTTATAAAAATGGAACCGGTATGAAGGTCGCCGTGGAGGAGGGACTGTACTTTTGTCATAAAATCAAACTTCAGTTTAGCTGTTTCCAATGCAAGCTTTGAATCATTCCAAATTTCTTCACGGATGAATTCTCTCGTTTCTGGAAATACATCATTTTGCTCACAATCGTAAAAAGGTTCTGTATAAACGAGATCTTCTGTTATTTCACATAATTCTGGGTTTGTAAATTTTTGCACCAATGCTTTCTTCTCTTTATGATCGATAACGGCATCTGAAGTAAGCAATAAGGTGTTGACAAGAAACGTTGTAATATGGTCGGCAAACAAAGGAAATTTTTTATGTTTTAAAAGAGCTGTCCTCATAATTTCATGGTCAGATAGATCATCCATCACACAACAATTCATAATCGGATCATACGAATAAACCTTAGGTACAAATCCAGGCGCTAATTCCCCTTGCAGCTTCAATGCTTCGCTTTCAATCCGATTGCGATCTGGTGAAACTTTAAAGGCGTCTGAAATACGCGCAACCGGACCAGCTTGTTTAATAATGACAGACTGGCCGCTATTTTGATCAACGACACGAAATACATAATTTAAGTTGCCATCGCCAATCTCTCGACATTCCAATTCTGCGTTTTGTTCAAAAATATCGAGTTTTTTCTGTACATATTCGATGACATCTTGCTCAGTCATCGTAAAATATGTTGTAAAATCCTTCAAAAAAATTCCCTCCTCTATCTTTGTTTGTCATAAAGCGAAAAAAGAGTCTTTCATAATATCCATTCACAATATGGGGACGACATTATTACAAGACCACTTCGTCACCTGCTTGTAAAAGCCGATTTCGGCAAATGCTCCAAATGGATTCGGATTTCTAGATCCAAAGCAGCCGCCTCATCCATTAAATAGAGGGGGCTGTCTAATAAGTCGATTTTCCGGCTTATAGACGCCCCTTTAATGTTTTAGAAACGTTGATATATCAATTCTTATGATGTTTCGTTTTCAGTGGATTTTGTCTTTCTAAGACAGCCCCTTCCTAAAAATATAAATCTGCATCATTTATTCTTGATTTTCCCCATCCCGCCATAATACTTGATAAATTATCTGTGTTTACTTGGTTTTCAAGTGAAACTATATCCTCTTGTAACATAAGACAAGCCTATTTTTGTGGTGCTCTTTTAGCTGCAAGCTTCTTCGCAAAAATGTGTAAACCTATTAAAACCGGGCCAGCAGCCGCTGTGGTATTTTCATAGTTTCTTTGCATTCAGGAACATTGTTCACTGAGCTGGATGAATTGTGTATCCGAAGAGCAGCCAGTTATATGAAAAAGATGATGTTAAGCTTGCAGCTGTGAATGTTTAAAGCCGCTTTTTCATAAATTTTTTGTAAACTTAATTTACTTCTTCTTTTTCGTAAACTGGCACCCAGCCTTCTTCTGTCACAAAGATGCGGATCGCAACAACTTTTCGGTCATCAGCTAATGTGAAATAGTGGCGTCTGCCCTCTGGAACAGAAATAAGGTCTCCCGGATTAAGATGCACTTCAAAAAATTTTCCGTCCTGTCCTTGAATAACAAAAATTCCATGGCCGCTTACAATAAAGCGCACTTCATCATCTGTATGATGATGTTCACGCTGAAAATTTTTCAGCAGCTCTTCAAGGTTTGGCGTATGATCTGCTAAAGAAATGACATCCCAAGCTTTGTAGCCGCGTCTTGCTGAAATATCTTTAATTTCATTTTCAAAAGATTGTAAAATCGTTTGTTTTTCCTCATCATTTAAAAGATATTTCTCTTTTAAATGCTCTGGTAATTTGGCAATATCCCATTGCTCGTAAATAACACCTTGTTGATTTAAAAATGAAATCACTTCCTCTTGATTGCTGATCACTTCGTTTGTTCCTTGAATTTTAATCGTTGTCATGTAAAATACCTCCTTAAAATGTTTAATTATTTAAAGCTCCTGTACTCGCAAGGAGACCGGCTTTTGCTTGAATAAGAGCAAGCTGATACTGAAATAAAAATTCACAAGCTTCTAAAATTTTCTTCGCTTCAAAGCCATCTTTTCCCCATACAGTAATTCCGTGGTTGCGAATAAGAACTGCCCCTTTATCCTCCTTCACGAAATCGCCCAAAGTGCTTGCTAATGTAGGAATATGGGCATAATTATAAATAATCGGAATCTGTAATTCTGCATCTTCCTCCCAGCGGTCAAACGCTTTTATCAGTTCTTGTCCTTGAAATACAATTTTCCCAGCGTCACCATAAAGTTCAGAGATGACATTATTTGCAACCGTATGTACATGTAGGCTGCAGCCGGCTTTGCTTCTTTTATATATTTCGCAATGCAATAGCGTTTCTGCCGAAGGCTTCAGCTGTGTTGCGCCTACAGGATTTCCTTCTCCATCTACAAGCAAAAAATCTTCCTTCGTTTTTTTTCGTTTATCTTTGCCGCTTGCGGTCACAAGAAACTGAAGCGGGGAATCTTGAACTTTTATGGCTAAATTGCCGCTTGTCCCCATAAACCAATCCCTCGCAGCAAGCTCCTCTTTAATCTCCGCAAGCTCATGAACACGAGTTAAAACGACACTCATTTTGCGCCACCTTTTTCTTCTATGAAATTTGTTTTGTTTATTGTCTTCTCTAAAATGTCAATACAGTCGTAAAATGTTTCGAAAGATTGATAAGGAATAGAAAATTCTTGACATTTTTTTGATAAATAATCACGTGCAATAACTGTATCTGCAATCTTCGCGGCTTCTAAATCTGTGACGGAATCCCCGATGATGATGGAATGAGTGTCAGCATTTGCAATTTGCCGAATAATTGTCGGTTTGCAGCACCCACAATTTTGGTTGGGACATTTTTCATCACACGTATAAGGCCAATGAATGGTGATCGTTTCTCCGCTAAAATCCGCTTTATTGCAAAACAGTGCGGTAATAGAATCAAAAGGCTGCAACAGCGGTTTAATAAAAAAATCGATTCCGCCGCTGACAATGTATAAAGGAATGTTCATGTTTTTCGCATAATGAACAAAGTCGCGAAATCCTTCCCTTATTTCTGCAGTTTCTAAAATATAGTGAATGATGTCACCCTTTAAAGAAGATGGAAGAAGTGCAAACATCTTGCCGACTCCTTCCTGAATACTAATCGACTGGGAAAGGACGCCATCCTTCAATTGCTCCCACTCTTTTGGAGCGAAACGCTTCATGATGCTAACGATGTTATCTTTTTTTGTCACCGTTCCATCAAAATCACAAAATATTACTGGCTTCAATTGGACGGTGCCTCCTTCCATCCCCAGAGCCGAATTGCTTCTTGTAATTCTATGTCTTCAGCTGCTTCATTAAGGGGAACACCCCGGGAAACAGCGTCAACTGCCTGACGGAAAGCTTTTCCTCCGCCTTTAGCACCTTGCGGGTGACCGTGAACACCGCCTCCTGCATTAATGACACAATCTTTTCCAAAATCATGAATTAAAATGGGAACAAGACCCGGGTGAATGCCAGCAGATGGAACAGGAAAAACTGGTTTTAAAACTGATTCCTTCACCAATTCTTCTTTCACTTTTAAAACTTTGTCACGCTCCAATGCAACGCTGCCATATGGTGAAGGGAACAACGAAAAATCTGCTCCAGCAATTCTTATCAATTTTCCAAGCAATAAGGAATGAGAGAGCCCATATTTTTCGGATGAAGTAAACGATCCGCTAAACGCCGGATGAGCCATAATTGGGAGGGCGATTTCATCATCTTCCCTTAATGCTTGCAGCACATCGAGGCCATATGTAAAAACATTAAATAGCAAAATATCGGCACCTAATTCTTTTGCTTTTCTTGCCTTATCTTTCAATTCAAATGTTTTTCCCGTCAAATTGACCGCATACAAAGTTCGGTGCCCTTTTTCTTGATACACGTTATCAAGAACTTTTTTGCCTTCCTTTATTCTTGTTTCAAATGATGTGAGCGAATTTTCAAAAAGTATTTCGTCATCCTTTACTAAGTCGACGCCCCCGAGAGCCTGTTCCCGCAATTGGGCAAGAAGGTAATCCATATCACGTCCAATTACACCTTTAAAGATGCTCATCACTAACGGTCTGTCGTAAACGCCAAGTTTTTCTCGTAACCCCTGAATTCCAAATCGAGGACCTGGAAAATACCGAAAGATCTCATCGTCAAACTGCAAATCTAGTAATTTTATTTCTCCATCTAGTGATAATTTTCCAAAAGTTGTCGTTAAGATGGCAGGAATGTCTTTAGAAAAGTTTTCTCCCGGAAAGCGAATGTGAAGCTGTGCAATCGTTTTGCCGGAGGATGGATCCTCGCCTGTTTCTTTTATCTCAACCACTTGTCCTTTATGCTTTTTTAACTGCTCTTGCACTAAAAGAGGAAGGTCAGTCCACGAACCTACCGTTAATCCAAGAGCAATGTCTTCTGCTTTTTTTTCTAAATCTTCTCGTTTCGCAATGATTTGGTATACTGCTGTTACGTGACCCATTTTTTCAATCCTCTTCATTCAGATTTTTTTATATAAATAAAACCTCTTCAATAAGAAGAGGTTTTTTGTCAAAACAACTTCTTATCTTTCAACATCTCTGTTGGGAGAATTAGCACCGTGCTCATCATATGAGTCGGTTGCCGGGCTTCATTGGGCTCATCCCTCCACCTGCTCTTGATAAGAGTTTTATTATTAACTTTATAATTCTTATTCGTTTACTTGGATTATGCCACTATCCTTCCCCTCTGTCAACATTTTTTTACATCATATTCGATTCAAATTCGCTTACATTTTTCTGATGGCATGCTACAATTATTTAATGGTGCAGTTTACAATTTGAGGTATTTACCGGAACTCGAGGTTGAGCCAAAACAGGAAAGCCTAAAAAAAGAGGACGAAAAAAGAAGGTACAACATCTTTTTAACGTCTTCCGATCGCATCATGCTAGATTACTAGACTTAGAAAAACTGGTTGAATTACGCAATTATAACGTTACTGGTTATCGTGAGACAATTTGTTTCTTGTACCGTTATTGGTTATGTTGCTTTTTGAATGATCCAGAAGAAGCCTTAAAACAAACGCTAACGTTTAATTTACAGTTTAATGAGCCTTTAAGAAGATCCACCAGAAGCGCTGAAAAGGCCTATTATGCACGGAATAACGAAGAAGCAAACCGAATAGCTAGAGAAAAAGGGTATCCTGGCGCTGGATATAATATCAGCAATAAAAAATTAATTGAATGGTTAGATATAACAGAGGACGAACAACGCCATTTAAGCACGATTATAGTGCGAATGAAAAGCGGAGAAGGAAACAAAAACGCCGGGAAATGGGCGTAAAAAGCCGTGAGGAGTATTTAAAAGAACAGCGCAATAAAACGGATAAGAACTTAGAAAAACTTAGACAAGCAATTGAGTTGAATGATTTCTCGAATTACAAATTAGCTAAATTGCTAGGAATAAGTGAATCGTATGTAAGGAAAGGATGTTATATGTTATTTACAGGAACGGATGATTTAATTAAAAATGAGGATCGATCAATTAAAGAACATGATGCTTTATATTCTAGAATTAAACCTTTATCTTCACAAAAAATGGAAGGGTTAGTGGTGTACTTTCAACCCCATTGATGAAATTAAACCGTTTCTCAACTGAACAATTAATAGAAGTTTCATATAAAGTTAGGGAAATCCACGGTATGGTACACAAATGGATACCAGAGACAGTTATTGATGATACATTTATTAAGCAATATGTTGAATCATTTACTGTTGCCTTTGAACAGGAAATCACTGTACTTCCAAGGACATTTTTACGTGAATTTATATTCGTATTAGACGCTGCAAAAGAGGGGAACGATGTCCATTCTCTTTTAAATTATTAGTCCTAGTACTGTAGAAAGAATTAAACTGGATTTAAGTCAGTATTTTGGACACCAATAAGTGAAATTTAATTTTGATCTCATTGACATCGCTTGTCGCTTGACATGGAGCCTCTGCGGGCGTGGTGTTATGCGAAGGGTGAAAGGGGCAATGAATTCTTTCGCATGGCAAATAAGCCTACCACACCCGCCACTCCATGTAAAGCGGATGCTTGTAAAATTGTGAAGAGCACTACGCTGCCCCTTTGATACTGTCTACTGTTTCTTGTGGCGTCATATAGCCCAGGCAGCTATGAATCCGTTTCCGATTGTACCAGCCTTCTAAAAATTCGAATAAGGCTCTTCTGGCAGCTTGAAAGTTCAAATAGTTGATTCTATAGATCTCTTCCTTTTTCAGAATTGCATGGAAAGACTCAATGCAGGCGTTATCGTATGGGCAACCTTTTTTTACTGAAGGAGTGTTTGAACTGCTTCTTTTCTATGTATTCTACAAATTTCTCGCTTGTATACTGGGATCCCAAATCAGAATGCAAGATCAATCCCGGACCTGGACGTTGTGCCTGATAAGCGTTTTCTACTGCCTTTAAAGCCAGTTCAGTCGTCATGTGGCGGTCAAAAGCGTAACCGACAATCTTTCTGGAATGTAAATCCATTACGGAAGCCAGGTAGCACCAACCGTCTCTCAAAGTATGAATGTACGTAATATCCGTAACCCATTTCTCGTTGATGGTTGTCGTTGAGAAGTCCTGGTTCAGCAGGTTATCGTGTTCTTCCATCTTGCCCTTATTGGAATGGGGGCGATACTTTTTTCTGATAATGGAATAAATGCCTGCAGCCTTCATCAAATGCTGAACCCGTTTCAGGCTGACTTTGAGCCATTCTTTTTCAAGCATATGGTGGATCTTCGGTTCTCCGTATCTCTGCTTGCTTTCCGTATGGATTTTTCGTATTCTGTCTGTCAGCTCCCGGTTTTCCGTTTTGTTTTTGATTCTGTTTTTTGTTTGGATTGATAGTAGGTACTTCTCGGCACGCCAAGGACCGTACACATGGTTTTAAGGTCATAATGGTGTCTGGCTCTTATCTCGTCAATCATGGATATAACAGTGGTTTGAATCTACTTCTTTGCGAATATGACCATAGCTTTTTTAAAGATTTCGTTTTCCTCTTTCAGCCGATGCAATTCTTTTTGCAGGTTCAGAAATTCTTCCGGGGTAAAAGAGCCCCCGTCATCCACCTTAACCGGTTTTTGTTTTCTGATCCATTTGTAGAATGTCGTTTCAGACAGGCTATATTCGATCAAGATCTGTTTTACTAGTGTTCCTGTTTGATAAAGCTCAACCACCATTTCCTTAAATTCAGCATGATAACGTTTACGTTTTTCGCTTGTGTTACCTATATCAGGACACATCCCTTCGTTAATATTATATTTCACTAAAGGGTGTCCATGAAACTATACTAGCATCAGTAGTTATATTATTTAAAAAGATTCTTAATCCAATTTCTGTCTGACACATGTAATAAACTCAACACTCTTGATGCGACTAAGTCAAAATCTTCTTCATTCTTTGCATCCTCATAGTTAAACCAAGTTTCATTGGATTCTTTTACATTTTCTGTGAGTCTATATCGGTAATCTATACCTACATCGTGTGCAGTCACTTTACTTGGCGGAATTTCTTCTCCCCAACTCGTTGTTACTCCTTCAATTGGGCAAATAGCTAAAACTACAACAAAAGATCCACCATAACGATTAAACTGAAAAGTTATTAAGTCAATATTATCTTCATTTTTCCTTCTAAAATGTGGAAATGAACCTTTAAAACCATGTTCTCTTAAATAAGGAACAACAATCTTTTTTAATGCATTAGTCATATTTAGACGGTCATTGGAAGCCATATTTAGTATTCCTCCAAAAATTCATTTTGTCTTTTATATCTTAATTATATATTATTATTAAAAGAAAGGGGTTCCCATGTGATTCAAAACGAACTAGTACACTTAAAATTCACAATTCTAATTTTAGTGACCTCTAGTCTAAATATTATTTATAAATTTTATAAGGTATTCCTTTAGATTTCAAATAGTTTAGTACAGGTTTACTTGCCCCTACTTTTCCTGTAGTATCACTTCTAAAGAAATGCCATTTAGCACCTTTTAGTTCCTTCTTTTTGATTAATAAGGCGTCTTTATCAATCTGTTTTCTTATAGTTGAATTTAACGAAACATAACCAACTTTAGATTCATGTCCAATTCCAGAAGTATCGAGCACGTCTATATATCTACCACCTAAAGGAGTTCTAAAATATTCTTGTTTACTTCTTACTTTTACTAATGTTTCTAAATACTTCTCTCCAGCTCTTCCACTACTAAAAGATAATTTAGCTTTTTTTGCAGCTGATTTTGTAACTTGTTTACCTGATTGTTTGGAAACATACTTAATTGCTCCGCCAATTATACGTACAACAACACTTATTACAGATGCTTTAGCTTCATTTTCAGAGATGGTTATTTGTTCACCAGTATTTTTTTCTATTAAAATAGCTTTAAATTGTTCTTCAGTATTCTCAATTATTTTTACATCATATACTGTTTTTTCAATCTTATCCCCAACATCTAATACGGAACTAACTGTTATATCATTACCTTTTAGATTTGAATCTATAATTAAATCCGTAGCATATTCATCTGTATCAATATCTAATTGAAGTTTGATTCCATTGCTGTCTAGGTTTTGAATAGTAGGTTTAATTTTTTCTGCATTATTAATCCCGATACGGATCATAGGCATATTCGTTCATCAAAAATTCCTCGAAGCCTTCCCACACCTCCCTCTTGCCCTCATGGACGTAATGGCGCTGATTCACGAATTCGATCCGTGAGCCGTTGCGCTTCCACCCTTCGTGAACGATCAGGATTTGTCTTCCTTAGCCCGTTTTCTCTTCCCTTGGCGAGAGACAAACAGTCCATCGGCCTCCCACAAACAGCATCCGTCCATATTGCTGGTCAACCGGGCAGTGCAGCGGAGCTTCGGCTTCGAGCACCAACTGGCGGATCGCCTCATGGCTTATCACCGGATACCCGACCATCTGGGCAAGCGTACAAGCCGCTTTGCGATAAGAAGAGCACTCCACAACCAATCCCACCGCCGTTTCTTCTAGACAAGGACTGATTGACTGCGATCCATCAAACGCTAGAAGGGAGTCAAGCAAAAACGTGTAACGGTTTTGTTCTCGGTCTAAATAGTAGTTTCGCTCAAAGGTGACTTCGCCAAACAGGGTTTGAATCGTGGTGCGTCGTTTGTCTTTCAAGTGGTACCGGCGCTTGTCCCGGGTTTCCGCCAATTGTCGGTCGATGTCCTCCAACAAAGCCGTAAACAGCTCGGCGAAGGCGTTTTGCAGGGCTCGAAACAAATCAAGTTCGATCTCTTTCCATGTCAACGAATTTGTGGTAAGATGTTGTTGAATATTCATGGGACTCTCTCCTCCTGTTTGATAGTGTGGTCAATAATCATCTTATCAGGGAGAGAGTCCTTTTTTCATGTTCCTGCTTGGGATCCTACCGCGCTTTCGCTTGGTGACCCCGATGAGGGGATTACGAACCTACGTTCCCCCCCTCATCGGGAATTCTAAGAATTTCTCCCACAAACATTTTACGCACACCAGAAAATATTTATGGAAAATGCAAAAAGGCTAGATAACGCTAGATACCATGCATGGTTTCATCATCATAACTCTGATTGATGGATTACTGTTGCAAAGAAAAAAGAAGGTAAATTCATCCAATATCATTACAAACCACAGGAATTGGCTGAAAAACTAACAGAATGGCTCGAAGAGGATGTTTATTTTAGCTAGAATACAATTTTATAAGCCTAGCCTACAAATTACGAATATAAGGCAATTAAAGTCGTTATATGTTGATTTAGATTTTTATTTGTTTAATTATAATTCGAACTGGATCATCGGCAAATTAGAATACGATTATTTTGGCCAATCGATTCCAGAGCCGAATATAATCATTTTTAGCGGTCAAGAAATGGTTTTAATTTGGCTTAAAGAGCCTGTTCCTTACAAAGCTTCACCGTTATGGCAAGCGGTACAAAATCACTTCTTAGAACAATTAAAAGAGCTAGGGGGCGACTCTAGGGCGGTTGATGCTTCAAGGGTATTCCGCATTGCTGGAAGCATTAATTCAAAAAACGGTGTAGAGGTAACAGGGCAATATCGTCATAAGGAACGTTATGTCTTGAGAACGTTAATTAAAGGAGAAATGATTTTTATGGAAACTTATACAACCCTCAAAAAGATTACTCCTTCCTATGACCCTTGGGAAGCTTATTTAGATATGAAGGAATACGGTGAATTAACATTATCAAATATAGAATTTACCACCACCACAATCTGTAATATGCGATGTGAGCATTGCGCTGTAGGATACACTTTATCTCCGAAAGATCCGGAAGGGCTGCCGCTCGATTTACTTTTAAAAAGGCTAGACGAAGTGCCGACATTGCGATCCCTTTCGATTACCGGCGGGGAGCCGATGCTTTCGATAAAATCTGTGGAAAATTATGTCGTTCCCATTTTAAAATACGCACATGAACGCGGGATACGAACCCAAATCAATTCCAATTTAACATTGGACTTGAAACGCTATGAAAAAATTATCCCGTATTTAGATGTTTTGCATATTTCCCATAACTGGGGAACAGTCGATGATTTTGTTGAAGCCGGATTTGCAATGATGAAAAAGAAGCCTCCATATAAAGAACGCGCAAAATATTTTGAACGAATCATTGAAAACTCTAGAGCTCTGGCTGAAGCGGGAGTAATTGTTTCAGCGGAGACGATGCTGAATAAACGGACGGTTCCTCATCTTGAAAAAATCCATAGACAAATTGTAGACGAAATGAAATGTCAACGCCATGAGGTGCATCCAATGTATCCAAGTGATTTCGCTAGCAATCTTGAAACGCTCAGCTTGGATGAGATACGCGAAGCAATTCATAAGCTCTTGGATATCCGCGACGAATCAGTGTGGATGCTGTTTGGAACACTCCCGTTTTACGCTTGCAGCGACAATGAGGAAGATTTAGCATTGCTGAAGCGATTGAGAGAAAGCAAAAACGTGACTGTTCGAAATGACCCTGACGGCAGATCCCGTCTCAATGTCAATATTTTTACAGGGGACATTATTGTGACAGATTTCGGCGATGTACCGCCGCTTGGAAACATCAAAAAAGATACTCTTTTATCAGCCTATGAAAAATGGATGCAATCCCCGATTGCCCAACAGCTGAATTGCCATTGTCCAAACGTAGCGTGTCTTGGACCGAATCTTTTAGTGAAAAATAGTTATTACCGAGACTTAGATTTTACAAAAAGAAAAGCGCGCATATAATAAAAGGGCTTGGGCTTCTTTCGGCAATATATTTGCCTTTCGCCCGCCCTTTTCTATTATCTAGGCTGATTGGTAATAAGAAAGTGGAAGGATGCCCGATCCTGCACAGGAATCCATGCTCCAATGCCTTGTTGCGTAACATTTTTGACAACAATTTGCTTCTTGCTTCCCTTTAACATTAAATACACTTCTCCGTAAGTGACTTTTCCTTTTTCGTTGACAGCGGGAACGTATGCGTATAAATACCCCATTTTTTTCGGCGGGATATTATATACTTGATTTTTTTTCGTCCCGAAGCCGACAATTGTTTCAAATGCTAGCGGCATTTTCGATTTCTTTGCCGCCTTCATCAGCATCAATTTTTTGACATCTTTATGATCAGAAATTCTAGCGGTTAATCCTCCTTTTACCCGTTTTTGTGCCTCCTGTTTATAGCTAATTTGAACGGGCGACTTACCGCCTCGATTGTCAAAAAAGTTTGTATTGATTTTTTGATACTCCCAATTGACTGTTGTTTCCTCAGATTCATAATTCAATGCCCACCGTCCCAAGTAAATGGCGGCTCTATATCCTATGGCGGTTGGAGAAGGTGTAATGGAAGACTCATTTAACATTTTAATTAAAACAGGATTTTCAATCGGGACGTTGGATGTTTTGATTAACTCTTTTGTTAATTCACTTGGCTGTAAATAAGGAAGATTTTGACTCGGATTTGGATACGTATTTTCTTTTGAAATATCCATCACCGATTTGGGGATAGTTGGTGCTTCAGCGAAGCTTAAGCTTGAAAAAACCGATGCAAGCATGACTGAAATAAATAACGTCATTAGCTGTTTCATGTGGTTATCTCCTTTCAAGTAGCCTTTGCTTGTAGTTTTTTCAAGCTATTTGTATTTTATCCGCAAAATATCTTTCTATAATAGATAGAAGCCTATCCCCATGATGACATAAGCAGCAAGCAAAGTAGCCCCTTCAAACCAGTTCGTATCGCCGTCATTGGAAATTACAATCATGAGCAGTACTCCTGTCGCCATGGCAATCAACTCAGGAAGTGTAAAGACGAGCGGCATTTTTTCTGAAAACAGAAGCGAAATTAATACAAGCAAAGGCGCAACAAACATGGCGATCTGCAAGGTTGATCCGATGGCGATTTCAACCGCTACATCCATTTTATTTTTGTAAGCCATAATAATCGCAGACGCATGCTCCGCTGCATTTCCAACAATGGCAACGACAATTACCCCAATAAATAATTCACTCCAGCCAAGTTCATGTGCGACCGTTTCAAACGTATGTACAAGATTTTCCGAAACATATGCAACCGCAATTGTTGCCAAAAACAAAATGATGGTTGCGATCTTGCCAGACCATTCCGGGCTTTCGTGTTCTTCGATCTGCTCCTCTTTTTTCTGATAAACTCCCCGATGGGTTACCAATTTAAAAAACAACGCGGCTAAATAGAGCCCGATCATAATGATGGAAATGCCAATGCTTAACGTCAATGTGTCCGTATCATTCATTGTTTGTGCAAACACTTCTGGAATGACAAAGGCAACAATGACCGCAAACATTAACAATCCAGAATTATGTCTTGCGTCGTATTCATTAAACTTCTGCCGCTTGTACTTTAATCCACCGACAAAAAACGATAAACCTGCAACAAGCAGCAAGTTGCCGATTACAGAACCTGTGAGAGATGCTAAAACAACTGAAATTAAACCTGCTTTTAACGCAAAGATTGAAATAATGAGCTCAACAGCGTTCCCAAAAGTCGCATTCAACAGTCCGCCAATTCGTGGACCTGCCACAATCGCCAAGCTTTCTGTCGCTCTTCCCATAAAACTGGCAAGTCCGATAATCGTTAAACAATAAATTGCAAATAGAAGCAGTGCATTCCAATGCATCAAACTGCCAATAACGGACAACGGCAATCCAACAACAACCAAGGTCGATAATATACGATTGAACATAAAGCTCACCACCCATATTTAGCAATAATTTTCCCGAAAACTTTGCTTACTTATTTTAACAAAAGTTGTTTAAAATAAACACTTCCTTCTAAAAAAGGCCGTTTACAATTATGGAAAAAATTTGTCCGTAAAAATTATTTTTATTCTGACATAAGCACTATATTTTGATAAATCGAGCATTTTGCAAAGAGTCAGTCAAGACTTTGTGGGAACTTTTTTGATTCGCTGAAAACAGATGTAAGTCATAGGTTAGCGAACCATTTTTTTGAATTTCATCTGTAAGCGCTTTTGGACTATCATCCCTTGCCATGACAGACCGATATGTATACCTTTTTTTACCATCCCTTGAATTCAGACAGGGCATGATAGATCGGCGTCCCGGACGATTGCTGTAAATATGGAAAAATTAGAGAAGGCCATTCAAAAGATTACAAATGAGATGAGACGTTGCAAAGAAGCGGGTTTTGTAGACGGTATTCCATTTTGGGAACAAGCGTTAAGTAAGCTACTGAAAGAGAAAAAATAAAGGTCACTTATCCATTAAGGCATTGTAATTAGTTTCATTCTTTTAAGGATTTTCGAGTTTGTTGGTATTTAGTCTACCAGTAATAAAGTTCTAGAATACTTTATTTAATGGTATTTTTATGTAAAAAAATGAAATATATGGAACTATATTGATAAAATTAACGTCTATAAGGTGTGATAGAAATTAATATACTAAGGAGGTAATTTAATATGCGTAAAAAAATTTTACTAGGGGCTTTAAGTTTATCTTTGTTAGGAAGTACATTACCATCATACTCAGCGTTTGCGGCAGAAAAACAAGAACATTAAACGTCTATTCTCAAGGATATAATGTATCGTTATCAGAAAATCTAATTCAAACAGCTGATCAATATGTTGTTGTCGAAGAAAATAAATTTGTATTGAAAGATGAGAAAAAGTTAAAGGAGATTCTTTCTGAAAGAGATTTTGAGATTGTTAACAATTTAGTATCTCAAGCTAATAATAATTTAGAGACCATCAGTGGAGCTAATACAGCGGTAGTAAGAAATATTGTTGTTGTAATGCCTAAAGACGTTTCAGCTAAAACTATTAGTTACGCTAAAGCTTCTGAAGGAAAAAGAGCAATTAAATTTCATTGGTGGGGAATCGAACTGTGGTTGACTAAGACTGATGTTCGAGCCATAGTAAAAGGTGGAATTTCTGGTGGTGCAGCATATCTAGGTAGTATATTTGGAATAGCTGGCGCAGTTGGAGGAGCTGTTGTAGGAGCCATAATATCTGAGTATATAACAGGTGTCCCGATTTATGTTAAATATACTTATGGTAATAAATATCCTCCTATTGTCTTACTTCAATAAAAAGGGTTGAAAATTATGAAAAAAGCTATTATATCTGCAATTTTTGCAGGATTAGTCGTTTTAATAGGTGAGTATATATTCACAAATAGCTTAATTAAGTTATCGGTTCAAATACCCGTGTTATTAATTGGTATTGTGCTGATATATAGGCTACTGGGAAAATAGATTGATACACATTTTCGCTGTATAAAATCTTTACAACATTCCCCTGTACTGTTTTAAGTGCAGGGGAATGAAGATAATTGCTAGTAATAGTCATATCCATTTTCTCCTTTATTTTTGATTTTATTTTAATTACTAACTCAACTTTCGCAGATAGAAATTGGCAAATAAGCCTTGATATAACTAGGAAGGCCTGCAATCCATTGCTGTAGTTGACTTTCAATGATTTTTTTGTCATTTTATTTATCTTTTTCAGGGTATCTTGAAGAAGCTCGATCAACTGCTGTAAAGCTACAGCCCAATCCAGTTCATTGATTTCATCGCATAGTTCATAAAAGAGACCGCCAATGGTCCGATCATCCGTGTTACATTGATTTTGCCACGAGAGAACGATGTAACGAGTAAACACAATGTTGGTATGGCTGATAAGCAAGTCGAAAGAACGGCCTTGGAATTCTTCCTGAAGGCGCAACAGTGACTTAGTCGTCTTGAAAAATACTTCGATGTCCCAGCGTATTCCATAGATGCGCACGATTTCTTGTTCTGTCAGGGTACAATCGGTGCTAAGAATGGCCACCCATTCGTTTTTCTTGTTTCGGTTTTGAATGAAGACCACTTTAACTGGTATTCCATTTGCCATCACCGTGTGAATGGAACGAAGGATTCCTTTCTTTCCTTGAACCGGATTAGACAATCGATAGAGTTCTTTTAAAGAGACGGCTCTGCCCCCTACGAGATAGTGTTGATTGGTCGCTTTCACCATGCCGATCACATCAAGTCCCTGTTCCACGATTGCTTGAATGAGAGGTTGTTGAGTAAACCATGTATCCATCAAGACGTAACGGGCTCCAACCCTGCGGTCAAGGCACGCTCAAGTATAGCAGGGATTTGTTCTGGTGCTGTCTGTAATGCCTCAACACGGCGTTTATCCCCTGATGTACGCTTATCTATTTTTTCTGAAATCCCATTGATTTGAGCCTTTTTGGAGCTCAATAAAGAAAAGTCAATCGGCATAAAGAAGTAGCCGTCAGACCAGCCTAAAGTAAGCATACGAAAGCCTTTATAGAATCGCTTCCGGAGCGACGAGTGATCCATACAACGTGCAAGCAGTTCCACTTTCTTACTGCGATTCCGTTCAAACATCGAATCATCAATAATGAATACTTTTACCCGGTATTTATCTGTTAGGCTACTAACCATGGCAATGACCGAGGAACTAAAGGAAAGTAGAACGGCGCCATGGTTGAGGAAACGGTAGACCGCATCCTTGACTGGCAGCTGATCCGCTTTTTTAGAGTCCAAAAGCCGGAACCAGTTCTTCTGTTGGAAAATGAGGCAAAACACCAGTTGAAACAAATAAGAACAGGTGAATCAGAGATTTTTTTGGATGTTTGCCTTTCGAAGATGTTTCAAGATTTCCAATTCGTTGAAAACGGATTTTAGTTTATTTGGTAATTGATTATTTTGTTCCTTCTGCTCTATCATATAGAGGACACAATGTGCAAAATACTCAAATCTAAAAAATACAACAGCAAGAAAAAAATTCTCGTTCCCCAATCTTATGTATGAAGTAGAAACCTTTCATCAAGTACAGCTTCGGATGATTGACGGTATACTATAACGTGGTGGTTTTTGCAAACATTTCACAACGTTACCGTGCTTGGACCTTCTTCCCTTTTTAAAAATGAGGACAGCCGCATGTGTAAAGCCTGTCGATCATTTTGTAAAAAAACCCCTTTATTTTAATCAGGCAATATAGTATGATAATTTTAACGAAATGACCAAAATGTCCATTTAGTCAATCAAGAGGATGAGGAGCATGGCTATCGATCGAAAACAAAATATTATTGATGCGGCGACAAAATCTTTTTCCTTATTCGGGTATAAGGCAACGACGATAGAACAAGTGGCGAAACTCGCGAATGTAGGCAAAGGAACAATTTATACGTTTTTTAAAAGCAAAGAGGATTTGTTAGACGAAATTATTTCCTCAGTTATTGTAGAAATAAAAGAAACGGCAGAGCATGCAATGGACCCCGATCGTCCATTTCTTGAAAACGCCCATCGCGCTTTATATCGCATTGCAGAGTTTCGAAAGCAACATCCACTAACAATTAAGCTTCTCCAAGAAATTCGGGATATCGGGACTCCGGCCGTTCAAGAAGTGATGAAAAGATTGGATCGGGCGATTATCGCCTTTATCCGCGAAAAAATTGACAACGCCATAAAAAAAGGAGAAATTCGCAACTGTGATTCCGAAATCACCGCCTTTTTAATGTTAAAAATGTATATCGCCCTAAACTTTGATTGGGAAAAGGAACATGAGCCGCTGCCAAAGGAGAAAATCGCAGAATTATTTGAGCTGTATTTTTTAAAAGGATTGTCGAAATAGATAGTCCTTCTTCTTTTATCATAAAATGACTAAATGAGCAAAATGGTCAAAAGTACGAAAAAGGAAGGAGATAACCGTTGCGTGGAATCTCATTATTTTTACATGAGCTAAAAATGATTGTAGCGAATCGGAAAATTTTGATTCCTGTTATCGCTATTTTATTTATCCCCATTATGTATAGCGGAATGTTTATATGGGGATTTGGAGATCCGTATGGCCACTTAGAGAGATTGCCGGTCGCTGTAGTCAATCAAGACAAAGGGGCAACATTGAATGGGGAAAAGTTAAAGATCGGCGACGATCTAGTGGAAAATCTAAAAAAGAAAAAGCAGCTTTCTTGGGAATTTGTTGACGAGAAAGAAGCGGAAAACGGATTAAAAAACCGGAAATATTATCTAGTTATCAAAATTCCAGAAAACTTTTCAAAGCATGCAACTACGATAAAGGACGAACACCCTCAAAAAATGGAGCTCATTTATATGCCGAATGAGAGCATGAACTTTTTCGCAGCACAAATCGGGGATAAAACCATTGAAAAACTGAAAGAAGAAGTTGGTGATACATTAACGGAAACATATGCCGAAACAATGTTCCAAAATATTAAGAAGCTGGCAGAAGGGCTCGAATCGGCAAGCGAAGGAGCAAAGAAACTGCATGACGGCATTGATTCAGCAAAACAAGGAGCAATAAAGCTGAAGGACGGGGTTGATTCGGCCAAAGATGGTTCACAAGAGCTGTACAACGGCGCGCTCTCTGCGGAACAAGGAGTTCAAGAAATATATGGACATTTAAAAACGATGGCTGAAAAATCATTGATATTTAAAAATGGGCTGCAATCCGCTAGTTCCGGAGCCGAGCGTCTGAACAGCGGAATGAACCGTTTTAATTCTGGTCTTGAACAATTGATTGCAGGCCAAGAGAAATTGCTCGATGGTGCAGAAAAGGCAAGAAATGGTTCTCAGCAGCTGGCGGATGGATTAAAGCAATCACTTCATGGAATGAAACAAATAAATGAAAAAGCTCCTCAGCTCGCAAACGGAGCCGAGAAAGTACGAAGCGGAGCCAGCAATCTGTCGTCATCACTCGGACAATGGGCTAAGGGAGCAGAACAAACGAAAACGGGAGCGGCACAGGTGAGTGCCGGACTGGAACAGCTGACAGCCCGGCTTGATGCTATGATCGCTCAAACGTCTGATCCGCAGCAAAAAACGGCACTCAAAGAACTGCGTGCAAGTGTAGGGCAGCTGGCGGATGGAAGCAAACAAGTAACAAGCGGTATAAGCCAGCTTTCCGAAAATGCTGCAGCATTGAAAGATGGAGCTGATCAGCTTTCTTCTGGATCAGCGCAATTGCATAGCGGAACAGTCGCTTTAAGCGACGGTCTCAAACGACTAGTAGCAGGGCAGGAGCAGCTCACCGCAGGTGCCGAATCATTAGCTGGCGGACAGAAGGAGCTCTCCCAAGGATTATCGACATTCGGTGAAAAAATGAATGAAGCGAAAAGCGGAATAACCCAGCTGATGGAAGGAAGCGGACAATTATCAGCCGGCTTGCATGATCTCGCTTCCGGTTCTGATCAACTGCAAGATGGCACTAATCAGCTTGCTGCTGGTTCCGGCGAATTAGCAAACGGAATGGAAAAACTCACAAATGGGTTAGGGAACTTTTCACACGGAATCGAGCAGCTCTCTAACGGGTCTGGTCAATTGACGGAAGGAATGACGACGCTGGATAAAGGTTCTAATGAATTGGCAGAAAAATTGCACGATGGAGCCAAAGATGCCAGCAACGTCAAAGCGGACAAAGAAATATACGATATGTTTGCAAAACCTATTAAAATTAAAAACGAAAAATTAAACGAAGTTCCTAACTATGGAACGGGGATTGCTCCGTACTTCTTATCGCTGGGATTGTTTGTCGGCGCCTTGCTCGTAACAATTGTGTACCCTCTTCGTGAACCAGCAACTACACCTAAAACGGGAATGAGTTGGTTTTTTGGCAAGTTTGGTGTTCTCGTTATGATCAGCGTCATGCAATCGTTGATAGCCGATACAATTTTACTAGCAGGAGTAGGCATTGAAGTGCAAAGTATTGCGAGATTTATCGTATTTACGATCATCACAAGCTTAACGTTCATGACGTTAATTCAGCTGCTTGTCACAACGTTAAGTGATCCGGGAAGATTTTTAGCAATCATTATCTTAATCTTACAATTAACTACAAGCGCCGGTACCTTCCCGTTAGAGTTAATCCCAACAGCGTTGCAGCCGCTCCACAACTGGCTGCCAATGACATATTCCGTAGCCGGCTTCCGTTCAGTCATTTCGAGCGGCGATTATGCGTTTATGTGGCAAAATGCATTTATTTTGCTCACTTTTATGATCGTGTTTGTTCTCGCAACGATCACCTACTTTACAATCCAACATAAACGCCGTTTTAGCGAGGCCGTATAACTATTTGTTTTTGAATTTGCCGGACGAACTTTTACACCTTCGACTCTAGCGTAATAACTGAAAGGAAATT
Organism: Aeribacillus sp. FSL K6-2833; assembly: GCF_037965815.1. Lineage (GTDB taxonomy): Bacteria > Bacillota > Bacilli > Bacillales > Aeribacillaceae > Aeribacillus > Aeribacillus composti. Next base: position 597,395 of record NZ_CP150189.1, on the reverse strand, counting down.
TTTCAGAACTAAATGTGGTAAATCGGCAATGCCACAATTCCTCTTCATAAAAATGAAATAGAAGCAGATCTCTATCATCTGCTTCTATTTTTTTGTTGAAACTTTTATTCATTCAGCGATTCGCCAAAAAGGCCTTCAAAAATGGATTCTTTTATAGGACGACGAGGGGTTGGTGCCTCTCTTTCCTGCAGGCTTTCCGGCAGAGCTTCTTTTTCCCCTTGATAGCCAATTGCAATGAGCGCATTGATTGCATACTCTTCAGGGATGTTTAAAACTTGACGTGCTTTTTCAAAGTCTATGCCTGTCATCGGATGCGTAATCAAGCCTTTTCTTGTTGCTTCTAATGATAAATAGCCCCAAGCTGCACCTGCATCAAAGGCGTGGGAGCCGATTTCCCCCCGCTCGCTAGTCTTTTTAGAAATAATCAAGGCAAAAACCGGGACGTTTTTGCACCAAATTTGATTAAACTCGCCAATGAATGACATAAATCTTTTGCGGTCTTCCTCTGTGCGAGCGATAATAAAACGCCATGGCTGGAAATTGAAAGCAGAAGGCGCCCAGCGTGCTGCTTCAAAAAGGCTTAGTAACACATCCTCCGGGACCTCTTTAGTTAAAAACGAACGCGGAGACCAGCGTTTTAAATAAATAGAATCAATTTCATATTCGGCCTGGCGGGCAAGCTTCGTTTGTGTCATCACATTACCTCCTAGAAATCAGATCGGAATTATACACATTTATTGTATTACATTTTTTTCTAAAAACAATTTTTTTGCTCAGAAAAGCTTTTATTTTAGTTCAAATGTTTCCGTAATGTTGATGCTGCCTTCTACTGATTGAACCATTGGACAATTTTTGTGCGCCAGCTCCAAGCATTTTTGAATTTGCTCACGGTCCAAATCCTCGCTGGAACTTGAAATGATGAAATGAAGATGAATTTTTTCAATTCTGTTCGCTTTTTCTTCGTTCCGTTCAACTTCAGCTTGAATCGTAATATCGTCATAAACGATTCTTTTTTTATCTAAAATTTTTCTGAAAACACTTCCGCTGCAGCCAGCAATGGCGGAAACCATCAATTGAAATGGACGGAATCCGTATGTAACATCACCTGCCACATGCAGTTCTCCGTATTCAAAAGTTGTTTTATATCCAATTTCCTTCATTTGAAATTCCATGCTGTATCATCTCCTCCATTAATATCTACAATTTTATTGTAATTGATTAATTTTTTTAATTGCAATTAATACAAATTGCGGGAAAAAAATTAAAAAATAAGTTGAACATCTACTCCATCTGTTATATAATAGTTTCAAAATAAAAAAACTGTATCATAACATTATAGAGGAGAGGGGAAAAATGATGAAACGGCAGGAAAGAAAAAATATGATTGATTTTATTGAAAAAATAGGAAATATTGATCGGGAAACGCTTATGTACATGACGGATGCGGACATTGAACACATTTATGCTTCTATTTATGATCGATATTTAGAAATGGCTGAGTAGAAAACGCAAAAGAAGCCTTCCGCCGCCGGAGGTCCGATGCGAACATTCCCGCAAAAAAAAGAAGCTTCAACACGCAGACACTCACCTATTGCCGAACTTTATTTAATATAAAATTAAAGCTCTGAACTCATGGCAAACATAGCTAAATTCTTGCTGAATACAAAAACCCGGGCTGTCGAAAAAGTCGACAGCCCGAGGAATGCGCTTGATAATATCTCTTTTAATGGTAGCCGTTTTGGCCGTTCGCACTTCCGCTTGTTTTATGCTTCGGCTTGGATTTTGAGTTTTGCTTGTTGTGTTGACCGCCTTTTTTTGATTGCTTTGCCACTCGTATGTCCTCCTGTTACGTCAATTTTTTCAGCCTCATTTTTAATATGACCATGTGAAATGAAAAAAAGTCTTCGAAATAAATGGCGGCCTTTATTAATTATTGGAATTTTTTGATAAAATTGCATTGATCTCCCCGCCTAATATAATAATAACCGCGGAAAGATAAAACCAAATTAGAAGAATGATCACCCCGCCGAGGCTTCCATATGTCACGCTGAAATTCCCAAAATTTCCGACATAGTAAGAAAAAAGAAGAGAAACAACAATCCAGCCAACGGTAGCAAATAAAGCGCCTGGATATGCTTCAGAAATTTTCATCCGTTTATTTGGCGCAATAAAATACAGTCCTGTAAAAACGATGCACAAAATAACAGCACTTAATAACCATCTTATCGTATTCCATATCGTTAAAAACACTTCTGTAAATCCGAACGCCCGAAATATAAACAAGCCTATCTCTCTGCCAAACACCGGAAGCAGCAGTGCAACTAAAATGACTAAAATCATGGCAAAAGTCAACAAAATAGACATCAAGCGAGCTACAAGGAAATGACGGTTTTCTTCCACTTGATATGCTTTATTAAAAGCTCTGACAATCGCATTAATCCCATTTGAGGCAGACCAAATTGTTCCAATGACTCCGAACGACAAAAGGGTCACATTTTGAGTTTCAATAATATGCCTCACATTGTTTTCGATCAATTTCATTGTATTTCCCGGTGCATATTGTGCGACAAAATCAAGAACAACATCTGAAGAGAGGGGCAAATATGCAAGGAGATTCATTAAAAAAATAAGGAATGGAAAAAGAGACAAAAGAAAGAAGTAGGCTAACTCCGCAGCTAAACTTGATATTTCATCTTCTTTAAACCGTTTAAAAAGCTCTTTAGCGATTTGAAGAAGGTTGATGTGGTCATCCATCTTGGCACCTCATTTCAAACTAGTTTCTGTCAAAGGCGCTCCTTCCATTTCTCTTTTGCTTCTTTCATTATTTCCATTACTTTCGGTGTCGTTTCTTTTAATTCTTTCACTTTTTCAGAAACAAATTCAATATCTTCGATTGTTTGCTCGATTGTTCTTTTGACAGAGTTCATTTTTTCCTTTGTTTTATCAGCAATCTCCATCGGATTTTCTGCGCACTGCTTGATTTTGCTAAAAGCTGATCTGCTTTTGCTGATTACATCGTCCCTTGTTTTTTTATCCAATAAAGAAAGCGCTGCGCCTGCGATCGCTCCGATGAACAGCCCTTTTAACAATTTATTTTGCGATTTCATTTGACTTTCACCTCTTCTACGAAAGATGGTGTTCTTCTTTGATCTTCTGGAGCAGCCCTTTGCAGCCTTTGACAACCATGTCATAAACCTCTTCAAAGTTCCCAGTATAATACGGATCAGGGACGTCCAAAATATCAGCATCTGGTACGAAATCCATTAAACGACTGATTTCACCCGTATTGTTATATCCTGCCATCCGGCGCAAATTTCCTAAGTTTTCTCCATCCATGGCAATAATATAATCAAAATCTGATAAATCATTCTTATGAATTTGACGTGCTTTTAAACCTTCATAAGAAATTTGGTAACGGTCTAATATTTCTCGAGTCCCTCTATGCGGCGGGCTTCCTACATGCCAGCCTCCCGTTCCCGCTGAATCGACAAAAATTTTATCTTCCAGACCTTCCCGTTTAACTAAATCACGAAAAACCGCCTCAGCCATTGGCGAACGGCATATATTTCCTAAACAAACAAAAAGTACTTTTATCATTGCTGAAACCTCCTGAAACCATTGCTTCAATCGTTTTTTCATAAGCTGCAAAGAATAGTTTGGAAAGATCAATTTTTTTTCTCATAATATTCAATCTTTCATAATACATGATACAATGAAACAAATAAAAAAACGAGAGGATGAAATCAATTGAATTTATGTGAAAAATCAGCAGAAAATATGGAATACATGATTAAAAAAATTACAGAAAAATTGAATATGATCAACATCAGTGCAGTTCAACCAACACATTTTAATGTAAATATGTATGAAGACCTAAAAGAAATTTATGACCATGTAATGAAAAAAAATACTTTCAGCCCCAGCGAAATGCAAGCAATTGCAGAGGAATTGGGGAACCTACGAAAGAGCACTCTTTAAGTGAATTGAGCTTTCTGCTGCTCGTTGCGAATGGGCTTGTGCAAATGACGGCAATTAGTGTTTAACTTAGCGATGTTGAAGTGTTGTGAAAACTCGCAGCTGCTGTCCTCATCAGCTTGCTTCAGTTGATTTGTTATATGTGGTTCTATACGCTTCTCAAAACGATGTTCGAGTCACATTAGGAACCGCCCAATCTGCCATCCATCAGAGGTTTAGCTTGGATTCTAAAGCAGGCGAATCGTGTACGCGCTCCATTTTCATCATTCTCTTTTTTCTTTTGCAGGAGAAAAATAAAGATAGACCTCCTTGTTGTTTAGATGCCAGATTTCAGAAGAAATCGTTTTTACTTTAAAGCAGCTTTATAAATTCAGTATAAGCTGCTTTTTGTATAATAACTTTTTGTCAAAACGGTGTCTATTTTTTGAACAAAATGTGAATTTTTTGTTTCGTTTTTGTGACAAATGATTTATAATAAAAGAAAACGTTTTCTTTGTTTGGGGGTCAAAAAAATGGTCGTGACACTTATGAAATATTTTTATTTATTCGTTGCTCTCTTCTGTTTATTGTCTGGAATTTTGGTCGGTTTTGCAAAGGAGCTTCCGCTTTCGGTGATAGTCATTTTCTTAGGCTTTTTCAATCTTGCTTTATATTATGTCTTCCATAGAGAAGCCTTGAAAAAACAGCAAATTTAAAAGAATGGCGAAAATAAAGGCACCATTCTTTTTCGAAAACGTCAAATAAGCTTTTTATAAACTTTATCTTTATAAAATTGAGATGCAGATGTGTTGAATATATTCCTTTTCTTCACGATTCGTTCCAATGCTAATTGTTTTTCCGACAGCTTTTGTTGTAATTTTTTCCTTTCTGCTTCATCTTCACAGCATTTTAGTAAATCTTGAATAGTTAATAGTTCCTTTTTCAAGTCATTTTCTTGATCGACCATACCGGCGTTTCTCAAAAGACGATAAGCCATTCGGAGTTCTTCCGGAATATCAGACAAATCGTCATGCGGGAGAGGCTTCCCCATCCCGGGAAGTTCTTTAAACTCTCCCTCTTCATATGCCTTTTTGATCCGATCCTCAGCAATTTGTGCAAATATATCCACGCTTCATCCTCCCTTCGACCGTTATGTTCGTTCTTTTTCTAAACGCTTTACCCGCTTTTTCATCGCTTTTGTTAAATATCCGCCTTTAAAAGAACGAATTTCATATGAGCTTAAAAACGCTTTTGGTTCTATTTCATTGACAAGTTTTAAAAATTCTTCCTCCCGAGACCGTTTGGCAACAACTTCCAAACGATACCTAATCGAATTCATTCCTTCTCCTTGAAAGACCGTAACCCCAAAACCAGCCTCCCTCAATTTTTTTACTAATCCGGAATTTTTATCCATTAAATTCACATTGTATGTTACATATCCAAAAGCCAGCTTTTTCTCCAGTTCACCGCCCAACAACAGCCCTGCACCAAAACCGATAATATATGCACTAATATTGTAAATATTAGATAAATCTTGAAAAACTATTCCTAAAGCGACAATATAAATCGCTGCTTCTAGCAAACCTATACCAGCAGCAGCCTTTGTTTGATTTTTCACTAACAAAATAGTTCGGATCGTCAATACTGGTACATACAATAATTGCAGCAAAAAAATAAAAATTGCTTGTAGAAACATGTTGCCTAGACACTCCTTTGTTCCATCATACTATAAATTATTTTCAAAAAGAAAGAGCTATCATAAACTCAAAATCTGAGATTTGAAACTACATTTTTACAATTCATCTTGATCTGTTATTATGCTTCGAAACTTCCTTTTTCATGCGAATAGGCTGGCGCTTGAAATACATCGCTGTTCTCCATACCCACTCCAACGGCCCTAATTGAAAATATTTAAACCAAATATGGCTGATGATAAGCTGCACGGCAAAAATTGCGAGTGCAAGCCAAAAACCGGCGAAGGGGTATACTTTACCGTACAATCCCAATCCGTAATGATAAAAAAGATATGTACAAATAACAGATTGCATGATGTAATTTGTCAATGACATGCGTCCAACAGGCGCAATCTTCTTAACAATTTGCCGACAGATTGGGTGAAAATATAAAAATATGAGAGAGATCACATAAAACAACATGAGAAATGGTGCACCGAACACCATGTAAAAACTATTTTCAGCGGTGACCGCAAAAATATTTAACGGAAGCCCAATGATAAGCCCGAAAAACCAGATGGCTGTTAATAACCTTCGATGCTTCTCCGGTTCTTGAAAAAGCTTTTGTTTCGCAAATATCATGCCAACTAAAAACATGCTGATATATGGGAGCATGTTTATTATATAGACAAGCGGTTGAAAAGGCCACATGCCAGACATAGACATGTAAAAAAGCCGATCATGAATACGCTGATGGAAAATATCAGTAAAACTTCCGTTTTGATATGAATGGATTGCGTTTCTTGCCTCCTCTTCCAGTAAGGCAGCCTGCTCTCTTTTTTGGACTAAAGCATCCTCACCATTGGATACAGCCGTCATCAAACCAATAAGGAGCAAATATAAACTAAATAAACATACAGTCCATACCAAAAGGGTTTTCCAGGAACACTTCCGGAAAAAAAGGAGAAGAAACCCCAGCACAGCATAATCCATTAAAATGTCTCCATCCCAGATGAAAAATGAATGAATTAGTCCAAATACAAAAAGCACCACCAGTCTGCGTATATATATAGAAACAAAGTTCCTGCCGTTTCCTAAAGCCCGTTCCTCCATGATGATGATTCCAAATCCGAACAATAATGAGAACATTGTAATAAACTTCATTTGCACAAATATTTCCAAAATATTTCTCGTTAGAAAATCCCATGTTCTCCATGTTTCAGTAAAAAAATTTTCGCTGCCTATTTGGTATAAATATACATCTGGATAGCTGAAATGCGCCATATTCACAAGTAAAATTCCAAATATCGCAGCCCCCCGCACCACATCCACTACTTCATAACGCTCACGATTAAGATTCAAATCAAAACCCCCATTCTGAAAAAAGTTCTTATTATAAACGCCCTTTTTTCATTATTTTTTGTCCAAAGGCTGCATTTCAGCTTTATCGTGTTTAAATATTTGAATATAGCGAAAAAAGAATGACAATTTTCTTATAGTCTATTATGATAGACATAAGATTCGAATATCAACAGATCCACAAGGGGAGCTATATGCTGAGAGTGGACGGGTATTTCGTCCAGACCCTTTGAACCTGTTAGTTAATGCTAGCGTAGGGATGTGGAAGTAACTGATCCATGATACAGCCTTTTTCCCCCTTATGGATATTTGTTGATAGCAAATAATATACAGGGGGTTTTATTTTTGGAAAAAAATCGTTTATTACTATTAATAGAAGCAGCAATCTTTGCAGCATTGGCAGTTATACTTGATCTTCTCCCTTCCATTCAATTATCATCAGCCATTTCTATATCAATTGCCATGGTGCCTGTACTCATATTATCGTTTCGATCCGGTGCAAAGATTGGCTTCATTTCCGGCCTTTTATGGGGATTATTGCAAATTGTATTAGGTGATGCATACATCCTGACGCCTGTTCAAGGTTTCATCGACTATTTCCTAGCTTTTTCCTTTATCGGTTTAGCCGGTCTTTTCAGTAAAACTATCCAAAATAAGCTGAAAGATGGAAAGAAAAGCTCTGCTCTTTTTTTCATCATCTTTGGCATCTTCATCGGAGCTTTTGCACGTTATTTTTGGCATTTTATCAGCGGTGTCTTTTTCTTCGGAGAATATGCACCAGAAGGAATGTCAGCGGTCGTTTATTCTTTGATCGTAAACGGCATTACGATGATAGGAGCCTTTGTATTATGCGCTGTCGTTACTGTTATTCTCATTATGGCGGCGCCAAGATTGGTTGTAAAATAAATCGAGTAGGAGGGGGTGACTAACCCCCGACCTCTCACACCACCGTACGTACCGTTCGGTATACGGCGGTTCAATTAAGTATGACGTAGTGCTTGATATCTTTCGAATAGACTTCTTAACCCTCGACGCTTCCAATAGGAGTTGTCGAGGGTTTTGTGTAGAATGGGACTGCAGGCAATCCGCCAATATTTCTTGCGTGTATTACCCCATTCGAATGCTTTATGGCTTGGAACTCCTAATCCTCTGAGTTTCCGAATTCTTGTTTTCGGGGTTTTCCATTCTTTCCACAAACACATCCGAAGCCTTCGTCTAATCCATTCATCCAATTCTTTGAACTTACTTGGTGTTTCTGCCAAGGCAAAATATCCGCACCATCCCATTAAATACTTGTTCAGTTTCTCAATCCTTTTCTCCATTGGATACGGTTTCGATCTTGATGTAATTTCACGGATCTTGTTCTTCAAACGTTTCACACTTTCGTTCGCAATCCGTACCTTTGGAGTCTTATTGAGTGTGAAGCTGAAACCGAGAAACTTCCGTTTCCAAGGACGGTCTACCGCCGATTTCTCTTTATTTACCTTGAGCTTTAACTCCTTCTCTATAAAGTTCGTAATGGAGTTCATGACACGAATTCCTGCTTTCTTTGTTTTCACATAGATGTTACAGTCATCCGCATACCGAACAAACTTATGTCCACGTTTCTCAAGCTCCTTATCCAATTCATGAAGCATGATGTTTGATAAAAGTGGACTAAGCGGGCCGCCTTGAGGCGTTCCCATGTCCGTTTCCATTACCACTCCATTGATCATCACGCCTGATTGAAGATACCGGCGAATTACCTTCAGTAGAATTTGATCTTTGATCGTTTTCGCCAAGATCCCCATCAGTTTGTCGTGATTCACCTTGTCAAAGAATTTCTCTAGGTCTATATCGACTACCCAACGATATCCTTCTTTGATATAACCCTTTGCTTCCCTAACCGCATCATGTCCCCTTCTGCCTGGGCGGAAACCATAGCTATGGTTCGAGAAGGTCGGATCAAAGATTTTCGTCAAAACTTGGGCAATCGCTTGTTGGATGAAACGATCCGTCACGGTAGGGATCCCTAGAAGCCTTACTCCACCGTTCGGTTTCGGGATTTCGACCCGACGGACGGGTAAGGGCTTGTAGGTTCCTTCTCTCAACGACTGTCGAATGGAGTCCCAATTTTCGTAGAGGTGTCTTCGTAGGTCTTTTACGGACATGCCATCTACTCCGTGACTTCCTTTATTCTGTTCGACTCGTTTCAGTGCCGCCAGGAGATTTTCCCGTGACAAAATCATTTCCATCAACATTGATATCCTCTCCACGTGAACGAATTCTTCTATTTGTGCCATCTTCTGCTCCACCCTCTTGAAGTCCCCCGTGGGATTCACCACTTCCTCCTTCAAGTAAGTCCTATCGGATTGTCTGCTTCCACACAGAAGATGAACGCCTAGCGATTCGTTCTCCTTAATTGTTCAGTCCTTCCTCTTCCATCTCGAGCTTGAAAGAGTACTATGACTTCTGCTGACTTCTGACTGTTCAGCTATCTATCACTAGATAGGTTACCAAGGTTACTTGGCGTGCCAGCCAGACCTCCCCGGGTAAGAGTGTAATCTTTCCTTCCATCCATCTGCTTCATTTACTCTGTATCACCTTCGGCAGAAAGGGCTTTGTTTTGTTGTGCAAACTCACCCAGTGATACCTAGCCTCATATGAAGTTCGTGTTCCTCAAACCGGAAGTTTGCCGCTCGCTTCCTTCAGATTCCGCGTCGCCACGGACACCCTTGCGTTAAGCTAACTGCTACTTCTGCCTTCGCAGCTCGGGACTTTCACCCTATAGATTACACCCATGCCGGGCGCACACAAAATAGTCCTCTGCAAAACATGCAGAGGATTATTTTGTTTATAGGGTAAATACTTTCGTTTCAACAGTGTATTTTTTTAATTTTTCACGGCTTACATGAAAACCGATCCCCGGGCTATCAGGCAAGGCAATTTTTCCATTATAAACCGATATTTCCGGTTCAATAATATCTTCTTCCCAATACTTAGATGAACTGGATATATCTCCTGGCAGTGTGAATTGTTCAAGTGTCGCTAGGGATATATTATGGGCCCGTCCAATCCCTGATTCAAGCATCCCTCCGCACCAAACTGGAACATTTTGCTCTTTGCAAAAATCATGGATTTTTTTTGCTTCTGTCAAACCGCCAACACGGCCGATTTTTATATTCATAATTTTGCAGCTTCGAAGTTCAACAGCCTTTCGAGCATCTTCGAAGGAACAAATACTTTCATCTAAACAGATCGGTGTTTCCAATTCTTTTTGAAGTTTGCTATGATCCACAATATCATCGTGCGCAAGAGGCTGCTCAATCATCATTAATTGAAACTCATCCAATTGTTTTAGATGATTTATATCTTTTAATGTATAGGCACTGTTCGCATCAGCCATTAAATCCAAGTTCGGAAAATGCTTCCGTATTTCCTTAACTACTTCAATATCCCAACCTGGTTTAATCTTTATTTTTACTCTCTTGTATCCTTCCTCCTGATATTGTTCAATAAGACTGATTAAATCTTTTATTGTTGGCTGAATACCGATGCTCACCCCAGCTTCAACTTCTTTTTTCATTCCCCCGAGAGCTTGTGAAAGAGGTATATTTTGCTGTTTTGCATATAGATCCCACACGGCACCTTCCAAAGCCGCTTTTGCCATATAATTTCTGCGAATAAAACGAAACGATTCAGCCAGCTCACTAGGATGATGAAACGACGTCTTTGATAAAATCGGAATGAGGAAATCTTCGATCATGTGCACAGTTGTTTTCACGGTTTCTTCTGTATACCATGGAATGGAAAAAGCAACCCCTTCTCCAAAACCGGCTGCACCATCATCATCCTTTACTTCTACGATCAACAATTCGCGATCGTGAATGTCTCCATAGCTAGTAGAAAATGGGGCTTTCAAACGCATCTGTAATATATGCAAAACAATTTTCTTAATTTTTATCAATTAAGAGCATCTCCTTTTTTAAACAAGCTCTCAGCTAAGTTCGACAAAATCATTCCCATTCGCCAGAGGGCTCGATATTTCCCGGAAAATATTTCTTAAAATAGCGAATCCACTCGAACGTTTGTTTTACACTAATTATAAAATAAACGCTTTCTTAATGTAAAGGAGCAAGGGATTTCTTTATTTCCCTTATTGTTTATTGAACTGCAAAATCTCAAATAAATAATGAGATCAATCGTAGAAACGAGTCTCATCATGAGATTAATTTTTCCACTCAATAGTTGTCTTCTTCTCTTTGTTGACTAGCAATTTAAAAACATCAGGTCTTGCATAATGCCCAACAGGATCAAAATCAAACTGGCTATAGGCGATTTGTTTCATATCCAGTTCTGCAATGATGATGTCTTCCTTGCCAAATACGGGCTCTACCACATATTCGCCCAACGGTCCAACAATCGCGCTACCACCTCTGCTCATTACTTCAGGTGAAGAAGCAAGTTCATCATAACAAGCCAAATCTTTCGGATACATATCTTTTGTCACATATTGATTGGCAGACAAAACAAAGCATCTCCCCTCCAAAGCAATGTGGCGGATTGTTGACTGCCAAGTTTCCCTTGCATCAGCCGTTGGGGCAATATAAATTTGAATTCCTTGTGCATACATCGCAGCCCTTGCTAACGGCATATAATTTTCCCAGCAGATTAGCGTCCCTATTCTTCCATAAGGGGTGTCAAACACTGGTAATGTGCTTCCATCCCCTTCCCCCCAAACAATCCGTTCTGCTGCAGTCGGTTTTAATTTGCGGTGTTTTCCTAACAACTGTCCGTCAGAATCGAAAAATAAAACAGAACAGTAAAGAGTCCCGCCGCTAAATTCATTATCCCTTTCTGTAACGCCTATCACAAGGTAGACACCTGCTTTTCGAGCCGCTTCGCCCAGTTGTTCCGTCGTTTCGTCCGGAACAGCTACAGAATTGCTCCAGTATCTATACCAATCCTTCCTCCCTTCAGCCGAACGGCTCCCAATCGTTGTACCGAAAGATAAGCCTCTAGGATAAGCGGGAATAAAAGCTTCAGGAAATACAACAATCTTTGCTCCTTTTTCAGCAGCTTGATGTATGAGGCTAACCGCCTTTTTTGTCGTGGCGTCCCGGTCCATAATAACAGATGAGGCTTGTATAACAGCAACTTTAACCTTTTGTGCTCTGTTCGACATATTCTTCCCCTCCACCAAATTGAAAAATCTAAAGCCATCTTAAATGCCGAAGCTCATGAACCTTCAAAGTCAATAACCTTCGGAAGTTGCCCCCTATTCATCTTCCATAAAAAAATCTGCACAGGAAGGAAAACACTTTGAATAATCCTCTTTTTAAGCATAGAAGGGCCGACCCATGTATTAGAGTTCAAAATAATTGGATTATGTTTTTCCATGAGAGCTTTTCATGTGATATCTCATCTGAAGTAATTTAATGATAATTTCTTAGCATGCTCCTTTGTACAATACAGCTGTGGCTGAGTGTCGAACTAACTATCAACACTTAATTCTATAGAAGCATTAAGCGTAAAATATGAGAAACGGTTTGAATTGGAGTATATTATTCATAATAAAAATGTTCAAAAATTTTTGGACCATCCAATCAAAGACTTTGTCAATCATCCAATTTCAATACTGCAACAGCCATTTATCCAAGACGAACCATAAAGTGAAATAAATTTGCCGAAAATCGCACATCTATTTTAAGGGTTTTCAACTTCAAGTAAAGAAAAAATCGGGCAGGACAGCATTGCGTCCATATTACAAAAGATAATGATTTTTCAGCAGCGTTCAAATCATGTACTAAAAACTCCAAGTTAAAATAAAAGTGGATGGGTAAAATGTTACTGAATTGGATGGGCATTATTCTTTCATCTAGCGTTATAATTAATGTTTGAACAGGTTCAAATTTTGATGGATATAACAACATTTTCGATTATGTTCAATAGGAACATTCTATAAATAAATAACAAAGAACCTGATTAACTTGCCATATAGCAGGAAGTGCCAAGCAAATCTAAAGGGTGAAGCATATGGACTGGAAACCGGATCGAAATGCAAAAAAGCCTATATATAAACAACTGGCCGAATATATTGAAAATGGAATTGCGGATGGCACATTTCCCCCTGATAAACCGCTGCCTTCTGAACGGTTTTTGGCCAATAAGCTGCAAATAAACAGAAGCACAGTTGTGGCTGCATATGACGAATTAGAATCAAACGGACTTATCGAGAGAAAGAGAGGAAGCGGAACAACAATCAGCAAAGATATATGGGGCATGACAAAGAAGCGTGTACCAAGCTGGAATCGGTATATTGAGGCAGGATCGTTCTTGCCGAATTTACCTGTGACCCAGAGAATACGCAAAGAGATGGAAGAGCATAAACTAATCAATTTAGCTAGCGGTGAATTGTCGGAAGATCTTTTTCCAATCGACTCCTTGCGAGAAATCATTTCGACAAGGTCATTTATCGGAAGCCTGGGATATGATCATCCTCAAGGGAATGAGATATTAAGAAAAACTATCACAAAGCATGTGAAACGATATCGGAGAATTGAGACAAATCCGTCTTCCATTCTCATCACATCAGGAGCGCAGCAAGCTTTATATTTAATCGTCCAATGCTTATTAAAGCCGGGTGATGCGATAGCATTAGAAGAGCCTTCGTATTATTACAGTCTCCCGGTCTTTAAATCAACCGGAATAAGACCTTTCTATTTACCAGTTGACAAAGACGGTATAAACCCGGATGATTTGCTTCTATTGCATAAAAAACATCGAATCAGGATGATCTTTTTAAATCCTGCTTTCCAAAATCCATCAGGTGCTTTCCTTCATAAAAACCGGCGGGAAAAAATATTGGAAATATCGTCTGAGTATGGAATACCGATTGTTGAAGACGATCCTTACAGTTTAACGTCCTTTAATGGGGAAGAGACCTACCCGCTAAAATCGATGGATGAGCATGGAAATGTCTTATATATCAGCTCATTGTCGAAAATTGTTGCTTCTGGTTTGCGAATTGGTTGGGTTATTGGACCAAAGCCTGTGATTGAAAGATTGTCTGATGCCAAACAGCAAGTGGATTTCGGTCATGCCAGCTTTACTCAATGGATTGCCAATGATTTTCTGGAATCTGACGACTTCGATGCCCATATCAACTGCTTAGTCAAACGGCTCGAAAACAGAAGGGATCAAATTGTCAAAAGCCTTCGATTCTACTTAAAAGACGATGTTGATTTTTATATCCCGCAAGGAGGCATTCATTTATGGTGCAAAATAAAGAAAGACTTTAATGAGATCCAGCTGCTAGAAGAGTCGATCAAGCGCGGGGTTATTTATGTTCCGGGCTCAACGCTTGGATCAAGTACAAAATATGTCCGTTTTACCTTCGCAAGAGAAAATGAAGAAAATATAAATGAAGGAATAAAAAGATTTGCTGATGCATTTTATAATATTCAGCATAAATAAATTCCTATTTTCAGGTGATTATCAAAATTCTCTACCACAATGTAAAGAGACAGGGAGATGGTTTTATGTATAGTATGTTATTGACCGTAGGCATTATTATTTGTGTACTTGCACTCATTTTAACTGCGTTTATCGGAAAAGAAGTAGGAAAAAAAATAGAAACATATAAAGCGATCGGGAACAGTCCCCATGATGAACTTACAAGGTCAAGGGAATATGAAACAAGCTCCTTTCGCAATGTTCGCTCGTTGACATGGATTTATACCTTATTGTTCATTGTCATCCTCATTGTATGTCTTATTTTTCTGTTTTAATGCTAAAGAAACGAACCTATGCAAACAATAATGAACTAAATATATTTAAACCGAAATCCTCGACTAACCCTTGCTAACGAAATGACGTTTAGCATGGTTGTTAGTTGAGGTTTTTTATTTTGGTTTTCATTGAATTTTCATAGCTCCAAAAACGTTTTTCGCCAAAATTTTTTGACAATATATATTTACATTTATTTCAAAAAGTGATATCATTTTAATATAAAAATAATATGAGAGGGGCAATGAAAGTTGAAAGAAAAAAAGGCATGGTTTATTGACGGGTTTATTGGAATTGTATTAATCGTTGCACTTTTGCTCGGAGCAGCTTTTACATTTATCCAGGAGTTTATTGTTCTTGCAATTGTATTGGTTGTTCTTGCCGTACTGCTTGGAAGCGGTCTTACCATTGTACAGCCGAATCAAGCAAACGTTGTCATTTTCTTCGGACGTTATTTAGGAAGCATTCGGAAAAGTGGCCTTGCCTTAACGGTTCCATTAACTATTAGACAAAAGGTGTCCCTTCGCGTTCGAAATTTTAACAGCAAAAAGCTAAAAGTAAACGATGTGGAAGGGAATCCGATTGAAATTGCTTCGGTCATCGTCTTTAAAGTAATCGATTCCGCAAAAGCAACTTTTGATGTGGATGATTATGAAGAATTCGTGGAAATCCAAAGCGAGGCTGCCATTCGTCATGTAGCAACGAAATATCCTTACGATACGTTTGATGACCACAATATTACATTAAGAGGCAACGCCGATGTTGTTTCAAAAGAGCTGGCAGATGAATTGCAAGAACGGTTGAACGTCGCTGGAGTTGAAGTAATAGAAGCTAGACTGACTCATTTAGCTTACTCGACTGAAATTGCCAGCGCCATGCTTCAGCGCCAGCAGGCAGCCGCCGTTTTATCTGCGAGAAAAAAGATTGTCGAAGGAGCCGTCAGTATGGCCCAAATGGCTGTCGAGCAGCTGGCTAGCGACGGAACGATTGAGCTTGATGAAGAAAGAAAGGTTAACATGGTGAATAATTTAATGGTTGCGATCATCTCCGATCGCGGCACCCAGCCGGTCATAAATACCGGAAGTCTATATTAATGGTTGTGTCGCACCATGGCAAAAAAGAAAAATTTCCCTTTAAGAATCGATCCTGAATTGTATGCCGTTATTGAACGTTGGGCGCAAGAGGAATTCCGCAGCGTCAATTCCCATATTGAATTTTTATTGCGGGACGCTGCTCGACGCGAAGGAAGGTTAAAGAAAAAAAAGGAGAAAGAATAAAACATCGATCATCTTTTCCGCAAGTCGAAAATTGGCTGCTGACTTCCTTCAGATCTTGGCGCCCTAGACACCCTTGTCTTAAACAAAATACTGCTGCTTTAAAGCTTGGCGAATGTACAGATGCCCAGCACATACAAAAAATCCCTTATGGAGAACCATGAGGGATTTTTTATGAGTGAAGAACTTTTTCTAAATGTTTCACTGTTGGTGTTAAATTAGCAAAGAAATACGCTTCGCGGAGTCTGCGGGAAGGTGCACTATGCATGAGATATCCAGCGCTTCCGTGATGAAGCATGTTTGCCTGTACAGCTTCAAGGGTTAAATAAGCAGCTTCCAAACGTATCCTTGCAATTTCTTTCCAGTCGAGTCTTTGACCGCTGAACAATGCATGAATGTCATCTTGAATTTTGCGCTCTTGTGTTTTCAATTGACCCGGCTGTATTTTTAAAAAGCTGTTGCAGCCATTTTGTTTATTAATAACCTTTTCAATGGAGGCGATGGAAGATCGTATAACACCTAAACCAAGAGGTATTTGATATAAAATGAAAACCGGGCGGATTTTCTCCACAAAAAGATCCGCATCGTCAGATACAACCCACTCATTCGGGACAAAAACATCTTGAAAAGTACAAGAATATGTTGCGCTTCCATTTAAACCTAGAAAATCATTTTTTTCCTTTAATATTAATCCTTCCGCATTGCTCGGAATAAAGCACATGATTCGTTTGTGTTCATCCACCTCAGCAATCACACCGAACCAATGATTGTCACCTAGATTGGATACATTCGGTAAAACACCTGAAAGTATATAACCATCTTCTTTAGGTTTTGCCTTTAAGTGCAATTTTTCAAGTCCTGCATAATATTTCATCGGATTCGATAAGCCTGTTGCACCTAAAATTTTTCCATTCTCCAGCAAAGGGAGCAATTTATTTTTTAATGAAAGATTGTTGGAATTTCGTATATAAGTTAAAGCGGCCAGATGGCACCATAGACAAAATGCAGTCGTCATACACCATTTTGCTGTTTCTTCTACCACTTTCATTTCCTGTAAAATATATTCCTTTTGCGACTTATGATTCGTAGAGAAAAATCCAGCTTTCCCTAGCTCCCGCAAATATTGCTCCTGGTAAAAACCTTCCGCATCAATTTTTTTCACATATGGTTTCAATTCTTTTTCAATTAACTGCTCCAACGTTTCAACTTTTTCGTCCAAACTATTCATTTCATTCATCACCCGCGTTCATAATGTCCGAAATCAGGCATTCCAATTATTATTAAATAAATAATTCCTACGTGTTTAGTCGGTTTAAAGTCATTTTATTATATTAGGTTCAAAAAATCAATCTTTATTTTGCCGCCCCTTCTATTTTTTTGATAAAGATGAACCTGTATATGTATTTCAAAAGAGCTTTGCAAAAAAAAAGACAATAAACCAATGCTTGGTTTATTACAACTTCCTGAAAGTAGCCGGTATCCGCCAGCTACTTTCAGATAAAAATCGAAAAAATATAAAAGCAAGTGGAGAGAAACGCATTGTTTTTCTCCACTTGCTTCATTTTAGGGATTTATCGGACAGCCCCGCCTCTTAAAAAAAGGTTATTAAAATTTATTATTTATCTGCCAATATTTCCGTAATGGAGTCAATTGGTGTTTTTACTGCGTTGCGGGCACGCTTAACAGCCTCTTCATCTGGTGCATCGTAGAAGCAAAGGCATTTTGTCATATCTTCACAAACATAAGTTCTCGAAAATGTTACTTCAGGAACTTCTTGATAATGTACAGAGTTTTTCTTCTTTCTCTCCAAATATTGTTCCATTGTCAAATCTTCTGGTAAATTCCATTCAACCAAATAATTGACAACTTCATTATTTTTCTTTACATCTTCGAGTTCTTTTCCAACAAGACGAACTTGTTTTACTAGATGAATAGGTATATGAATATCTTTTAACGTTTCAGTGGCAGCTTTTTGATTTTCTGCTTCAACAATAAAGAATGCGCGTGAGAAATCCTTTGATACTTGAAGTTCAATTAATGATGCCTGATTTTCGTTTAATTTTCCTTGAAGCTCTGAAACTTTTTGATCTAATTCCTCTTTTGCTGATACAATACCATTTAAGGATGATTCAATTAAGTATAGCGCCATATTTTTATCCCCCACTTTTTTATTATCATAAAGTCATTTTAATATACTTAGTTCAAAAAATCAACTTAATCACTTTTAAATTATTTTATGTTAAAATGGATTGTAACAAATGGAGGAGATTAGTTTATGAAAATAAGATATGATATCCCTTGCAACATCGCGCAATCACTTAATATCATTGGAGATCGTTGGACACTGTTAATTATTCATGAAATTTTAAACGGAAATGCACTTTTTAATGAAATTAAAAAAGCTTTGCCGGGAATTTCTTCCAATTTGCTTTCGGAACGTCTCAGATATTTAGAAGAAGAAGGCCTCGTTCAATCAGAGCTTTATTCACAGCATCCACCTCGATACCGCTATGTATTAACACAAAGCGGAAAAGATTTAGAGCATGTTTTCAATGCACTAATTATTTGGGGAAGCAAACATTTAAAAAAATGTTATAAAAAACTGATTGACCCGGCTACAGGTGATGAGGTGGACATTGCCTATTATTCCAAAAAAACAGGCGAACTTGCCCAAAATGTTGAAGTTATTTCTATTGAAAGTGAGCTTCAAAATATTAAATAAAAATGCTGTCAGGTCCTCTAAGACTAGTTTAAGGATAGGCGTGCTGGAAGCTCCGGCAATTGCCTTTCAGGAGGAGTTTTCCACGCGTCTAGCCTCTTAGATACCAATTTTCACATAAATTCATTTCCCTTTGTCTAACGAATACGAAGTCCATATTATAAATCCCCTATTCCAGGTTATCATCATTCCGTTGTTCTCCTTTTTCAACACCTTCCGTAAAATCCAGTATGCTTGATCACCTACCTATTCTTAAAGCATCACTTTAAAAATCCCGCTTACAGCTTTAAATGTTTTCCTGCCTCCGGCTTCAAAAATGCCATCCGCAAACGTCCATCATAATAAAAATCTATAAAAACGCAATGACTAAGCTTATCCTCATTGAACTCCCATCACTTCTTCTACAAAACGTCCAGATACATCGGTGCAAACCGCTCACAATCAAAATAACACGATTCATTCTCAAAAATTAAACTCATTGACACTAAAAAATATTTTCTATATATAGTTGAAAAAACTAACAAAGTATAATAAAATGATCTACAAATATTAAAACTCACTATTCTTATAAGAATTATTTTGTTAATGAATTAATCGAAGATTAATGAAAATCCGACGACTAAGAGGCGGTGTAATGAATGGATTCTCAGCAGTCTACAATTATTAAAGTTGAAAATTTGAGCAAGAGCTTCACAAATAAAAATAAAAAAATACACGTTCTAGACAAGATTTCACTAGAAATAAAGCAAGGTGAAATCATCTCCATATTAGGAGAAAGCGGCTGCGGGAAAAGCACTTTTTTAAATATTATCGGCGGCTTTGAAAAGGCGGATAGCGGTCAAGTTTTGCTTGATGGGAATGTGGTGAATCAGCCGAATCGGAAATGCATAATGCTGTTTCAAGACTATGGACTGCTCCCATGGCGAACAGTGCTTAAAAATGTAGAATTGGGGCTGGAAGGTCTCAAGCTTCATCCTGCAGAACGAAAGGAAAGAGCGTTACATTACTTGGCCTTGGTTGGTCTAAAAGGAAAAGAAGATTTGTTTCCTCATGAACTTTCTGGAGGAATGCAGCAAAGAGCAGGAATTGCCAGAGCACTTGCACTGAAGCCAGAATTAATTTTAATGGATGAACCGTTTGCAGCTTTGGACACGTTTAATCGTTATTATTTGCAGGATGAACTGCTTCGCATCCAGCAAAAGGAAAAAACAACTATTATTTTAGTTACCCACGATATTGATGAAGCAATCTATTTATCAGACCGGATTCTCATTATGCATCCAAATCCCGGTCATATTCACAGGGAGATCAAGATCGCTCTCTCGAAGCCTCGAGACCGAAGCCATTCTGATTTTCAGTATTATCGAAAAATCATTTTTGAAGAATTCCACTTTAACCATCCTAATGTAACAACGGAGTATTATATCTAATTTTTCAAAGCAAGCTCACATTGTATATAAAAAAATAAAAATAGGAAAAGGGGAAATTAGATGAAAAGGATTATTCAATCTGGACTGATTCTATTAGTTATATCAGTATTGTTATTGACAATGGCTGCTTGTGGGGCAAACGGAAGCGATAATACTTCCGAAAGCGGCAAAGATGGAAAAAGAACAATCAAGATCGGGTATTTGCCGATTACTCATGCAGTACCTCTGTTTATCGAGAAGGAATTAGAAAAATATGAAAAATTCAATCTGGAACTCGTGAAATTTGGTTCGTGGCCTGAGCTTGTAGACGCCTTAAACACAGGCAATATTGACGGAGCTTCCATGCTAGTTACTTTGGCTATGAAGGCAAAAGAACAAGGCATTGATTTAAAAGCTGTCGCATTAGGACATCGAGATGGGAACGTACTTGTCGTAGCAAATGATATTAATAGTGTTAAAGACTTAAAGGGGAAAAATTTTGCTATTCCACACAAATTCTCCACTCACAATATTTTGCTTTATCAAATGTTAAAACAAAACGGATTAAAGTACGATGATGTAAAGGCTGTCGAGATGCCTCCAGCAGAAATGCCGGCAGCTTTATCTGAGGGCAGAATTGCTGGATATGTCGTTGCAGAACCTTTTGGTGCAGCTTCCGTATCGATCGGAAAGGGCAAGGTACTATTTCAAGATAATGAAATTTGGCAGAATTCCATTGACTGTGCACTAGTACTGCGCGGTGAATTTATCGAAAAGGAAAAAGAGATTGCTCAGGATTTTGTTAATTATTACTTAAAAGCTGGTGAGGTAGCAGAGCACAAGGATGAGCAAACAATTGAAATGTCCTCCAAATATATGAAAGCGGACAAAGAAGTAATGGATTTATCTTTTAAATGGATTGCTTATGACGATTTAATCATTCATGAAAAAGACTATAAAGAATTAACGAAAAACTTGATTGAGATGGGCTTACAAAAAAATCCGCCATCTTATGAAGAATTTGTAGATCATTCGCTAATAGACAATGCAAAGCTTCCATAAGGGGGATTCCTATTCCTCTCACTCATTTTGAGCAAACCGAAAGATGGACGCGAATTTATGGTTAAGCAGGTACTAGGCATGTTGAACAACAGAAGCCCTAATGATGGAAGGATACTGGAATGACAGTTCCGCATGGTTGATGATGCATAAATTCACCAATTAATTTGAGAAAAAAGAGAAGTGATAGGATGATTAAATATAAGAATTTCATAAATGTCATCATTGGTTTTGCTATCTTGATTACCTTGTGGCAGTTAATTATTTTCATTGGAAAATATGATTCAGCACTTTTCCCTTCACCCATTCAAGTATGGGATGGAATACTTTCGCTTATTAAAGATGGTACACTGTTCGAACATTTCCAAGTGAGTATCATGCGATTTTTGGCTGGATATCTTTCTGCCGTTGTATTAGCGATCATTTTAGGACTTATTTTTGGCAGAATTCCACTATTATGGGGAGTGATTGACCCAATTATCCAAGTATTGCGGCCTGTTTCGCCAATCGCATGGTCGCCGTTTATTGTACTTTGGTTTGGGATTGGCAATATGCCGGCAATAGTAATTATTTTTATTGCTGCCTTCTTTCCTGTTTTGCTATCGACAGTATCTGCTGTAAAGAACGTTGATAAAACTTATTTGAAAGTGGCGCAAAATTTCGAGATTAAAAAATTCGAGCTATTGCGCAAAATCATTTTTCCTGCCACATTCCCTTATATTGCGAACGGGCTTCATATAGCTGTAGGTACAGCTTGGATTTTTCTTGTAGCAGGAGAGATGGTTGGAACGCAGTCAGGACTTGGTTATTTAGTTGTCGACGCCAGAAATTCCATGAGGCTTGATTTAGTCATGGCTGCTATACTATTTATCGGCGTATCCGGGCTGCTTCTCGATAAAGCGGTCGGACTTATTGAAAACTGGATTAATCGTATTTGGGGAAGAGCATAATCGCTGTGCAAGGCAAACTTTCCTGTTTCAAGGGATATCTCAGCCCTACAAGTTGAAAGTGCTTTTCCAACTAATCATCTAATTGCCTATATTAATTTTTCAGAGGATAGTATGTTCATGATAAGAGCATACATCCTCTTTTTTATACACATCTTTCTTATTTGGAACCAGTCTCTCCAGCGACTTTAGAAAACGGCAAAAATAATTCGGCTATTAAAAATAATCTTTCATGCAAAATCATGCTAGATGTAAATCTTTTGTAAAGCAAAATTTACAATGAATTAGCTTTCGCACAATATTTGCTTAATATTTGTTTTTTATATTTCTTTTAAAAGCTTTTGATCCTCTGCCCCCATCCAAAGAGCAAGCATATTCTGCCCAACAAGATGTTTCGCGCAATCCAAAATATAACAAACGTTTGCCAATCGAATTGCTTTTATAACAAAATACTTTGTTAAATCTTGAGAGCAGATTCGGAATTTTAAAAGAAAGGAAATTTAGCTGTGGCAAAAAGCAATGCAGGAACAATTTTGTTGGAAAGATTAAAAAAACATAAAATGGTAGCAGCTATTAAAGAACCGAAATATATTGAGAAAGCGATCAAGAATAAAGAACATTTAAGTGCTGTCTTACTAATGACAGGAACCATTTTAACGGTAAAAAGATATGTTGATTTCATCCAGTCTGAAGGGCTCCCCGTCATATTGCATGTTGAAAAAATAGGCGGTCTGGAAATGGATGGCGATGGAATTGACTTTGTAAAAAAGAATGTCCAGCCAACGGCGATCGTTACAACGAGGAACGGCATAATAAAAAAGGCAAAATCAAGCGGTTTATTTGTTATTCAGCGAATCTTTTTAATTGACACGGAAGTTTATCATAATTTAGTGAAGGATGCGGATCAAATCCGCTCAGATATAATAGAAATTATGCCGTGCCGTGCGCCGGATTTTTTAAAGAAATTCACAAAGGTTTCGCAAGTTCCCGTTATAACAGGAGGGCTGTTGACTTTGCCTGAACATGCGAAGGAAGCGATAAATAATGGCGCACTCGCTGTAACGACGTCCAACTCAAAATTGTGGGAAATGGATTTAAATAAATTTCTGTAGATGAGCAAATTCACTAACATAAATTTACATCCGAACAAAAAAGGAGACATGAACCCGATTCCTTGATTAGAATAGATGTGTCACCAAACCATTCTCAAGGAGGTTCATGTCTCATGAATAGACTACCACATCACCAAGGAATCGACAAGTTTTTCGCAATGTTGGGGCTGGCCCTTTATTTCTCTAAGCCGGTCATGAAGCATCTCGTTCATATTATCGATGCGCTGACAACGAAAGGATTTGTGGGAACCTTGACCGATCTGCATCATGAGAGCTTTCATCCCAACCATCGAACGACACTGAGCCATTTTTTCACGAAAAGCCCTTGGGATGAAGAAATCTTGCTTCGCAAACTCCAGCAGTGGATGCTTCGTCATGTGGAACGAACGGCCAAGCGAAAGAATCACCCCATTTTTGTTTCGATCGATGATACGATCTGCCGAAAAACGAAGCCTTCGTCACAGGCGAAACACGCTATTGAAGGGTGTAATTGGCATTATTCTCACGCGGACAAAAAGTCGATTTGGGGACACTCTCTCGTCTGGCTCATGGTTCATACGATGACGCAAGCCTTTCCCTTTGCGTTTCGCCTCTACGACAAGGCGGATGGGAAAAGCAAGGGTCAATGGGCCATCGAGATGCTTTCTTCTTTGGATGTGCACGGTTCTGTTTATGTGCTGATGGATTCTTGGTACCCATCGAAAACACTCGTGGAAGCCTGCCTGAAAAAAGGATTCCACGTCATTGCGATGCTCAAGACGAATCGGGTTCTTTATCCAAAAGGCATCGCCATCCAAGCCAAACAGTTTGCCCGCTATATCGAACCGAACGACACCCATCTCGTCACGGTGGGAGAAGAGCGTTATCGCGTGTATCGCTACGAGGGAGCGCTGAAAGGTCTCGATGATGCCGTTGTGTTGTTGGCTTGGAAAGCCGATCAGCCGATGACACCTGAACATCTTCACTGCGTCTTGAGCACCGACCGGGAGCTAAGCGATGAAGAGATCTTGCGCTACTATGCCCAGCGTTGGTCGATCGAATGCTTTTTTCGACAAGCGAAAGACCAGCTGAAGCTCGATGGGTACCGCGTTCGTCAACGTCGGGCGGTGAAACGGTATTGGATCTTGGTGCAACTCGCTTATGTGTACAGTATGGTCGAATCCAACAGCGATTTCTCTACCGGGCTTGACTTCCTTCGAAAGAAGAAAGGACATAGCCTCGTGGAGTTTATTTACGATGCAGCGAAACAAGATATTCCCATTGATGTCGTTAAAAAACAGCTTCATGTGGCATAAGGGGTACTCCGTTTGTCTCTTTTTACATGGTAATTATTGTAATGAAAATTGCTCAACTACAGTAAATTTTAAAAGAGAATTTACATATGATTTATACTAGATTAACAATTATCATCTATATTAAAAGTAACAAGTGAATAATTACTGGTGCAAATAGAGAGACCTCAAATTTAATGTATATGAAATAGATATATACATTATATTTGGAGTCTCCTTTTTTGTTATGCAAGCAATTGGAGGTGATTCGACATCATTTAATAGATTTGTCAGGTCGGGAGATGAAAAGCATTTACACCAAAATATTAATGGCAAACGATCTGCCAACCTGTCATCGGCATAACGATGAAAAATAGCTTTATCTGTAATTGAAGACAGCTTGTAGAAGCCGCTTGCTCGAACACGGACGGTGATAGCCAGTCAAAGGCAACACGATTTGTTAATTGATTCATGTAAAGAATTTTCTAAATAGGCGAAATGTCACGACAGTTTGAAGATCCCTTTCATTAATTACGCTCAAACAATTTGGTGAGGAGGAATATAATGAAATCATTTGTAAAATTGATTTGCGCATTTACATTAGTATTTATGTTAGCAGCTTGTAACAACACGAGCAAGCAGGCAGCCAATGACTCTCCTTCTAAATCAGAGGACGGCAACAAAAAAACTGTTATCGAATACTGGCACGTAAATGCTGAAACTCAAGGTGGAAAAACAGTAGAAGAGTTAGTGAAGGAATTTAATGCACAAAGTGATACTGTAGAAGTCGTAGCCAAATACAACCCGGACATGTATAAAGGGTTGATGCAAAATTTACAGGCTGAAGTAGCTGCGGGCAATTCACCAGCAGTTGTACAAGTAGGATGGGCATTTTTAGACTACTTCTCAAATAATTTTCATTATGTGCCGCCGCAAGAAATAATAGATAAATATTTTCCAGAAGATAAAACATTTTTAAAAGATCATTTCTTAAAAAATGTTTTGGATTTAGCGAAAAATTCGGATGGTGAACAAGTCGGGATTCCATATTCGTTAAGCAATCCAGTCCTCTATATTAATCGAGACCTTTTACGAAAAGCTGGTTTAGATGAAAATGGGCCAAAAACGTGGGAAGAGGTAAGAGAATTTTCCAAAATAATAAAAGAGAAAACAGGAAAATATGGGTTTTATTTGCAGGAGCCGGCAGATAACTGGGCTACACAAGCTTTATTAGAAAGCAACGGAGCCAAAATGATTACGGACGGAAAAGCAACATTTGCTTCAAAAGAAGGAATTGAAGCGTATCAACTATGGGCTGATATGGTGTTAAAAGATAAAACAGCCTTGCATTTGCCTTGGGATCAAGGTGTACAAAGCTTTATCGATGGCAATGTCGCCATGGTCTATACAACGATTGCCCAACGTTCGCATATCCAAGCGAATGCCAAATTTGACGTAGCGGCAATCAAATCGCCAGCATGGGAAGGAAAAGAAGTAAGACTGCCGGCAGGTGGCGCAATGCTGGCTATTACAGCAAAAGATGAAGATCAGCAAAAAGCAGCATGGGAATTCATGAAATTTCTTTATAGCGTTGAATCAATGGCTAAATGGACAGAAGGAACAGGTTATGTGCCTCCACGTAAAGATGTTGCAGAAGCAGAAAATGGACTTAAATCATTTTTAGAAGAAAATGAAATGATGAAGCCTGCCATAGAACAAATGGACAAGATTGTTCCTTGGGCATCATTCCCTGGAGACGCCGGTTTACAGGCAGAGCAATTATTAATAGATGTACGCGACGAAATTCTTACAGGAAAAGTATCAGTAGAAGAAGGTTTAAAATCAACGGAAAAATCCATCAACGAATTGTTAAAGTAAAAGGAAATGTCTACAAAGGGTGACTAACATTTATAACAATTTTTCAAAAAAACTTCCTTTAGTCACCCTCCTTTTAACTTTTATTTTCGGTATCAGTACGGAGGGTAATAAAAATATGAGTGATGGGACGGTTTTAAAAAATAAAGAGAGTTGGAAAGCGTATTGCTTATTGATTCCAACGTTAATTATATTTTCGATATTCATGTTCTGGCCATTTTTATACACGATTTATTTAAGCTTTTTTGACTGGAACATGATTACTCCGATAAAAAAATTTGTCGGATTGAAAAACTACATTGATGTTTTATCAGATCGAAATACATATAAAATATTGGGAAATACATTTATATATATTGCTTTCTTATTAGTTATAAACTGTATCATACCGTATCTTTTTGCTTTCGTTTTAGATTTAATTTTAAAACGATTTAATGGTTTTTATAAAAGCGCCTTGTTTCTGCCGGCATTCATCTCATTGGTCGTCGGTTCGATATTGTTTACGTGGATTTTAAATCCAGTTTCCGGACCTGTTGCCATTATTTTAGGATGGTTCGGCATTGAAATGCCGATTTGGAGTAAATTAGACGGTTGGGTCATATTGGTTTTAAGTTTGATTACATCTTGGAAAGTATTTGGCTATAACTTTATCGTCCTTTATGCTTCTATCAACGGTATTTCACGCGAAATAATAGAAGCAGCCCGTTTGGATAATGTTCCTTTATGGAAAATATTCTTTCATATCGTCTTGCCTATGAGCAGCGCTACTGGCATTTATGTGTTTATTATTACAATCGTCCAAGGACTGCAGTATGTATTCACGCCTATAAAAGTGATAACACAAGGCGGTCCAAATTACGCCAGCTCCAATGCGATCTATCACGCCTATCACGAAGCCTTCGTACTTTACAGAACAGGACATTCTGCAGCTTTATCAATTATGACGATGTTAATCTTTTTCATATTATTAGTTCTTGAATTTAAGTTTGTTGAAAGAGGTATCTATTATGAAAATTAAACGATCTGTTGCGATACCTTGGCACATTATTTTTATCATTACAATCATTATTCTTTTATATCCTATCGTTTTTGCATTAGGTTCATCGTTTAAAACGTTGGAAGATGCCTACAACAATGTTTTGAACATAGTTCCGTTAAATCCGACATTCGAAAACTATATCACATTCTTTAATAGTTTACCTGCTTTCAAAATTACGATGAATACGTTCATTATTGCCTCTGTTGCGACAATTTTCAAACTGATTACATCATTTTTAGCAGCGTATGCTTTCGTATTTTTGCAGTTTAAAGGGAAAAACATTTTATATTTTATGTTAATTAGTACAATTTTTATCCCTTTTACCGTAACAATGATTCCAAACTATTTGATCATATCGGGTATCGGTTTAGTCAACAGCGTTTGGGGTGTTATTTTGCCGCAGCTTGCCAATGCGCTTGGTATCTTTCTAATGAGGCAGTCGATGAAAACAATCCCCATCTCGTTAATTGAAGCAGCCAAATTAGATCATATAGGACACGCCCGGATTATGAAAGATATCGTTCTCCCATTAGTTAGGCCGGCTGTCACATCAACAGGCATCTGGTTTTTCATTACTACCTGGAACGAATACGTATGGCCGGTGCTCATTTTAAAAAGCAAGGAAAATTATACATTGCCTCTTGCTTTACAGATGTACATCAGCTCAGAAGGCGGAACGAATTTTACTGTCGCCATGGCCGTATCAGTCATCACAATGATAATACCTTTAACTTTATATTTAATTTTCCAGAAGTATATTATAGGAACATTTACTTCTTCTGGAATTAAATAACGGAGGATGGCACAATGAAGGAAATAAGATTTGAAAACGTTTGGAAATCCTATGGAAAAACACATGTTGTAAAAGGGCTCAATCTTACCATTCATCCTGGAGAACGTTTAGTTCTTCTAGGTCCGTCCGGATGCGGCAAATCGACAACTTTACGCATGATTGCCGGCCTTGAAGAAATTACTTCGGGCGACTTATATTTGAATGGCATTAAGGCGAATGACATTCCAAGCGGAAAAAGAAATGTAGCGATGGTATTTCAAAATTATGCATTATATCCTCATATGAATGTCGTTGAAAATATTACGTACGGTTTAAAAGTTCAGAAGGTTCATAAAGACGAAATTCAAAAGAGATTAAATGCTGTGTTAGAAATGCTCCAGCTGAAAGGCTATGAAAACAGATTGCCGAAAGATTTATCCGGCGGGCAAAGGCAGCGTGTCGCTTTAGCAAGAGCCGTTGTAAAAAAATCTGATTTCTTTCTGCTTGATGAGCCATTATCAAATTTAGATGCACAGCTAAGAGTGTCTGCACGCAAGGAACTAGTGAAAATCCATGAAATGTATAAGCAAACAATCGTTTATGTTACACATGATCAAATTGAAGCAATGACTATAGGGGATCGTATTGCGTTAATGAATCAAGGGCAATTGCAAATGGTAGATACGCCGGAAAATGTATATAACCGCCCTGCAAACATCTTTACGGCAAAATTTATCGGCTCGCCTCCAACGAATATTGTCGATATGGATTATTATGATGGCAAAGTGGTGATCGGGAAACAATCATTTTTATTGCATCCGATGTGGATCCGACAAATAAATGAAAGCAATGCCAAAACGTTTGTTTTTGGAATTCGACCTGAACATCTAGAAATTTATAAAACTCCCCAAGAAAACACATTAAAAGGCACAGTGAAATACGTGGAAAACCAAGGAAGCAGCTACAGTATTTATATAAATTTAGAAGGTCATGAAGTGATTGCGATGAGTGAAAAAAAGAATTGGCATCCGGGGGAAATGGTCTATTTAAAACCAAAAATGGATCGTATTCATATTTTTGATCAAGAATCCACACAATCAATAGGCTATCCGCAAGAGCTGGATCTGAATGAAAGCAGTCCGATGAATCACAAAATCAATGTGGAAACATATCTTTCATGAGGTGGTTGTTTATGAAAAGAAAAATCTGTTATTCTGATTTGCCGCTTATATCAAAAGAACCTTTAAAAAATGTCCATGACTTAATTGAATATGGAGCTGATAAAGTTGAACTATTAATGGATGGCGAAAAATGGGATGACATAGAAAAATCATTCAAAAAATTGTCTTCCAAACTAAAAGAATTGCCCATCGGCTACACCATTCATCCGCCAGCATGGGATATTAACTTAACAAGTGAAAATAAAGCGATTCGGGAAGCTTCATTTTTTGAATACAAAAAAGCGATTGAGTTTGCCGGCATGATTCAGGCTTCGCATGTTGTGATCCATCCTGGGTTCTGTTTTTCTCCGGTTTTTGACAAACGTTTAGCAAAGCAGCGAGCTGAAGATTATATCAATCAATTATGTGAATTTGCTAAACCTTTGAACGTCAAACTGGCAATCGAAAACGTCGGATACAACGGCAGTTCGATTTTTACGCAAGATGAGTTTATAAGCTTTTTAGAAAATATTCATGACACGGCAGGATATTTACTTGATATTGGCCACGCAAATTTAAACGGTTGGGATATTCCGCAAATAATGAAACAGACAAAGGATCGGCTGATTGCCCTCCATGTTCATGATAATAACGGAACAGGAGACGATCACTTGCCAATCGGTGAAGGAACCGTCCCATGGCAAGAAATCTTTAAAACGATTCATGAACAATCAATCGATTGTCAGCTCATCCTGGAATATGCACCCGGAACACCGTTAGAAAAGTTACGCGAAGGCAAAGAAATTCTTCTAAAAGAACTTTCAACAGAATAAAGGTGGAGTATTGTATTGTTACACATTGACGATTTTGATGCATATTGTTTTGATTTAGATGGAACTATATATATTGGCAATAAACTTTTGCCTGGTGTAAAAGAAACGATCGACCGATTAAGGCGCCATAACAAAAAAATTCTTTTTATCACAAATACATCGACACAAACAAGAGAAGAATGCAGAGAGCGGCTTCATCATTTAGGAATTCAAGCGAAACTGGACGAAATCATGACAGCTTCTTATTTGTCAGCTGTATATTTTTTAGAGAAATCTCCGGACGCTTTAGTCTATATTGTAGGCGAAAAAGCGATTTCGGAAGAATTCCACAAATTTTCACTAAAAATGACCGACAATCCTATGGACGCGACCCACGTACTTGTCGGGCTTGATCGCTGCTTCACTTACGAAAAACTCAATTTGGCAATGAACGCGGTTCGTAATGGAGCCAAATTAATTGCAGCCAATCCGGATTCGCTTTGTCCAGTTCCTGAAGGGTATATTTCAGATACACTGGCAATAGCGAAAGCAATAGAAGCTGCATCAGGACGGCCGATCGATCAGGTGATCGGGAAGCCTTCCTCTTTTTACGGCAAAAAAATTCTTGAAAAATTAAACATAAACAGCAACAGGTGCTTAATCATTGGCGATCGTTTAGAAACCGATATTTTGCTTGGAAAAACAAATAATTGCCGCACATGCCTTGTATTAACAGGAGCCTCTAGAAAAGAAGATATTGAAAAAAACAAAATTTACCCGAATTATATTGCACAAAATTTACAGTATTTGTTTTTCATGAAATAAATCGATGCTTTCATACATACTGATTTTTAGGTAAAAGGTTCAAACCCAGGTGGACGTGATTCATCCTCAAAGCTGTCACGCTCCACCTGTTTTTTATACACACAATCAGCCATTAAATTTTTTGACAACAACATCATTGAAAATACTCATCCAAAGCGACAATCATCGCCCCCATCCGCTCCAGTTCTGGAGCCACGATGCGCTGCACCCCATATTCCTTCAATTCTCCAGCAGTTACTTTGCCGACGGCTGCTGCCAAAACATTTTGTTGAAATGCCTCTATAAGGTCGGATGTTGCTCCTTTTTTTTCAGCCAATTTAAAAAGCACTCTTACTTGCGGGGCAGCTGTAAACGCAACAGCATTCAGCTTATTCTCGATTATTTCATCCAGCAGCTGCTCAACGGTCTCAGGATTAGGTACAATGGAGCGGTATGGCAAAATTTCATGCAAAATCGCTCCGTGCTTTTCAAACCATTCTGAAAGCTTTGGCACCGGTTCTCCATGCAATTGTAAAAAAACATGCTTGTCTTTAAAAGAAAATCCTTCAATAGCCCGAAGCAGCCCGTCATTCGTTCCGTCATCATCGGCAGCATCCGGCTGAATGCCGATTTGTTTAAGAGCCGCTTTCGTTTTATAGCCGCGGGCAGCTATTTTTGCTTCTTTTAAAACGTTTATAAATGAATCCAAAATGCCGATCTTTTCTGCCGCTTCCAACAGAGCGTTCGTCCCTATTCCTGTCGTAAACACAGCCCAGTCAGTCCCTTTTTCAACAATGCTTCGAAGATCAGCCTCCAAATCCGAAGGAGAGCATTTTATTGTTTCTTGAATAGCTCGAATAACAGGCTCCCCTCCTTTTTTACGAATTAACGTGGAAATTTCCTCGCTCTTTCGAGAGCCTGTGATAGCGATCCGTTTCCCATGTAAATTTCCCATGCCTTTCTTCCCCCTTTTTCTCTATCATACTATAAATACTCCGTTCATCCCTTATTTTCAAATGAAAAAGTTTGAGTCAAGTATTTGTGGGCAACTTTTTTATGGAAGTAGCGTTAGAGCCGTTATGGAATTTCAATGCTTTTGTATGTTAGCGGTAGACGGGATTATAGGAAAAGCACACCTGGCTTTCTGTCTAAATAAGTGCCGGTGTTGTTTTTGGCTAACTTTATCTGCAAAAAGGATCACCATTTTCTATGTTCATCTATTATTCTATTTACCAGAAATATTTTACTAATTTACCAAATTTAAGTTGAAAAAAGTTAAGTTTAATATATAATGAAAATGAAAAGGAATTTTTTCCTAATACTTTATTAACAGAGGAGGAGAATTAATGATAAAGAAAATTGGAAAAGTATTGAGTACAGTCTTGTCCTTATGCATGTTATCGGTAATTTTGCCAGCTGTATCTCATGCAAATTCTACTTCTTCTGAGGACATAGTCCAACAACAGTTAGAAACTTTTGAAAGAGTAGAGAAAGAGATCGAATCTGACCCAGAACTAGTTCAACCTGATAAAAATTCATCATCTTATAATTTTAAAGCTAATAATTTTCAAGCGTTAGCAGCACCATCATATCCAAAAAGAAAAGGAGTTATATTAGTAACTAAAGATGGAAAATTTGGTTCTCTAGTAGGGCATGCAGGAATCATATACTCAGATACATCAACAGTTGAATCTTTCCCAAAAGAAGGAGTGAAAACATTCAAAAATAATTGGAATACAAAATATAAAACTGTTTATGCGGTAACGACAAAGGGAACAACTGTCGCTCAAGATGCAAAAGCTGCAGACAGAGCGTATTCACACAAAGGAAAACCTTATAATTGGGAATTTACGAATATCAACACTACAAAAAAATTTTATTGTTCGCAATTAGTATATGAAGCATATAAGTATACTACAAGTTTAAACTTAAATCATGGCGGAGGAATCGTATTTCCAATTGATTTAGTTAACTCTTCTCACACGTATATCATTTATACTAAAGGAGTTTAACAAATGAACCTTTTTAATACGATAACAAACAGATACAAAATGATCTTTATCTGTTTGTTATCCTCCATGATCTTTTTACAAGGATGCTTCTCAACGGAAACAAAAAACATCGAAGATTACAAATATGCAGTGATTTATACAAATATGTTTGAGAAAGCAGTTATACACCTGTACAATGAAAAAGGAAGGTTTCTTTCAAAACATAAAACGAAATACAGAGGAATGCCTCTTGGAGCTTTTATGGAAAGACCTATTCATATGAATAATAAAGTATATTACGCTAATCCACAATCTAAATACAACACCAATGAATTTATATTAGAGTTAAATAAAAGTAATTTGCAGATTAAAGAAATTCCTAACGAAGAAAAAATTGCTCCCACAGTTTGGACTGTTGATAAGGAGTTTGCTTACATGTCTGGGGGAGATCTCACTTCCTCTGATCTTGCCAAAACAAATATAGCAACAGGAAAACAGGTCGCATCCACTGAGCTCAAGGGGCAAGCCATTCATATGATTGAACATTCAGACAAATTATATGTATTAACCTTTATACACTCCAATCCAGATGATATTTACGGTATTATCAATGTAATCAATAAAAAAGATCTATCTTTAATTGAAACAATAAAAATAGACGATATGATGTATTCATCAGATATGGAGCTCGTTGACAACGATCTTTTCCTAGTAAAAACATCAGATGGAAAAGACAATCAGTCAAATGAATTAATAAAAATAAACTTGATGAACAAGAAAATTGAAAAGATTACCCTTCCGTTCAAATCCTTGAGTGATATGCATGTACACAAAGATCATATCTTTATCACACAAGGAGATATACAACGAGAACCCACGGAAAAGAAAATTGCGAAACTTCATTTAAATTCTTCTAAAATTGATGTATTTACTACAGAAATTGAAAACTATGTATCATATATTCATGAAGATCAATTTATTACATCAGACGGCACAAAGATACAAATTTATAATCTTGATAACTTCAAAAAAGAAAAAGAATTTAAGTTAGAAGGAGATGAGAGTCTATTCACTTCATTTTTCATCAATGATTAAAAGCCAATACTATGTAGCAAGGTATTGGCTTTTTGTAATGCCTTCTCACGGTGTCTAACTTGCGAGTCTCATAATCAAATGTTGACCTTGTCTATGACTTTCGGCATATGTATGTGTTTCTTGCGTCTGTTTCTTTTATCGAAAAGGTTGAGACGTTCAAGCACATACTAATCAATTCGACATGTCGGTCATACCTCCCTGGGTAAGGGTACAGTCTTTCCTTCCACCTGTCTGCTTCATTTACTCTGTACCATCTTCGACAGAAAGGACTTTGTTTCATCCAATGGCAACTAGCCTCATATGAAGTTCGTGTTTCGAGAGACACCCTAAGTTTGCTGCCCGCTTCCTTCAGATTCCACATCACCACGGACACCCTTGCGTTAAGCTAACTGCTACTTTTGCTTTCGCAGCTCTGGACTTTCTCCCTAGAGATTACACCCATGCCCGGGTGCATATGAAAAAAGAGAGCTGTTTTCAGCTCCCTTTTGAAAAATTATTGGATCGCATTATCCACTTCTTTCACCATTTCAGCAACCGAAATCAATCCGCCGCCGGATAAATACCAGTAGTTAGGATCTAAGTACACAATATTGCCGTTTTTGTAGGCATTTGTCTTTTTCACTAATTCATTTTCTACTGTTTGTTTTGCAGATGATTGGCCGCCTACAACAGCACCGCGGTCTACCACAAATAAGTAATCAGGATTTTTTTCAACGATATATTCAAATGAAATGCTTTGTCCGTGTGTAGAAACTTCAATGTTTTCATCTACAGCTTTAATTCCAAATTCATCATGGATGAGTCCAAATCTAGATTTCGGTCCATATGCGCTGACTTTCCCTTCATTGGCTAAAATAACTAATGCATTTTTTCCAGACGCTTCTGCTTTTTCTTTTAGCTTTTTAATCGATTCATCGATTGCTGCCAGTTCTTTTTCAGCTTCCTCTTCTTTACCGAAAATTTTTCCAAGTGTTTTCACATTTTCATGGAATGACTCTAAATATTTCGTTGTATCAACACCCATAAAGATGGTTGGTGCAATTTTCTCAAACTCTTCATAAACCTCTGATTGTCTTCCGGAAATAATGATCAAATCAGGCTCAATCGAACTGATTTTTTCAAAATCCGGTTCTTTTAAACCGCCGACATTTTCATATTTATCGTCACTGTATTTGTCTTTTAAATAGGATGGAAGGTTATCCTTCGGTACACCTGCCACTTCAACGCCAAGCTTATCCAATGTGTCAAGAGCACCAAAATCAAAAACGACGACTTTTTCTGGATTTTTCTTCACTTTTGTTTCGCCAAGCTGATGCTTAATCGTCAGTTCTTCTGACTCCTGTTTCGTGTCATTTTTTTCACCTTCGCCGCTAGTTGACCCGTTCGAGCCGCAAGCTGCAACAACAAAAACCATCAAAGAAGCAATGAGAAAAACTAAAAACTTTTTCATAAAAATTACCCCCTGTATATTTTTTAAATGATGTCGGCAATTCTTTAAACATCTCGCAATTGAATAAGAAAATCATTATCATTTTGAATTCTTTGTAAGGAAGAGCTGACAGCTCTTCCTTCTGCTGAGATGTTTATCAAAATGCCTCCATCCATACTACCCTTCTTAAGAAAAGTACACACATATTTTGCAATTGTTTATTTGCTGGATGTTTATATCCATATCATATACGTCTTTTAAGACAGAACGATCTATGACTTGATCAGTTGGCCCGACGTGTACGAGTTCTCCATCTTTCATTGCAACTACATAATCGGCATACACCGATGCAAAATTGATATCGTGCAGTACAATGACAATTGTTTTTCCAAGCTCATCGACAAGTTTTCTTAGCATTTTCATAATTTGCACAGAGTGCTTCATATCTAAATTGTTCAATGGCTCATCAAGCAAAATATATTCGGTATCCTGCGCGATCACCATAGCGATAAAAGCCCGCTGCTTTTGGCCTCCGCTCAACTGATCAAGAAATTTATGTTCAATCTCTTCAAGCCCCATGTAACGGATCGCTTCATCCACATGCCTTTGATCTTCTTTTGTTAATCTTCCGCTTGAATACGGAAATCTGCCGAAAGAGACAAGTTCCCTGACTGTTAAGCGAAGATTAATGTGGTTTGATTGCTTTAAGATCGAAATTTTTTTCGCCAAATCGTTGCTTTTGCATGCGCCAATTTCTTTTCCGTCAATCAATATTTCTCCTTCATCTTTTTTTATTAATCGGCTGATCATTGATAGCAGTGTGCTTTTTCCAGCTCCGTTTGGGCCGATGAAGGCTGTGATTTTTTGTTTCGGAATTTTCAGCGAGACGCCTTTTACTACAAATTTGTTTCCGTACTGTTTTGAAACATTTTTTACTTCTACCATGATCGATTCTCCTTTAATAGAAGATAAATAAAATAAACCCCTCCAACAAAATTAATGACAACACTTAACGTAGTTGAAAATGTAAACACTCTTTCGACCAATAGCTGACCGCCAACCAACGCAATGATGGAAAAAAGAACGGTCCCGATCGTTAAAACACTATGTTTATATGTGTTTAAAAATTCCCTTGCCACGTTAATCACGAGAAGGCCCAAAAACGTCATCGGACCGGTTAAAGCTGTCGAAATCGAAACGAAAACAGCCACAATGATCAAAAGCCTTTTGACAACATGATCGTAATCAATGCCGAGATTAATCGCATGCTCCCTTCCAAGTGCCAGCACATCTAAATATTTGGCATATTTCAGTGAATAAAGACCCGCCAGCAGCATAACGGCAATCGACAAGTACAGCAAATCCGTATTCACGTTATTGATGCTGGCAAACATTCTGTCCTGCACAATTAGAAATTCGTTAGGATCTATCAGCACTTGCATAAAAGAAGTCAAGCTGTTAAATAATGTTCCGAATATCAGTCCAATTAGAAGAAGAAAATAAATGTCTTGACCCTCGCCTCGAAGAAGGAATTTGTAAAAGATCAGTGCAAACAGCATCATAAAGAACAAGGAAAGCGCAAAGTTAATATTTTTATCGATCATCGCAACATGTGTTGAACCAAATAAAAAGACAAGCATGGTTTGCAAAAGCATATATAAAGAATCTAAACCTAAAATGCTCGGAGTTAAAATTCTGTTGTTTGTAATCGTTTGAAATACTAACGTTGAAAAACCAATTGCTACACTTGTAATAATAACCGCCAGCATCTTCACCGAACGGCGCGGCAATGCATAATCCCAATTTTTGCCGAGGTCGATGAACAAAAAGGTGATAATTAAAAGGACTGCGACCACTAGAAGAGATGTTATTTTCGCTCTATAACCCATATGCTTTTCTCCTCATAAGTAAGTAAACAAAAATGGCACTGCCGATAACACCGACGGTTAAGCTGATCGAGATTTCGTACGGATATATAATGATTCGCCCTAAAATATCGCAAAACATAACGAAAACAGCACCGAGCAAAGCGGTATGAATCAAATTCTTTTTCAAATGGTCTCCATTGTATATGGCGACAATATTCGGAACGACAAGACCTAGAAACGGAATGGTTCCAACCGTCAATACAACAGATGAAGTGATCAAAGCTACGATAACAAGTCCGATATTGACAACTTGTTTATAATTCAAGCCTAAATTTTTCGAAAATTCCTCTCCCATTCCAGCGACAGTGAATTGATTCGCATACAAGTATGCAATTAATACAAAAGGAATACTGACGTACAATAATTCATATTGACCTTTTAAAATTAACGAAAAATCTCCTTCCAGCCATGAGGAAACATTTTGAATCAAATTATTTTTGTATGCAAAAAAAGTAGTGATAGATCCAATGATATTGCCGAACATCAGCCCGACTAGAGGAACAAAAATAGTATCTTTATATTTAATTTTTTCTAATATTTTCATAAAGATAAATGTTCCTAAAAGTGCAAAAGCAAAAGCGACAATCATTTTTTGAATCGGACTAGCGTCTGCAAAAACCATGATCGCAACTAAAATCCCCAATCTGGCGGAATCCATTGTTCCTGCCGTAGTTGGGGAAACGAACTTGTTTCTGCTCAGCTGCTGCATAATAAGACCGGCAATGCTTATACTCGTTCCTGCAATAATAATGCTAATGACGCGCGGAATTCTGCTGATGATCAAAATTTGTATTTGTTCATCTGTCAAATTGAATATATCAGTTGGTTTAATATCGTTTACTCCGATAAAAATCGATGCAATTGAAAGGATAATGAGAGCAATGATCAAATATCGTTTTTTCATTTTTTAACTCTTTCCGTAATAAATTAATAATGAGATTCGTTATCAATTATAATAAGAATAAGACTCATTTTCAATAAATTAAGAAAAAATGTCTGAATTTGTCCACAATTTGATGGATGAAGAAGATTAAACCTCTCTTGTAAACATCTATTTTTTACCATAAATTTCATTGAATACTAGCTTCCATGTAGTAAAATCCTCTTATCAAATATTTTCTCCCGCCAAAATTTTACTTACAGAAAATGTTTAAACATTTGATGAACTTGCATAATTATAAATTGTTTGATTTTTTTATTGACAAAATAATGTTCATACCGATAATATATATGAATAAATATTTTGTTTTACTTATAATTATTCATTCGATTAAATGAGGGAGTATACATGCACATTCGAAGAGCGACTATGAGCGATACAGATGCCATCTATCAATTAATTAAACACTATGCATTGGAAGGAAAGCTGCTCAGCAGAACGTACGCATCTATTTATGAGAATTTACAAAATTTTTATGTTGCAGATGAAGGCGGAGCAGTGGCTGGCGTTGCCAGCTTGCATATTTTAGACAAAGATTTGGCTGAAATCCGCTCGCTGGCCGTTGACCCTGACCATACCGGAAAAGGCATCGGAAAAGAGCTCGTAAAACAAATCATTTATGAAACAAACAGGTTGGAAATTGAAAATTTGATTGCCTTAACGTATCAAATCGAGTTTTTTACCAAATTAGGATTCGATATCGTTGACAAGCAATCTCTCCCGCAAAAAATGTGGAAGGATTGCATCAATTGTCCGAAACTTCCATCGTGTGACGAAACAGCTATGTTAAAAAAAGTATGGCAGACAGAACTAGCGAAACAATAAAAATAATTTCATCACACTTTTTTATTGCCCGCCTCAAAGAAGCCGCACCGCCGCAGTTTTCAATAGTAAATAAAATGAAAGGAGCTATCCAGAAAGTCAAATCCCTATCGTAAATCGAGTAGGAGGGGGTGACTAACCCCCGACCTCTCACACCACCGTACGTACCGTTCGGTATACGGCGGTTCAATTAAGTATGACGTAGTGCTTGATATCTTTCGAATAGACTTCTTAACCCTCGACGCTTCCAATAGGAGTTGTCGAGGGTTTTGTGTAGAATGGGACTGCAGGCAATCCGCCAATATTTCTTGCGTGTATTACCCCATTCGAATGCTTTATGGCTTGGAACTCCTAATCCTCTGAGTTTCCGAATTCTTGTTTTCGGGGTTTTCCATTCTTTCCACAAACACATCCGAAGCCTTCGTCTAATCCATTCATCCAATTCTTTGAACTTACTTGGTGTTTCTGCCAAGGCAAAATATCCGCACCATCCCATTAAATACTTGTTCAGTTTCTCAATCCTTTTCTCCATTGGATACGGTTTCGATCTTGATGTAATTTCACGGATCTTGTTCTTCAAACGTTTCACACTTTCGTTCGCAATCCGTACCTTTGGAGTCTTATTGAGTGTGAAGCTGAAACCGAGAAACTTCCGTTTCCAAGGACGGTCTACCGCCGATTTCTCTTTATTTACCTTGAGCTTTAACTCCTTCTCTATAAAGTTCGTAATGGAGTTCATGACACGAATTCCTGCTTTCTTTGTTTTCACATAGATGTTACAGTCATCCGCATACCGAACAAACTTATGTCCACGTTTCTCAAGCTCCTTATCCAATTCATGAAGCATGATGTTTGATAAAAGTGGACTAAGCGGGCCGCCTTGAGGCGTTCCCATGTCCGTTTCCATTACCACTCCATTGATCATCACGCCTGATTGAAGATACCGGCGAATTACCTTCAGTAGAATTTGATCTTTGATCGTTTTCGCCAAGATCCCCATCAGTTTGTCGTGATTCACCTTGTCAAAGAATTTCTCTAGGTCTATATCGACTACCCAACGATATCCTTCTTTGATATAACCCTTTGCTTCCCTAACCGCATCATGTCCCCTTCTGCCTGGGCGGAAACCATAGCTATGGTTCGAGAAGGTCGGATCAAAGATTTTCGTCAAAACTTGGGCAATCGCTTGTTGGATGAAACGATCCGTCACGGTAGGGATCCCTAGAAGCCTTACTCCACCGTTCGGTTTCGGGATTTCGACCCGACGGACGGGTAAGGGCTTGTAGGTTCCTTCTCTCAACGACTGTCGAATGGAGTCCCAATTTTCGTAGAGGTGTCTTCGTAGGTCTTTTACGGACATGCCATCTACTCCGTGACTTCCTTTATTCTGTTCGACTCGTTTCAGTGCCGCCAGGAGATTTTCCCGTGACAAAATCATTTCCATCAACATTGATATCCTCTCCACGTGAACGAATTCTTCTATTTGTGCCATCTTCTGCTCCACCCTCTTGAAGTCCCCCGTGGGATTCACCACTTCCTCCTTCAAGTAAGTCCTATCGGATTGTCTGCTTCCACACAGAAGATGAACGCCTAGCGATTCGTTCTCCTTAATTGTTCAGTCCTTCCTCTTCCATCTCGAGCTTGAAAGAGTACTATGACTTCTGCTGACTTCTGACTGTTCAGCTATCTATCACTAGATAGGTTACCAAGGTTACTTGGCGTGCCAGCCAGACCTCCCCGGGTAAGAGTGTAATCTTTCCTTCCATCCATCTGCTTCATTTACTCTGTATCACCTTCGGCAGAAAGGGCTTTGTTTTGTTGTGCAAACTCACCCAGTGATACCTAGCCTCATATGAAGTTCGTGTTCCTCAAACCGGAAGTTTGCCGCTCGCTTCCTTCAGATTCCGCGTCGC
Source organism: Aeribacillus sp. FSL K6-2833 (assembly GCF_037965815.1). Classification (GTDB taxonomy): domain Bacteria; phylum Bacillota; class Bacilli; order Bacillales; family Aeribacillaceae; genus Aeribacillus; species Aeribacillus composti. Next base: position 556,271 of record NZ_CP150189.1, on the reverse strand, counting down.
CACGGACACCCTTGCGTTAAGCTAACTGCTACTTCTGCCTTCGCAGCTCGGGACTTTCACCCTATAGATTACACCCATGCCGGGCGCACACAAAAAATTATAAACGTCGATATATCAACGTTTATAAAACATTAAAGGGGGCGTCAATAAGCCGTAAAAACGACTTATTAGACACCCCTTTGCATCCATAAACCATTTACAGCACAAATTGTCGAATAGCATGGGCGACACCGTGTTCATCGTTTGTCCTCGTCACGATATCGCACATTTCTTTCACCTCAGGCTCGGCATTCCCCATTGCAACGGAAAGCCCTGCAGCTTCCAGCATTGGAACGTCATTGAAATTATCACCAATCGCAATCGTTTGTTCCAATGGGATATTGTAGTGCTTGGCAACAGCTTTTAATCCGTATCCTTTATTTCCCTTTTCATCCATTATTTCAATGTTGTAGTCACCTGATGTCGTAACCGCAATCCCAGCAATGTTTTCTAATTGTTCCATAATTTCTTTTCTAGTATGTTGATTAAATTGCAAAATAAAAAACTTCTGGACCGATAAATCACCGCGGTTTATAACATCTTGTATATGACGAAAGTATCGATTATTGTCGGTCCTTTTTGGCTGCTCGATAAACTGTTTGTACTCAGATTCAAGCAAACATTTTGCCAGCTCCGGATTCGACTGCAGAGCAGAGCGAACTTTGGCGCTCCAGTCTTCCGGCATCCAAATACCATCATTTGTATAAAGTTTATACGGCACACCATAACTCTCCAAAATTTCGGCTACTTCCAACATGTTTTGTTTGTTCATTGAAATGTATTTCGGCTTTTCTCCTTCGATTACGACAACTGTTCCATTGCTTGCTGCAAATGGACATGCAAAATCATATTCGTCCAGCAGTTCACGAATACTCTCAGGCGCCCTGCCGGAGCAAATCATGATGATGTTTCCCTCATTTTGTGCTTCCCGAATAGCTGTAAGATTTTCTTCTGATATGGATAAATTGGAAGATAGCAATGTCCCGTCTAAATCAATAGCTACTAATTTCATACTGTTTCCCCTTTTAACAAAGTAAAGTGATTATATTCATTATATATGATCCTTTATTTCTGACAACATGTCTTTCGTTTTTAATTGCGGCTTTAGCTGGTTTGTGACTAAATCAAAATAAAATCCCTCTTTTTCCAGCAATTCATCATGAGATCCTTTTTCCACAATGCGACCATCCTGGATAACAAATATTTGATCTGCTTTTTTAATCGTATTCAGCCGATGAGCGATCACAAAGCTTGTTCTCCCCTTCATCAGCCTCTCCAGCGCTTCTTGAATCTTTAATTCTGTTACAGTGTCAATGCTGCTTGTCGCTTCATCCAGCAATAAAATGGACGGATTTTTTAAAATCGCCCTCGCAATTGAAAGAAGTTGTTTTTGACCTTGACTGATGCTCGTTCCACCTTCGTTAATGATTGTATCATATTGATCAGGTAGGTTTTTAATAAATGAATGAGCATTTGCTAGCTTTGCCGCTTCCTCCACTTCCTCATCTGTTGCATCTAATCTTCCGTATCGGATATTTTCACGAATTGTCGTGTGAAACAAAAAAGGATCCTGCAATACAAACCCCATTGCCTGACGAAGTTCACTCCGTCTTAATTTGGAAATATCCTTTCCATCTATCAAAATTCTCCCTTCATTTACTTCATAAAAGCGTGCCAGTAAATTGATGATCGTTGTTTTTCCGGCGCCGGTGGCACCGACAAGGGCAACTGTTTCTCCCGGAGAAACATGAAAGCTAATATTTTTTATCGTTTGGCTCTCTTCCCCGTATGAAAAAGATACTCGATCAAACACAATGTCTCCTTTTATATTTGCGGATTGTACATATTCTCCAAAATCAGCTTCCTCTGCCTGCTCATCGAGCAAATCAAATACCCGCTCTGCACCGGCAACCGCAGATAATAATGTATTAAATTGATTGGCAAGATCATTTAAAGGCCGTGTAAACTGCCTGGCGTACTCCGCAAAAACAACAATCGTTCCGATGGTTATCCACCCTTTTAGAGCAAAGATTCCACCGAACCCTGCAATCAATGTAAAACTTAAATTGTTTAATACGTGCATAAGCTTTGGGATAAAACCGGAAATCGTCTGAGCCCAAAATGAAGATCTCCGCAGCCTTTCATTTTTTTCTAAAAACTCATGCATAACCCGGTTCTCTTGTGAAAAAGTTTTGACAATTCGCTGACCAGTGATGGTTTCTTCAATGTATCCATTCAGTTCTCCTAAACTTCGCTGCTGCTCTTTAAACAATTGTCCAGTCCGCCGGGTAATCCATTTCATACCTACAACCAATAAAGGAACAACTATTAAGGTGATGATTGTTAAAAAAGGGCTCATCCATAACATAACAGAAACAACACCAATTAATGTAAGAACACTGGATGAGATTTGAATCACTGAGCTGTTTAATGTCGAGCTGACGTTTTCAACATCATTGGTCATTCGGCTCATCAGCTCTCCCGTTTTTTTCTGATCAAAAAAAGAAATGGGAAGAAGATGAAACTGGCGAAATAGATCGGATCTTATTTTATACACAGTATTTTGCGCCACTTTGATCATCCATATGTTTTGCAGCCAAATGGAAAGGGAATGCAATGCATAGATTAAAACAAGAACGACGAAAAAAAAGAAAAAGTGATTTCCGCTTTTTTCTACAATATAAATGTCGATCCCTTTCCCTACTAAAAAAGGCCCAAGGATTGTTAAAACTGTGCTAATAAAAACCATGAGCAAAACGAAAAAAAACAAAACCTTTTGATCTGACATATATCCCCAAATTCTTTTTAATGTTCCTTTCCAGTCTTTAACTTTTGAAGAGCTTTTCTTCACTTTTGACTCATTTGTCAGCTTTAGTTTTTCATATCGGAAAGGTTCAATAAGACTTTTGAGCATGACGGATGCCATCCTTTCCATATTGTGATTCATAGATTTTTTGGTAAAGTGGAACGCTGCGTATTAATTCATCATGCCTTCCTTTCGCAAGCACCTTTCCGTTTTCTAGTAGCAAAATTTGATCAGCCGCCATCGCTGTTGCAATTTTTTGCGTAATGATCAAGGTCGTACATGGATATTTCATCAATGCTTGAAGCAGTTTTCTTTCCGTCTTTAAGTCTAAAGCACTCGTGCTGTCATCAAGCAGCAATATTTTTGGCTTTCGGACAAGCGCTCTGGCAATCGAAATTCGCTGCTTTTGCCCTCCGGAAAGATTCACGCCTTTTTGGCTGATAAGGGTATCATATCCATGAGGGAGCTTTAAAATCGTATCATGTATTTGGGCATCCTTTGCAGCAGCAATGATTTCTTCCATAGTAGCATCTTCTTTTCCCCATAAAATATTATCTTTTACCGTTCCAGTGAATAACAGCGATTCTTGCGGAACCATTCCAATTGACCTTCTTAAATGCTCAAGCTTGATCGTACGTATATCGAAACCGTCAATATAAACGACTCCTTTTTCTAAGTCATATAATCGCGGAATTAAATTGAAAAGAGTCGATTTGCCGGAGCCGGTAGCCCCCATCACCGCCATAGTTTCTCCAGCATTTACCGTAAACGATACATCATCAAGCACCTTAACGGCTGAATCCGGGTATGCAAAGGACACCGATCGAAATTCAATTTTTCCCTCTGTTATTTGATGACTTGATTCGGCAAGCTCATCAGTCAATTTTACTTCTGTTTGAAGCACCTCCGAAATCCTTAAGCTGGAGGCTTTTGCCCTTGAAAAACCAGAGACAATAAAAGACAGCATAGATAAAACAGAAATGATCCTCGTTGAATAATTGACGATCGCAACGACTTCACCTACTTTTGCCTCACTTGGTCCAGCATGAGCCGCCCATAAAATAATTAAAATGCTTACATTCATTACAAAAAGCAAGACAGGCTGCATGATTTCCATAAAGCGGAGCACGAAAATTGTTTGGTCTTTTAAATCTTTGTTCGCCTTCTGAAAGCGATTAACTTCATAGTCATTTCGCAAAAAAGCTTTGATTAAGCGCATATTCGTCAAGTTTTCCTGTATGACTTTATTCACCGTATCCAGCTTTTCTTGCACGATTCGAAACATCGATCCTGCTCTTTTCATCACCCATAAAAGAAAAAAGATCAGGCACGGAAGAATGACGATGAGAATGAAGGATAATGTAAAATTTACTGCTAGAGCCATAACCGCGCCGCCGATCACCAACAATGGAGCACGCAGCATAATCCGAAGTCCCATAAAAATTGTGTTTTGCACTTGGGAGACATCATTTGTCATCCTTGTAATGAAAGATGAATTGGAAAATTGATTATAGTTCGCAAATGAAAAGGATTGAATTTTCCCAAAAAGAACTTTTCTAATATCAAATCCAAAGCTCTGGCTGACATGCGCCGCAAAAAATGAATTAATGATGCCTGCTGCAAAGGCAAGAGCCGATACACCAACCATCACCAGCCCCCAATGGACGACAGCTGATAAATCCCTTTTCAAAATTCCATCATCTACAATTTTTGCCATAAACAAAGGCTGGACAAGCTCCACTGTCAGCTCTGTTAACATGAGAGCAAGTGCAATAACAACCGCCAGGCGGTACGGTTTTAAGAAAGACGCCACTTCTTTCATAAGCATAGCCTCCAAAAAGTATGAACGAAACTATTTATATTTTCCATCATACAACTTTATAAAAAATTTTTTAACTATTTTTACTTTTCCCTATTAAAGAAGGCAATTATATGTTTTTATGGGACGTGTGGTAATTCCAACTATTGTTTGAAAGCTGACGCATTCACAAGCAAGCAGGTTGTAATTCCAAATATTTTTTCGAAGGTGACAAAAATTAAGACGACCCCGAAAAGTTCGTTTGAACCTTCCGAGATCGTCCAGCTATGAAATATTTATTAACCTTTTTTTACTTCTTCAGGCACTTGCAAACCAAGACCTTCTGCAACGCGGGTTCCATATTCAGGATCTGCTTTGTAGAAGTGGCCGATTTGGCGGAGTTTTATTTCTTCCAGCTTAACTGGTTTCATTGAATTTACAATATTTTCAATAAGGCGTGCTCTTTCATCTTCACTCATGAGACGGTATAAGTCGCCCGCTTGAGTATAATGGTCATCATGGTCATAAGGAACGTTTTCCGCAACACCTGATACTGGGTATGATGCTTGTTTTGCTTCAGGTGTTTCTTTTGGACCGCCAAAGCTGTTTGGTTCATAATATACAGAGCCTCCGCCATTTGAGTCAAAGCGCATAAATCCATCGCGTTGATAGTTGTTCACTTCAACCCGCGGACGGTTGATTGGAAGTGAGTTATAGTTTGCCCCGATGCGGTAGCGATGTGCATCATGATATGCAAAGAGACGACCTTGCAGCATTTTGTCCGGCGACACATCGACTCCTGGAACTAGGTTTCCCGGTGAGAATGCAGCTTGCTCAACTTCTGCAAAATAGTTTTCAGGGTTTTTATTTAATACTAATTTTCCTACTTCAATTAATGGATAATCTTTGTGAGACCATACTTTTGTCACGTCAAATGGATCCCATCTGTATGTGTTGGCATCTTCAAGCGGCATGATTTGCACATAAAGCGTCCAAGAAGGATAGTCTCCGTTTTCAATCGCATTGAATAAATCCTCTGTATGATAATCCGGATTTTCTCCGGCAATTTTTACAGCTGTTTTCGTATCAAGGTTTTTTATACCTTGGTCAGTTTTGAAATGATATTTGATCCAGACGCTTTCCCCGTCTTCGTTTGTCCATTTAAATGTATGGCTTCCATAACCATTCATATGACGGTATGTTGCCGGAATTCCGCGATCTCCCATCAAATAAGTTACTTGGTGCAATGATTCAGGCGATAGAGACCAAAAATCCCATACGGCAGTAGGATTTTTCAAATGTGTTTTTGGATCGCGTTTTTGTGTGTGGATAAAATCAGGGAATTTAATCGCATCGCGAATGAAGAAAATCGGCGTGTTGTTTCCTACGATGTCATAGTTTCCTTCTTCTGTGTAAAACTTAACGGCAAAACCGCGCGGATCGCGGACCGTATCAGCGGAGCCAAGCTCACCTGCAACAGTTGAGAATCTTACAAATACTGGTGTTCGCTTGCCTACTCCGTTGAAGACTTTCGCTTTCGTATATTTTGACATATCATTTGTCACTTCAAAGTATCCGTGAGCACCGGCACCTTTTGCGTGAACAACTCGTTCAGGAACTCTTTCTCTATTAAAATGGGCTAGTTTTTCCAGAAGATGTACGTCTTGAATTAATGTCGGACCTCGATGGCCTGCTGTCATCGAATTTTGATTGTCCCCTACAGGAGCACCCCAGCTCGTCGTAAGCTTTTTATTCTCTCCCATTTACCGATCACCTCATAATTTAAAATAATATTTCTCTAATCATTACAACTATATGATAACATATTTTAATTAAAAATCAATAGTAAATTATAATAATTTTAATAAAGGAGTTTGAAACCGTTGATCTATCAATCAATGAACCTCGTTTATTATCAATTAGCCACTATTTTTTTCATGTTGTTCTGTTTATTTTCTTTAACAAGTTGTTTAAAAAATTGGCAGAAAAAAACGGCTGAGCAAATATAGCTCAGCCGCTACAAATTGAGAGGTTCTTATGGAAGCTATCGAATTGAAACTGAAAAAACAACATACATAGTTGAAAAAGACCGTTGATCTCTCCGTGCAAAAACAGTCAGCCATTTTCATTTATGGCAAGATGTCATTTCATATTCCCAAGCAATATAGGATTCAACGCTAATATGAAAAAATGTTCGTATTCCACTTTATCTCTTTACGAAGAGATTCGCTCCGCTTTCCTTTCCATGCGGGAGCTTGGAATGAATAAAGACAGAAAAGCAGCTGCAAAGGCAAGCAAGCCTGTTGCAAGAAACACTTCATAAAAACCGATGTGATCTGCAATAAAGCCCGCTAACATCGGACCAGTGAAAATGCCGATTGCATAAAATGATTGATAAAAGCCCATTGCGGTCGTCCGATATGCTTCTTGACAGCTTTGAATAACCATCGCAAGCAGCAGCGGAAAAATAAAACCAAGCCAAAACCCTATGAAAATATGCATGAAGCAAATCCATAGAATCGAATTTGACAACGGCAACAGAAGATGAAATAATCCGCTTAAAATAAATGAAAGCAAAAGCAGTTGTTTTTGCTTTCGAACAGGAAAATAGGCAAGCAGCAATGATGCAGCTGCATGCGGAATAAAAAAGGAAGTGACGACCCAAAAAAACACGGACTCACTAAATCCGATTTTCGAGACATAAACCGGTGTAAATCCAAAAATCGTCATAAACAAAATTCCGTGTCCGGCAAGCGATAAAGCTGAGATGCCCCAAAGCGGCTTGATGCCGAGAACATATTTTAATTGACTCATATATTTGAAATCAATAAGATTCACCTTATCGCCGATTTCTTTAATGCGAAATGAAAGAATAAGACCAATCAAAGCCATGACGGTCCCAATGAGAAACGGCATTTCCCAGCCGAACCACTCTACAATTTTCCCGCTGATAGCCATGCTAATAAATTGGGAAACGACCGTCATAAACTGGAGAATTCCCATCGCTTTGGAAGATTGACTTTCCGTAAAATATTGAGCGTATAATGTAGTAGCCATTACCCACATCGACGCGGTAATTCCTGAAAGAAGTCTTGCAATAAAAATCGGGATAAATGATTGAAAGAAAAGAAACAGGATTCCGCTGGCAAACGCCATAAAAAAACCAGCTATAAGCATTCCTTTTCTCATTTGCCCTAAATAATCTGATAAAACTCCAAGAGGCAAACGAATCAAAATCTGGGTGATGCCGTAACTGCCAAAAATAATGCCAACAAGTGAATAATCAAACTGCAAATGTTCTAAATAAACCCCAAAGATTGGAACATAAATATAAATGGAAAACCAAAAGCAAAAGATAACTGTTAAAAAAATAATATGATCTTTTTTCCCTGCTATATTTATTTTTTGAACGTTCATCGCCAAAACCTTTCTATATGATTAAATAGGAATTTTTTGCTCTTTCCATTTTACGATATTTTTGAAATTATACAATATTCGAGTTTCACGAAAATCGTTTCTATAAATTTCCTATTCCAATAGTATAATAAGATATATAGTGTTGTGGAGGGATATTATGACTGAGCTTTTAGTAGGATTGATCATTGGTATTTTCATTATGTTCATCGTTGTCAATATCAATAAAACGAAGAAAAAAAGATCATTCAAGCTTGTTCAAGAGGCTGTCCCGGCAGAATTAGCCTGCCGCATTCCAGAAGGGCTGCCAATTATCTCTCGTTTGGAAGACTCTCTAAACTCAGAATATATGGAAAAAGTAAAGAAAAGAGTGTTAGCAAATCATCCTAGTTGGACCGAAACGGACTTTAACTGGCGCCTATTTGAATTAAAAAGATATTTTTTGTTGGCAGGAATTTTAAAATCAGTTCCAATGTTCAGCGATGAAGTGGATGAAATATGGCATGAAATGATTATGTTTACGAAAGAATACGAGAATTTTTCAAAAAAATTTTTTGGATCGTTTCTGCATCACAGCCCTAATGTGGAACGGACACCGATTCCTCACGAAAGAGCCCTTTTTGATTGGATGTATTTGCACTTATTTGAAATCTATCCAAACAGCACGAAGCTGTGGGGAGGCTTTTTAAAAAATCCGCTAAGCAAAACACTTTTGGAAGAAGTTCGCTCAGCTAGTGACGAAAAACTGTTTGATAAATATTTTCGTTCGTTTGACCCGATCAAACCATTACAAACAAAGCTGCTTGAACAGCTGAAAAACGATATTGAAAAAGCAGAAGAAATGAAACGGCAAAACAAATCGCTCCGCAAGGAAATAAAAACAGACGATACGTACTCGATGCTGCTGCCGGCTATGGTATTTTTATCGCTGTACGAGCAGGACAGTTATACAGAAAAAATGTCGCAGCTTTTGAATAAGGATGCAGGGACAAGCGGAGGTTCTATTTATGCATGCGGGGCTGCACTCAGCGATTCCAATGATCATTCAGGAGGTTCCGGATGCTCTTCTTCAGGATGCTCCAGTTCAAATTGCGGAAGCAGCTGCGGCGGAGGATGCGGCAGCAGCTAAGGAAATGTTCATAACCAAACTCTTTTAAAGGTGAGCGCGATGAGCAGAAACCGGCAAAGTGCCGATTCTTGTTTTCGATTTTAAAAGCCCATATGCGCATTTTTTCTATGCTGCAAACAGCTGCCCTTCAAAATACCATTAGATCTACTATGCATCCATTTTTACAGTACATAAGGGTAGCTTATGCCGTATATGTTCCAACAACAGCTCGTTCTTGCTTCAAAGATCAGATTTCGCAAAAATCATTAAAAAACCATCGCCTCCCAAATTGAGGATGGCGATGGTTTCCTTTTATTTCGAGTGCATTTTAAATTCTAAAAATAAATCATTATAATAGGAAAGCATTCGTTTCCCTAGGTTTTCATACACTTCCAATTTATCCGTTAATTCAGGGGACGGGTAAAACCGCTCATCTTCAGAAATCTCTTTCGGCAAGTATTCAAGCGCCTTTTCATTTGGAGTAGAGTAGCCGACATATTCAGCATTTTGCGCAGCCACTTTCGGGTCTAGCATAAAGTTGATAAATTTATGAGCGCCTTCTATGTTTTTGGCCGTTTTCGGAATAACCATATTATCAAACCAAAGATTAGAGCCTTCTTTCGGCACCACGTAATCTAGCTTCTCATTTTCCCACATGATATCTGCAGCATCTCCCGACCAGACGAGAGCGGCACCTGCTTCTTCGTTTGCCATCAGCATTTTGATTTCATCTCCAACGATCGCCTTCACGTTTGGAGTCAGTTTATCCAGTTTCTTTTTCGCTTCTAGCAAATGGTCTTTGTTCGTATCATTCAACGAGTAACCAAGACTGTTCAATCCCATTCCGATTACCTCTCGGGCGCCGTCGACAAGAAGTATTTGATTTTTCATATCTTTATCCCATAAATCATTCCAGCTGTCGATCTTTTTTCCCCCGAGAGCTTCCGGATTATACAAAATGCCGACCGTTCCCCAAAAATATGGAATGGAATATTTATTCCCCGGATCAAACGATAAATTTAGAAAACGGGGGTTGATATATTTTAAATTAGGAATTTTCGAATGATCAATCGGAATAAGAAGACCTTCTTCCTTCATTTTGCTAATGGCATACTCAGAAGGGACGGCAATATCAAATGTTGTTCCTCCTTGGGAAATTTTTGTCATCATCGCTTCATTTGAATCAAATGTTTGGTAAATCACTTTTATACCTGTTTCTTTTTCAAAACGGTCGATCAATTCCGGATCAATATATTCTCCCCAGTTGTAAATCGTAAGGGTATTATCACCGGAGTAGCCTTCAGATGCATTCAGTCTCGCAATAAAAAACAGGATGGCAAACGAAGCGATAAATACTATCGCAAACATCTGCACAATTTTTTTCATTTCCGTCCCCCCAATCTTCCCGGACGATTATAGCGCAGCGTGATGAAATAATAGCCGATCACAAGCAAAATCGTCAAAAGGAAAATGAGTGTTGACAAAGCATTAATGGTAAGGGAAATGCCTTGTCGAGCCATTGAATATATTTCAACAGATAAAGTGGAAAAACCATTTCCAGTAACAAAGAATGTAACGGCGAAATCGTCCAAAGAATAGGTTAAAGCCATAAAAAATCCAGCAAAAATCCCAGGGGTAATATAGGGAATTACTACTTTTGTTATGACATTCCACTGGCTCGCCCCTAAATCTCTTGCCGCATCGATTAATGTCGGGCTCATTTCCTGAAGCTTTGGCAATACCATCAATACGACAATCGGCACACTAAAGGCGATATGAGACAGCAAAACAGAAATAAAACCAAGCTGAATGCCGACAATGGTAAACAAAATTAAAAAGGAAGCTCCGATGATGACATCAGGACTGACTAATAGAACATTATTTAACGAAAGCAATGTATTTTTCACCCGTCTTGTTTTGACGGAGTAAATGGCGAGCGCACCGAAAACGCCGATGATCGTTGAAATCGCCGCAGAAAGCAAAGCAATTACAATCGTATTCAGTACAATAATCAACAGACGCACATTTTGCAGGACTTCTTTATACCAGTCCAACGTAAAATTTTCAAAATGATGCATTTTTCCGCCGCTGTTAAACGAGTAATAAATAAGGTAGAAAATCGGAGCGTATAAGATGAAAAATACGATGATTAAATATATATTTGAAACCTTCCATTTTCTGTTCATTTTTCATCCCTCACTTCCGATTTCCTGTTAAAAACATGATGATCACCATTGCAAGAATTAAAAAGACCGCAATGGTTGCTCCCATTCCCCAGTTTTGAGTAACTAGGAAATGCTGCTCTATTGCTGTGCCAAGCGTAATTACCCGGTTTCCTGCAATCAAGCGGGTAATCATAAATAACGATAATGCAGGAATAAACACTGCTTGGCATCCGGATTTAACACCGTCCAGCGTCAGCGGAAAAATGACCCGGCGGAACGTAATCCAAGGGGATGCTCCGAGATCCTTAGCTGCATCTACAAGCGTTGGATTTAATTTTTCTAAAGCATTAAAAATCGGCAAAATCATAAATGGAACGAAAATATAGACAGAAACAAACACAAAGCTGAAATCTGTAAACAATATTTGTTTAGTACCGACACCAATTAATTCCAAAAAATGATTGGCTATTCCATAGGTTCCAAAAATGCCGAGAAAGGCGTATGCTTTTAACAGCAAATTGATCCACATCGGCAAAATGATTAACAAAAGCCAAAGCTGCTTATGTTTTGTTTTCGTTAATAAAAGAGCTGTCGGATAAGCGATCAATAGCGAAAAGGCTGTAATTAAAAACGCATACCAAAATGAACTTAACGCCATTTTCAAATAAACCGGCGTGAAAAATTTCTCGTAGTTTTCAAAAGAAAATGTTCCTTCAATGTTAAAAAACGAATAATAAATGATAAGCAGAATCGGAACGACAACAAATAGTAAGATCCATAACACATATGGTAAGAAGTATAAAGCGCGAATATTACTTTTCATCGGCAACACCAATACGAGAATTTTCTTCTAAACGCATAACGTGTATTGCTTCCGGTTCAAAATAAAGACCAATTTCATCGCCAACTTCTGCCTTTTTTGTAGAATGAACAAGCCACTCGTTGCCATCCTTATCATAACAGCAAATTTCATAATGAACTCCTCTAAACAGCTGGGAATCCACATAAACCTTAAGCTTTCCTTTTTCAGGAGTTGTTATTTCCAAGTCCTCCGGTCGAATTACCACTTCTACGTCCTCGTTCGGAGCAAAGCCTTTATCAACACATTCAAACTGCTTTCCGACAAATTCAACAAGATAATCTCGAATCATTTTTCCTGCGACAATATTCGATTCTCCGATAAAGTCTGCCACAAAGCGGTTAACAGGTTCATCATAAATATCTTTCGGCGTTCCGCTTTGCTGAATTTTCCCCTTATTTAAAACAAAGATTTCATCAGACATTGCAAGAGCTTCCTCTTGGTCATGTGTGACAAAAATAAATGTAATGCCGAGCCGGCGCTGAAGCTCCCGCAGCTCGTACTGCATTTCCGTGCGCAGTTTTAAATCAAGAGCTGACAACGGTTCGTCTAACAGAAGCACTTCCGGTTCATTGACTATCGCTCTCGCAATGGCGACCCGCTGCCGCTGTCCTCCTGACATCTCCTGAATGTTCCGTTGTTCATAGCCAGATAAGTTTACAAAACGAAGGGCATCTTTTACTTTTTGTTCGATGATATCCTTTTTCATTTTTTTAATTCTAAGGCCAAAGGCAACATTTTCAAACACATTCAGATGCGGAAAAAGGGCATAATCTTGAAACACTGTATTGACTTGACGTTTGTTCGGCGTTACATGGTTAATATTTTTTCCGTTAAAATAAATCGTGCCGCTGGTCGGTTCCGTAAATCCCGCAATTAGACGGAGAATGGTTGTTTTTCCGCATCCTGAAGGTCCAAGCAACGTGTAAAATTTTCCGCGTTCGATTTCAAAACTTACATTATCCAATACTGGCAAATCATCATCATATTTTTTTGTCACTTGTTCAAAACGAATAATTGTTTTATTGTTCATGAACGTTTCCTCCAACCGCATCAAGAATTATAAATAAGATTCAGTTGCCACTAAAATTACTTGCGACATGCTTTCTGCCTCATTGACAATTTGATGCTCATCGGATGCATGATAATAAATGGATTCTCCTTCCTTTGCCACATACTTTTTTGTTCCGATCCGAACTTTTATCGTTCCTTTCAAAACATAGGCAAACGTTTCAGATAAGGATGGTTCAAAAACTTTAAACTCTCCTTTTTCAAACAACGTTAAAAGAATCGGCTCCATTTCTTTTTCATTTGATTCAGGAACAATCCATTCAACTTTATATCCTTTCTCTTGGTCAATAAATACTTTTCGTTCTTCTTTGCCGTAAACTACTTTTTGCTCGGCATCCTCATCATCGAAAAAATCTTTTGGATTGCATCCCAGCACATCCAATATATTCAGAAACGTTTCCAATGAGGGAGAGCTTAAATCTCTTTCCAATTGGGAAATGTATCCTTTAGACAAATCGGTTCGTTCGCTTAGCTCTTCTTGCGTCAGACCTTTTTTTATCCGCAAATTTCGAATTTTCCTCCCAATTTTCATCATAACAACCTCATTTGTTTAATACTAGTAAACTTTTTGTCAAAAAAAATTAATATATTTATCGAAAATTGTTTATTTCACGACGATTTATTATACACAATTACACAAAAAACACAATAAAAAATTTTCAAAAAAAGAAGGAAATTTTAGTTGATCTTCAACTAAAATTTCCTTCTTTTTAAAAATCCTTAATTGTCAGAAATGAGGCCACTACATCTGGATCAAAATGCGTATTTTGATGCTCCACTAAAAAATTCAACGCTTTTTCAATCGGCCATGCAACTTTATATGGACGGCTGCTCGTTAAAGCTTCAAACACATCGACAACCGCAACAATTCTAGCTTCTAAAGGAATTTCTGCTCCTTTCAAGTTTTTCGGATATCCCGTTCCATTCCATTTTTCATGGTGAAAGAGAATAATATTTTCGGCCACTTTATAGCTTTGCCTTAAAAAGTTATCTTTCAGTTTGCTTGTTATTTTTTTCAAAATGTCAAAGCCTATTAACGGATGCGTCTCCATAATTAAGCGTTCATATTTTGTTAGTGGTCCTGGTTTATACAAAATTCCTTCAGGTATGCCAGCTTTTCCTATATCATGCAAAATGCTGGAATAAGCAACATTTCTCATATATTCTTCTGATAAATTAAGATTATGATAGCTGTTGTGAGCATAAATGAGCTTTTCAGTTAGTTTTCGAACGTTGATCAAATGATCCTCAATGCTTGGATCTTGAATTTCACAAGAAATCGCCAGCACTTCCAATATTGATTTTTTTGTTTCTTCTATTTGCTCCTGCGGAACGTATGCTCCGCTGTCCAGCTGCTCCAATTCCCGAAAAATTCCTACAAAAAACAGTTCATCTTCTATTAGAATAGGAGTTATCGTTATAGATGAGTGCCATAATTCTCCGGATTTCTTACGATTCACAAAAACACCGGACCAAGGCTTTTTTTCCGATAATGCTTTTTTCATCGAAGCATAAGTTTGCTCCGGGGTCAAATGAGATTTAATGACACCTGCTCTTCTGCCGACAATGAAATCCTTTTTATATCCCGTTATTTGTTCATACGCATCGTTAACAGCGACGACAACATGATCTTTATCTGTCACAATGACAGCATCAGCCAGTTGAAGATAAGGAGACAATAAGTTTTCTACATTCATGTTTTTAAATCCCTTTCCCAAATCTCATCTTGCAAACTATTCATTTAAAGGGATAATCTCATATTATTGGTTCGGTTCATAGATGCTCCACGTTAATTTCACCGAATTTACAATTTCATCTGCTACTGTTTCAGGATCAAGATTATTGGTCGATACTTTTGAGTTATGGAGAGAGTATGCATTTTGCCGTTTTATAAACAATTCTTCAATTTCCTCCATTGATTTTTCCTTTAAAAGAGGGCGGTTCTCGACTAAAAGCGGCATTCGATCCTTCCAGCTGTCCCAAGATAAATCCAGTAAAAAGACGATGCAGTTTGATAAACAAGCATTGCGGACCTCTTCTTGTAAATAGGCTCCCCCTCCTAAAGATACAACCTTCAAGCGTGTGTTCGTGCAAATATCAACAATATACTCCTTTTCGATTTTTCGGAAATAATCTTCGCCAAATTTTTGAAAAATTAATGAGATGGGCATATTTTGCTTTTTTTCAATCTCCTGATCCACATCAATGAAATCTCGGTACAGCTTTTTCGCGACCAACTGGCCAATAGTCGTTTTGCCGACTCCCATAAATCCAATTAAAACAATATTTTTTTCCCGAAGAGGGATTTCTACATGTTCCTTCATAACGCATCCACTTCCCTAGATTTCTTCATCATGGTGTGTCAGCTTGACTCCCGCACTACAAGCTCAGGCTGTAAAATCAGTTTTTTTGCCTCTTCTTCATCACCTTTCATTCTCCGATGCAAGAGATCAGCAGCTTTTGCACCGAGCCGATCAGGAAAAGCTGCAATGGTTGTTAAAGAAGGGCTGAATAACGCTGACTCCGGAATATTATCAAAACCAACCACAGCCACATCTTTGCCTGGAACAATGCCTTGTTCTTTTAATCCGAGCATAACACCAGATGCAACAACATCATTATAGCAAAAAACCCCGGTTGGAGGCTGAGGATGCTGCATAACTCGCTTAATCGCCTCTATTCCCCCTTGCCTAGTTGCGGGAGATTGGACAAACAGCGATTCATCCATTTCCAGCCCGGCTTGTTCAATCGCTTCACAAAATCCTTTTTTCCGGTCTGTCCATACTGATGAATTAGAAAAACCGCCCAAAAAAGCGATGCGGCGGTGGCCTTGTTCGATTAAATGTTCAGCCGCTATCCGTCCGCCTGCAACATTATCGATTCCGACATAATCAAACGGCTCTTCTGACAGCATTTTTCTCGCTACTAAAATAACAGGAATCCCCCATTGCTTTAACCGTTCTACCATATCTGGTGAACTGCCTGGGACAGGGCTCATAATTACCCCGCCGACACGATATTCAAGCATTGTCGCAAGCAGCGCATCTTGTTTATCAGGGGAATCAAACGTCGTTCCTAATATTACGGTATATCCTTCTTTATCTAAAGCTTCGTGAACGCCCACCAATAATTCCGAGAAAAAGGGGTTGCCGATCTCTGTTATAATCAAACCAACTGTTGAAGATTGGTGGGATCGTAAATTCGCTGCAACACGATCATATATATATCCCAACTCTTTTATCGATTTTAACACTTTTTCTCTTGTTTCTTTTGAAATATTTGGGCTGCCCCGAACAACAAGGGAAGCTGTAGCCCTCGACACACCCGCGTGTTTTGCAACCTCCTGCAGCGTCACGCGGGACTGTTTTTTTCGTCCCATCTGTCTAATCACCTGCTAACGCAATTAATCAACGAATTCAGTTGAGAAAAGTATACCTTTACATTTAAAACGTTGTCAATTTGTTTATTTCCATGCTTTACGGCTTTGAAAATGTTATAAATAATCACCTCCCTTCAGGCTGCAGGAGCACCACAAATCACCTGAAAAAATGGGCTGAAGTCGGTTTATATAGACAAGATCATAGATCAAATATGTACTTCTGGCGGGAGGGAGCCGCCATATAACCGTTTCATAAATGGCTCCAAGTGATTCACCTTTGCCTGTTATATGGATACCAAATGAAAAAAGCCCCGTTCGAAAAAGAAATCGCGCGATTGGAGGCAGTGGAATATCACCAAGAGAGTGAAGCTCGATGTGCGAAAGACAGCTTTTTTGAATAGGGAAAAATTCATTCAAGTACGAGTATCTGAAGAAAATCGCAAAATAAAAGATTTAATCATAAAAAACTGCACATTATTTCAGAAAAGGAGCCAATCATTTGCTCCACCCTTCCTGAAATAATGTGCAAATTAACAATACCTTCAGTCCAATCAAAGTACCTTTTTAAATCAGATAGTAAACACTTTAAAAATCTACATATCTGTAAACCATTGAAGCGGAACGGTAACAATGGACGGAAACAGAATAAGCAGTAAAAGAACAAGTGTTTCTGCAAGTAAAAAAGGCCATATTCCTTTCATAATGTCCTCCATTCCTATCTTTCCAACCCCACAAGCGACATTTAACACAGTACCAACTGGAGGAGTGAGCAATCCAATGCAGTTGTTCAGTATAAACAGCACCCCGAAGTACACCGGATCGATTCCCGCCTTTTCAATAATAGGCATTAAAACAGGAGTTAAAATCAGAACAGTAGGCGTCAAATCCATTGCCGTACCAACTAAAAGAACTAACGCATTAATTGCTAGCAGAAGCAGCAATTTGTTCTCGATTAACGGTCCAAGCATATCCGCAGCTATTGATGGAATATTGGCTACTGTTATCAACCAAGCTGACAACATTGCTGCTGCTACAAGAAACATTACAACGCTTGTTGTTTTTGCAGCAGCTACTAACACCTTAAACAAATCTTGTATTTTAAGTTCTCGATAAACAAACAACCCGACAAATAACGCATAAAATGCAGCTACAACAGCAGCCTCTGTCGGAGTAAAAATCCCGCCCCGAAGTCCTCCAACGATAATAGCTGGAAGTAAAAGCGCCCAAATAGCCTGACGGGTAGCAGACAATACTTCTTTTGCAGATTTTCGGGGGAAGACTTCTACCTGCTCTTTTCTTACCATTAACCACCAACAGACAACCAAGCATAAACCAATAAGAAGCCCTGGAATGATCCCTCCCATAAATAATTTTGTAATCGACACGCCGCTTGTTACCCCAAAAATAATCATCGGTATGCTCGGAGGGATGATCGGGGCAATAATACCGCCGGCTGCAATGAGCCCAGCAGACCGATTTCGGTCATATCCAGCCTTGACCATCATCGGAATCAGAATAGCGCCAAGAGCCGCCGTATCCGCTACCGCTGAACCGGATAAACCGGCGAAAAGGACGCTTGCCATGATCGCTACATATCCTAATCCTCCACGAATATGACCGACAAGAGACATGGCAAAGTTAATAATTCGATTAGAAATGCCTCCTGCGTTCATCAATTCTCCCGCAAGAATAAAGAAAGGAATAGCCATCATCGGAAAACTGTTCGCCCCATTAATGAGGTTCTGTGCCATAATTTGAGTGTCAAAAATATTCAGAAAAAACATGAGAGCAACACCGCTCACCAAAAGCGCAAACGCAATAGGCATCCCCAACGCCATGACACCAATTAATGAGCTGACAAAAACAACAAAAGCCATCTACCTCTCACCTCCTGCCATCCCTTGTTTTTTCTCATGATGTAATTCCACGATTTCTTCATGAACCGCTTCCATAATTTCATCTTCCGATTCTTTCATTCGGATAAGCTTTTCAAGCGTATTTGGCCGAAAGAGAGCCTGATAAATATTAAATATTACTATTATTCCCATTCCGATACTCACCACAATACCCATTCCATACACATAAGCGAGTGGCAAATTCGTGGCAGGAGCTCTGCTTTCCAAGCTGCTCATAGTGATCTTCCAGCTTCCATCCAGAAGCAGCCACAGTACATAAAGAACAATCGCATTACTTAAAATAAATACAATTCGCTTTGCCCCAAGCGGCAGCTTTTTTAAGAGTACATCCACCCCTAAATGGTCGTTATCTTTCAAAGCACCGATGGCTCCTAAAAACACCATCCAAACAAATAGATAACGCGACATTTCTTCCGACCATGTAATGCCGGAATGAAAAGCATAACGCAATACGACATTGCCAAAGACGAGAATTGCCATGGATGCTAAACATAACGCCATTAATATCTGCAACAGCTTATCTAGCATAAATGCAACCTTTTTCAACCGTACTTCCTCCTCACTTTCAAATAATTGGAAAATAACTCTTAAGAGTGAGCACACTCCTAAGAGTTAAATAGTGTCATCATTTATTTGCCTGCCTCCAATAATTTAGCAACTAGATCTTCACCAAATTCTTTTCCGTATTTTTTATAAATTGGCTGTACTTTGTCAATAAACGCTTGCTTTTGTTCATCTGTTAACTCTGTAACAACCATCCCCTCTTTTTCAATCTCTTTAAATAATTTTTCATCTTCTTCTGCATTTAACTGACGCTGATATTCTTTCGCTTCTTCAGCTGCTTTTTTTATGATCTCTTGTTCTTCGCTGGAAAGTGTTTTCCAAAACTTTTCGCTTATTAAAAACGGGCTTGCATTATACACGTGACCGGTTTTTGTAATGTACTTTTGAACCTCATACATTTTATTAGCTGCAACGTTTCCAACAGGATTTTCCTGTCCATCGACAACCCCTTGTTCAAGTGCAGTAAACAGCTCTGTAAAAGCCATTGGAACAGGATTCGCCCCTAATTCTTTCCACAGATCAATATGAAGCTTGTTTTCAAGCGTACGAATTTTTAATCCTTTAATATCATCGACACTTTTAACCTCTTTGACGTTGTTCGTTAAATGGCGAAACCCGTTTTCCCAGTAGTTTATACCAATAACACCTGTGCCTTCCAGATCTTTCATTAATTCTTGCCCAATTTCGCCATCCAAAACTTTGTAAGCGGTTTCTCTGTCTTTAAATAAAAAAGGTAAGTCCAATACGTTAAATCTTGGAGCGAAAGATGCGATCGGCCCAGTCGACATGGTTGATCCTTGAATAGATCCCATTTTTAATCCTTCAAATACTTCTAAATCCCCTCCGAGCTGTCCGTCGGGATATACTTCAACTTTAATAGATCCATTTGTTTCTTTTTCGACGATTTCACCAAATTTATAAAGTCCTTTTGAGAGAGAGCGTTCTTTTGTAGTCGCCACTGCTAATTTCATAATTTTAGTTTCTGAAGATTTTGAGCCTGATTCATTATTTTCTCCCGAACTCGAACCGCTTGAACATCCGACTAACAGCAACAAACAAGACATTAAGATGAAAGAAATTTTTTTCATTTTTTCACACTCCTATCTTACAATCAATTTGATTTTCGAAAGGTTTATAGTTTTGATTTTATTAATAACTAGGCGTTTGGGGGAGCAGAAAAGGGCTGACATGGCATGGATTATCCTCATTTCTACCCTGTCAATAACCCCTTTCTTAGTCCATCTTTTTGAAAATGATCGTTTTTGTTTTCCTGCAAAAAATTGCTTCTTTAATCTTCTGGCAGGCTTCCTTGCGGGCTATAGCACCACAACAACCAAAGCGGTTCATTTCCTGTATTAACATGCTGGTGATATTCGCCCTCGGGTATGAACATATAGTCTCCTTCTTTAAATGGACGGCGGTTTCCATTTCCATCAACCACTTCTCCTGAACCTTTTATAACTACGTCCATTTCTTCAGATTCTGGATGGTTGTGAAGGGAGCTTGCTTCCCCGGGGGAAAAAATCGTAATTCCAGCCATAATATGTTTAGATCCTACAGTTTGCGGGGTAATCAGCTGGAAAACCTTGCGAATCTGGTTCAACTCCGGCTTATCCAGCCCTAACCATAATGTTTTAGCGTCTTGAAAAGGATCAAGAACTTTAATTTTCATGCCTGCGCTCGTTTTCGGCATAATCAATTCCTCCTTCATAATTTAATTGGAAATGTTTTAATCCACTGAAACATGGTGAACTTTCCTATCCGGGGAATAGATATCCATAATATTCCAATGTCCTGCTGTCGGCGTTGGTACATTGATCATCTCCACATCAATCACAAACGGTTTATTTGCTTCAATGGCCCGCTGCAATGCTGGCTTGAATTCCGCTGCAGCTTGAACTTTTACACCTTCCACACCGTAAGCCTTCGCAATGGCTGCATAATCAGGTGAATACGGCTTTCCATCTTTTCGAAATACCGTTCCGTAGGTTGTGTCGAAGTGGGCTTTTTCCAGTCCGGCTATGGTTCCAAAAGCATGATTGTTCATGATCACCCAGACAACCGGAATATTTTCTTCAACAGCGGTGGCAAGAAGCGCCGGATTTTGTCCGAAGCCTCCATCACCGACTAATGAAACGACCACTTTATCTGGATGCGCTATTTTTACTCCTAATGCTGCGGGCGCACCAAAGCCCATCGTGCAATAGCCCCCAGGCGTGAAAATAGTGCCCGCTTCATATACCGGAAATTGCTGTCCAACCCCATTTTTATTCCAGCCGACATCCGTTGTTATAAAAGCATTTCTTGGCAGCACTTCACGAACTTCTTGTAAAATCCGCTCCGGACGCATCGGATAGCAGTCATTGCGAATATGTTCCTCATTCTGTTTACGAAATTCTTGTTTATATTGAGAAATTTTCTGTTTCAGCTCTTTATTTTCTTTTCCCTTTGGAACGAGCTCTTTCGCCACCCGGTTTATTACGGAAAGCGCTTGTTTTAAATCTGCCACAATTCCGATTTCAGTCGGATAATTTCTTCCAATCTCGTTCGGATCAATATCAATATGAATCAATTTCGTTTTCGGAATGTTAAAGGTGTATTCCGGCTCCCAGGAGCTGCAATCCGCCTCTGAAAATCTTGTGCCGAGTGCTAAAATCAAATCTGCATGCAAACACATATCATTTACAAATTTTGTTCCCCAGAAGCCTGTCATGCCCAAGGCTAATGGATGATCGTCGGAAATGGCTCCCTTGCCCATTAATGTGTAGGCAACAGGAATGTCAAAATGTTCAGCTAATTCCTTCAATTCTTTGGAAGCATCGGCTAGCATAATGCCTCCTCCAGCATAAATCAATGGATTTTCCGCCTTGATTAGTTTCTCGACAATTTCTTTTGCAGTCTCGTTATCGATAGAAGGCTTATGCAACTTTTTCGTATGATGATTCAATTTTTCAAATAAAGCAATATCGACCTCCTTCGAGAAAATATCCATTGGCACAGATACTAAAACAGGTCCTGGTCTTCCGCTTTCAGCTAATTGAAATGCTTTTTCTAAAATTTCCGGAAACAGATCCGGCCGGTCAACCCGCCATGCACGTTTAACAAACGGGCGGTATATTTCGTATTGGGATGCATCTGCATGCAGGTTAATTTCTTGATGTGGGTGCTTTCCATAGAAATGACTCGGTACATCCCCTGCAATGACAACCATCGGAATGGAATCTAAAGCGGCATTTGCAACACCTGTTGCAGCGTTCGTCAATCCTGGTCCAAGATGGCTTAAGACAACTGCCGCTTCTTTTTTTGCCCTCGCATACCCGTCTGCCATATGTGCAGCAATTTGCTCATGCCTTACATTTACAAACTTGATGGAGCTTTTTTCTAAAGCGGCTAAAACAGCAATGTTTGTGTGGCCGCAAAGACCAAAAATATGTTCAACCCCGCGGTTTTCCAAATATTGAACGAGTTGATCGGAAACCAGCTTTTTCATAATTTTTCTGCCTCCTTAAAGCTTAAAATAACTTTTCCAGCATTTCCGGAAGCGGCCGTTTCATAAGCTTCCTTGTAGTCGGTAATGGAAAAAATTTTAGAAACAATTTGTTCGACGGAAAACTCAGGATCCCGTAGATATTCAATCGCTTGCAAATAGTCATCTGGAAATTGATAAATTATTGAACCATATATTGTGATTTCACTGCGCACAATATGAACAATCGGAAAATTCGCCTCCTGCGCCAGCCCAATCAAAACGACAGCTCCTCCTGGCTTCGCCAATTTTACAGCGCTTTCAACTGAAACCTTTGTACCGGCTGCTTCAAATACAACGTCAAACGTTTCAAGCGATTCAATCTCATGCGGCAAGAAAACTGAAATATCACCGATTTCTCTAACTAAATCAAGCTTGTGCTGATTGATGTCAATCGCTGTCACTTTTGCACCTAAATAATGGGCGAGCGCCGCTGCCAGCATTCCTTCATTCCCGCAGCCGACGACAGCTACCTTCATATTTTTTTCCACATTGACCTTTTTAAAGGCATGGACGATAACTGCGAGCGGCTCTACGAGAACTGCTTTTTTATTCGGTAAGTCATCAGGCACTGCTAAAACATATTTGGAAGAAATGTTAAACTCTTGGGCAAACCCTCCATCAATATTTACGCCTAACGATTTCTTGTTTCGGCATATATTTGTCAAACCTTTTTGGCATTGATCGCATACTCCACAAAATGTATTCGGTAAAACAACGCACCTTGTTCCAATTTTAAATGAAGCTTGTTCCCCTTTTTCCACAATCACCCCAACAAGTTCGTGGCCGGCGCGAACGGGATATTTTGCATAAGGGAGCTTTCCTTTATAAACACTTAAATCAGAACCGCAAATCCCTCCATATACTAATTGAATTTTTACCTCATCGCCTTTTGGAGCTGGAACTGAGTTGTTATGCCGCAGCTCTAGTTCGTTCGGTTTTTTTACATATAGCTCAATCAATCTGTACACCACCATGTTTGTTTCATTCAATAAGGATCTTGAAAAACAATCATCTTCATTTCTGTCATTTCCTGAATTGCATAACGTGGCCCCTCCCGGCCAATCCCGCTATTTTTCACACCGCCGTAAGGCCAATGGTCAAGCCGGAAATTTGAAGTGCCGTTGATTACAACGCCTCCTACTTCCAGCTCCTTAGCTGCTTGATAAATGACATCCATGCGGTTTGTAAATAATCCCGCTTGAAGTCCAAAGGACGAATTATTTGTTTCCGCTATTGCCTCTTCAATCGTACAATACGGAATAATGCTGACAATCGGGCCGAACACTTCTTCACATACAACTTTGCTTTGCTTCGGCGGATTCAGAAGAACAGTCGGCTCAACTGTCGCCCCATGCTGTTTTCCTCCGGTAATCAACTCGGCTCCGGATTGGACTGCTTCCTTGATCCAATTCATAACGCGTTCCGCCGCTCGTTCATCCACCAAACAGCCAATATCTGTATCCGGCGATAATGGATCTCCAACCTTTAATTGCTCCACTTTCTCTTTGAAAAGTTTTGTAAACGGCTCAACGACAGTCTCGTGTACATAAATTCTTTGAACGGAAATGCAGCTTTGACCGGAATTGCTGTAGCCTGTTAAGGCACATAAAGCTGCCGCTCTCTTTAAATCAGCATCTTCGTGTACAATGGTTGCGGCATTTCCTCCTAGCTCTAACAGCACTTTTTTCATTCCAGCCAAGTCACATATATTACGGCTGGCAGCAACTCCTCCTGTAAACGAAATAACATTGACCCGGTCATCCTGAACAATTTGCTGTCCAACTTCTGCTCCTCCGAGCACCATATTAATACCGTGTTTTGGAAAGCCTGCTTCAAGCAGAAGTTTCAGCAATTCCGCTGCAATTAAAGGCGTCTGTGGAGCGGGCTTTAACACAACACTATTTCCGGCTGCAAATGCAGGTCCGATCTTATGACAAATGAGATTTAACGGCGCATTAAATGGGGTGATAGCTGCAACAACCCCAACCGGAACACGAAACGTCACGGCCAATGCTTTTGTTCCGCGCTGCGAAGCGCTTCCTGGTATCGTTTCTCCGATCAGCCGTTTTGCTTCTTCCGCTGATTGCTCCAATGTTTCAACCGAGCGGGATACTTCATCCAATGTGTTTTTCAATGGCTTACCGAGCTCCTCGGAAATAAATTTTGCGAATGTTTCTTTTCTGCAGTCTAGCAAGGAAGATGCTTTTTTTAAAATATTGGCTCTCTCGTAAACTGGAATTCCTGCAATCTCTTTTTTTGCTTGAAATGCTGAGGATAAAGCATTTTCAACATCTTCCTTTGTTGACAGCAGCTGCTCACCGATTATTTCGCCAGAATAAGGGCTCCGCACCTGTACTACTGGCCGCCCCGAATTGATCCAACATCCGTTAATAAATGGCTGGGCTTTTCTCATCTTATCACCTGCTTATCACATCGATTTGGCTCTGGTTACTTTTTTATTAGATCGATCCAATATCCGAGCTTTTTTAGATCGATCTAAAATTCTATTAGATCGATCTAAAAAAATATTTATTGTTGAAAATTTTGAAAATAATCTCTTTTTAAGAAGATTATAAATTTTATTGTAAACGGTGTCAATACATAAAAAGCATTTCAACTAAATAAGCGACCACAATGCCGAACCCAATGTACCCTAATGCAAAAATCATATTCCATGAACCGATCCGATAAGATTGTGCCTTTAATTCATCAGACAAAATTGATACTGATATATTAAATGGGCTGAACATCACAGTCGACAAGCTGCTGCATATTAACACAATGGATAGCGGAATTGGTGGTATGTCGACTAAAAACGGCTGCAAGAGCTCTGCCAATAAAGCAAAACCTACTAAAGGGTGAAAACCAATTAAAGATGTAATGAAAAAATAAAGTCCTATTGTACTATATAAAATCAACGTCTTTTCAGTTCCTAATTCAAAAACAGGTTTTAAAAATGATAGTAATTGCGAGTCTGCCAGCATTTCTACAAATAAACCTGCTCCCAAAAACATGAAAAAGTAATTGGCTAATCCCCTTGTCCGCTCTTTCCAATGCTGGATTGCAACTGTAAAATATCTTTTTCCTTTTTTAATAAACAAAGACCAAATAGCAGAAAATGGGATAATCAATAATACAACAGAAAACAGAAAACCTTTTTGTAAAAAATGTTGAACAGTCGACACCATGAATATCAACAAAAGCAGCATTCCGATTAATTCAAAAGCTTTTTTATAACCCTTTTTCTTATTAAAAAAATGAGGCGTATGAAAGGCGATTTGGATACCTTTATATTTATACGAAGACATGAGCCAATCAAACCCAAGCATTATGATTGCCATCGAAAGCAAAATTGGAAAAATGATAAAATACTGCACTTTTGTAATGTCTATCGTTGAACTCACCATCACCTCCATCGGGCTCCAAGTAAGACATAAAGCATAGGCGCGCAGCAAGTTTTGCGAATAAAATTTCGTTAGCACTTTTTTGGGCAAATCATGCAGTATAACATTTAATGATTTAATAAGAAGGGGGGCTGTAGCAATATTTAAAAATAGACCGAGTATATGACAAACTCCTGAGCTTCGCCGATATAAATGGTTCAGATCAGCAGCTTGATCCTGAAGTAACAAGCTTAAATGTTTATCATACCTTCCGACACGAATGATGGAATTCATAAATGGCAATACAAAAAACAATGAAAGCAAACCAAGCACTTGCTCAAAATGCAAAATAAACGTATGCCATGGCTGCTTACTTTGAATAAATAAAACAAATCCAATCAATAAAAATATGGCACCTGAAATGAGATATAGTCCTCTGGCATAAACCGCTGAAATTGCGAGTGCTACCAAAGCGACAGCTCCAGTGCTATAGCTTATGACTGGAGCATGAAAAAAACGAGATAAAATATAAATAGCTATCAAAACTGTATACACAAAAATGCGCAAAACCTTTCTCTCATCCTTTCTTTCTTAAAATATACTAATACATAATCTACGGGATCTTCCCTTAACATAATACAGTCTATCAAACACATAAACATTTTTACAAAACAAAAAGTCCGGACTCGATATGCCGGCATCTTTTATATGAAAAAACGCACTCTGATAACACGCCGATCCAAAAAATATAAATGCCTCCTCTCCCAAAACGGCTTGAGAAATGGAGGCAGAAGTGAATCATTATTTACATTCTTCTTAAATAATCCCCGGCTTTATCCGCTGGCAAAGGTTTACTGAAATAGTATCCTTGCATAATATGACAGCCCTTCCCTAGCAAATATTTGAGCTGAACATTTGACTCGACCCCTTCTGCAATGACATCCAAATTTAGAGAATGAGCCATTGCGATGATGGCGTTGACGATTGGATTTTCCTTTTGCCCCTGCCCGATTTGCTGTATAAACGAACGGTCGATCTTAATTGCATTGACAGGAAGTCTATTCAAATAATAAAGAGAGGAAAAACCTTTGCCGAAATCGTCCAGATGAATGTGCACACCTAATGATTGGAGCTTTTGAATAATTTTTACCGCATGTTCAAAATCTTTTATGGCCGTTGTTTCCGTTATTTCGATGACAAGCGAAGAATACGGCAGCTTGTATTTTGAAATCGATTCCTGGACTTGATGAACTAAATCACTATGAAAAAATTTACGTGCCGACATATTAACCGCAATTGTTAATTGTTGATTACTAAATTCCTCCTGCCAGCATTTAAGCTGTTTACACGCTTCATCCAATCCTAAGTTTCCTATCAATTCAATCGTATTATCTTCTTCAGCCAACTCAATAAATTCTGATGGAGATAGAAACCCTTTCTCCGGGTGATTCCATCGAACTAAAGCCTCAAACCCGATGGTTCTCCTTTGAATGATGTCAACTTTCGGCTGATAATATAAGACAAACTCGTTCTTGGCAATACCGCGCCGCAGCTCCTGCTTCAAAAGAAAACGTTCGTAATGATGTTCCATAAAAGATTGATAGAAGCGATATGTGCTTTTCCCATCCTTTTTTGCCTCATACATGGCTAAGTCAGCATGATGGATCAGTGTGTCTGCATTGTGGCCATGCTCAGGAAAAAAAGAAACTCCTATGCTTACTGTGATAAACACAGCATTTTCTCCTAAAATTAGTGGATATTGAAGCTCATTGACAAGGTTTGCAGCTAAATTATAAACTTGATCCTTTTCTACATCTCTCAGCATGATGACAAATTCATCGCCGCTATTGCGGCAAAGAAGCGCGTTTTCGTTTTTCATTATGTCTTTTAATCGTTTTGCAAATTTGACTAACAGCTCGTCTCCCTTCTTATGCCCGAAAGAATCATTGATCATTTTAAAATTGTCAATGTCAATAAAGAAAAAGCCTCTTTTTATTTCAGGATGTTTTCCTATTTCTTCATCAACCATTTTTCGAAAAGTAGCCCGTTCTAATAAATTAGTCAACGAATCGTAGTGTGCCAGCTTTAATAATCTTTTTTCCTTTTTATTCCTAGCTATTTCCTTCGCAGTCCGATCCCTAAACAAGCGAAAAATCGTTTCGGCTTTCTCCTTTGTCTCCGTCGTCTCTATGTTTATAATAAAAATGAGCCCAATGATCTCCCCTTTGCTGCTTTTAAGAGGTATTTCCAAATAACCGGCGCCTTCTATATCTCCCTTTAATCTAGAGAATAACTGGTGAATTAATTTTTCGTAAAAGCTCGCTTCCTTTAAAGAACTTTCCAAAGCTAGTATTGGCTGAACATCTCCATCAGACAAATTTCCGTTTCGATACATTGCTAGTACATTTATTTTTGAAGATGTTTCGTCCACTTCTCCGACAAGGACTATTGGCGCATGTAATGTTTCTGCAATATACTTAACAAGGGAGCGAAAGTATTCTTCTCCAACATGAGTCAGCACTTCAACAGCCCGTATACCCAGCACTCTCTCAATCTCTTCCAGAGCTTCGTGTCTTTTCATCCCCACTACGATACCCTCCACATAATACGATTCCATTTTCAAGCACCTTATACAGAAAATAGAAGTTACATTTATAGTAATAAAATACAGGAAATTTGTCATCTGATAGATGCCAAAAAATAGCTAAAAAGAAGGATAAAAAGCATGCGTTTGGTTAAACTTCAAATAAATTTTGTCAGCAGCAAAAGTGACAAACTTGACTTTTCTTTAAATTGAGACTCGCAATGATAACGCTTTAAAATTTAAAATGTAGAAACATTATTCTAAAAAAATAAAAGGGGTGAACACAATGGCAGAATCAAATGTTAAAGTAAAAATACAGAGATTCGGCAGTTATTTAAGCGGAATGATTATGCCAAATATCGGCGCATTTATTGCGTGGGGACTCATCACTGCGTTATTTATACCGACTGGTTGGACACCAAATGAAGCTTTAGCAAAACTAGTGAATCCGATGATACAATATTTGTTGCCGCTTCTAATTGGTTTTACCGGCGGACGCATGGTGTATGATCTGCGCGGAGGAGTTGTGGGTGCAACCGCAACGATGGGAGTAATCGTTGGAGCGGACATTCCCATGTTTTTAGGTGCCATGATAATGGGCCCTCTTGGTGGGTATATTATAAAGCAAGTGGACAGACTGTTCCAAGGAAAAGTTAAATCCGGATTTGAGATGCTTGTCAACAATTTTTCAGCTGGTATTGTCGCTGCTATTTTAACGATTATTGCTTTTTTAGGAATCGGCCCGATTGTCTTAACTTTGAGCAGCGTTTTGGCAGGTGGAGTTAAATTCATTGTCGATGCCAACCTGCTTCCGCTCGCAAGTATATTTATCGAACCCGGAAAAGTGCTGTTTTTAAATAATGCGATTAATCATGGAATTTTAAGCCCGCTCGGAATTGAACAAGCAGCAGAAACAGGCAAATCCGTTTTATTTTTGCTTGAAACGAATCCAGGGCCAGGTCTAGGAATTTTGCTTGCCTATATGCTGTTTGGAAAAGGAAATTCTAAACAAACTGCTCCTGGTGCAGCCATTATTCACTTTTTGGGTGGAATTCACGAAATTTACTTCCCTTATATTTTAATGAGACCATTATTAATTTTAGCTGCTATTGCCGGCGGAGCGAGCGGAGTGTTAACATTCTTACTTTTTGATGCCGGACTTGTGGCAGTGCCTTCGCCGGGAAGTATTATTGCATTAATGATTATGACTCCAAAAGGACATTATATAAGTGTGTTGGCTGGTGTTATTGTTGCAACTGCTGTTTCATTCCTCATCTCAAGCATCATCTTAAAAGCAGCGAAAGCAGACAGCAAGGAAGACTTATCAGCAGCAGCAGAGAAAATGCAGCAATTAAAAGGTAAAGAAAGCAAAGCAGCAGAAATGCTCACAAATCAAGCGCAAAAAGACAGTGAAGATGCCGAGCTGCAAGAAAATGAATTAGACAATGTCCAAAAGATTGTTTTTGCTTGTGACGCAGGCATGGGATCCAGTGCAATGGGCGCTTCCATTTTGCGAAACAAAGTCAAAAAAGCTGGGTTAAATATCGAAGTAACAAACACTGCCATCAACAATTTGCCTGATGACGCAGACATTGTATTTACACATAAAGATTTAACAGATAGAGCAAAAGCAAAGCTTCCAAATGCAACACACATTTCTGTTGAGAATTTCTTAAACAGTCCTAAGTACGATGAACTGCTAGAAAAATTAAAAGAACAGTCATAAGCAGATTGCACAGCTGTGCACTTTAAAAGGGGTGAATTCCATGTACTTGCGGGCGAGAGAACGGGAAATCATCGAATTAATGCTGCAGGAGGACCGACACATTTCCACAAAAGAGATCGCTGAACGATTAAACGTCAGCTCAAGAACAGTTCACCGGGAGCTTAAAAATATAAAAAAAGTGATAAAAAAATATGGTCTTTATATTGACAGCCTGCAAGGAAAAGGAATTCGCTTATTCGGTCCATCGCTGCGGAAACAAAATTTATTAAAAGATATCCGATCTGGAGAGCACACAGACTTTAGCCAAGAAGAAAGAAAAGTGCTTATCCTATGTTCACTTTTAGAGGCCAGCGAGCCTCTAAAACTGTTTACACTAGCCGAAAAATTAAACGTCACTTCTGCAACCGTAAGCAATGATTTAGATCAAATCGAAGAATGGATTGCTCAATTTGATTTGAAGCTCATCCGAAAAAGAGGATACGGAATAGAACTCATTGGACCAGAAAATGGAAAGAGGGCTCTCCTTGGAAACATTATAATGGAGAAATTGGATGAAAAAAGTTTTTTGCAAGCAATTGAAAGGCAAATAAAAGAAGAGAAAAATGAAAAAAGGGAGAAAATTTTTGAAATCATTGATGAAGAAAAAATAAAAACGGTTGAAGGAGTACTTGAAAATTTTCGGCAAACCATTTTATTTTCTATTGCGGACAGTGCCTATATTGCTCTTGCAGTCCATTTAATGCTGGCAGCGGAAAGAATCCAAAAAGGCGAAACGATCGATATCGATCCTCAAGTTTTTCAAGAATTGAAAGGCACAAAAGAATTCGAATCCGCCCGTATGATCGTCAAAGAATTGGAAAAAGCCTTTCAGGTCAAGTTTCCTGAAGCGGAAATCGGCTATGTCACGACTCATTTATTAGGAGCGCGCAGAAAAGAAGATAAAGATTTTTCCTTCTTTGATGTAGATGTAGACATTTCAAGAAAAGTCCATGCGCTCATTGAATTTGTTTCCAACAAAACCGGCTTTCCCTTGACGGAAGATCAATCTTTATATCAAGGGTTGGTGGCCCATTTTGTCCCTGCTATTACACGTTCAAAAGAGAAGATTCATACGCACAATCCTCTGCTGCAACAGATCAAAACAAAATTTTCCGCCCTTTTCGCGTCTGTCGAAGAAGGGGTAAAAAAAATCTTTTATGATCTTCATTTATCAGAGGATGAAATTGGCTTTCTCGTACTGCATTTTGGCTCCGCTTTGGAATCAAAGATGGAGAATATTTCGCTGCAGGGATTAGTTGTTTGCCCCAGCGGAATCGGTTCTTCCAAAATGCTGGCAACGAGACTTCGCAAGGAATTTCCTGAAATAGAAAACATTCATATTGCTTCTCTTATTGATTTAAAAAGGCTGGATGTCAGCCAATACGATATTATTATTTCAACTACCGATCTTCCGTATCGTCATGTGCCATATATTACAGTTAACCCGCTGTTAAATGAGCATGATATCGCCAAAATAAAAAGGTACATGAATGAAAAGCTGACAGAATTCAAAAGAATTGAAAACAATGTTCCGGGCATTCCTTTCCGGAAAAATCCTTCAAACGATATGATTCACATCATCGATCAATTTTTTGAACTGGGCGATATTATCAAAACAGTTTTGCTCCATTTCAATGTGAGCTTGCTTGAAAATACAGGACAGCATAAAAAAAATCTTTTGGAAATCGCCCGCACATTGCATAAAGAAAAATTGATCACAAATGATGAATCCGTTGCGAAGAAGCTTTTGGCGAGAGAACAAAAAGGAGGATTGGGAATTCCCGGGACAAAAATTGCTTTATTTCATTTAAAAGATGAAGAAGTATTGATTCCTTTATTTCGTATTTATGATTTGGACAAAGCGGACAACGTCCTCGGAATGGACGGAAATGCGATGGAAATCAGCCGGATATTGCTGCTTTTAGCTCCTGAACAGCTAACTCAAAATAAGCTGGAAATATTAAGCCAAATCAGTTCAGCTATTATTGAAAGCAAAAGCAGTTTAGCATTATTTGAAAACGGAGATGAAACAGCCGTCTATCATAAACTGAATGTGATTTTCCATCATTATATGAAAGAAAAATTTTTTAATTGGAGTGAGTGAGATGAAGCCAATACTAACAACTGACAACATTGTTTTAAATGCAAAGGTGTCCAATCAGGAGGAAGCTATTAAATTAGCCGGAAAGGTACTTGTTGAAAACGGGTATGTGAATGAACACTATATCACTAAAATGCTTGAAAGAGAGCGAATCACTTCCACATATATGGGGAACCATATAGCTATTCCACACGGAACAGACGAAGGAAAAAAAGACATTTTAACATCAGGTATTTCCATTATTCAAATTCCTGAAGGCGTAGAATATGGAGAAGGCAACATTGCTAAAGTAGTGTTCGGAATTGCCGGAAAAGACAACGAACATTTGGAGCTCTTGTCGAAAATCGCCATCCTTTGCTCAGAGGAAGAAAATGTTGACCGTATAATCAATGCAGCAACCAAAGAAGAATTAATCAATTTATTCAATGAGGTGGAATAAACATGATCGCTTTGCAGTTCGGCGCTGGAAATATAGGAAGAGGATTCATCGGCGCTCTTCTAAATCAAGCTAACTATGAAATATATTTTCTTGACGTGAATGAAAATCTAATCTCTGAGCTAAATAAAAGAGGAAGTTATATCATCGAATTAGCCAGCGAAAAAAAAGAAACAATCACCGTCACAGGTGTAAAAGGAATTAACAGTGCAAAACAAACTGACAAAGTTATCGATCTCATTTGCCAAGCTGACTTAATTACAACGGCTGTCGGTCCAAATATTTTAAAAATCATTGCACCGACAATCGCTTCAGGACTTAAGGAACGATTTAAACAGTCAGTCCAGCCTTTAAACATTATTGCATGTGAAAATATGATCGGCGGCAGCCAATTATTAAAAGAAGAAGTGCGCAAATCGCTTACAGATGAAGAAAAACAAAAATTGGATCAATATGTTGGCTTTCCTAATGCAGCTGTCGACCGCATCGTTCCATTACAAACCCACGAGGACCCTTTAAAAGTTTCTGTTGAACCATTTTTTGAATGGGTCGTGGAAAAAACAGACATAAAAGGAAGCTTGCCAAATATTCAAGGAATCACCTATGTTGACGACTTAAATCCATATATTGAGCGCAAGCTATTTACTGTCAACACTGGACATGCTACTGCAGCTTATTTAGGCTATTTCAAAAATATAGAAACAATCGACAAAGCTGTATTGGACCCGTTTGTCCGCCCAATTTTAGAAGGCGCGCTAGCTGAAACCGGCGACATGCTGGCGAAAACTTATCATTTTGATCGTTCCGAGCATCAAAAATATATCGATAAGATTATCTCTAGATTTGAAAACAAACAAATTTCCGATAATGTCACTAGAGTAGCCAGATCGCCTATTCGCAAGCTTGGCGCAAACGACCGATTAATTTTACCAGCAAAAAGATTAATGGAATTCGGTCAAAAACCTGAAAATCTCGCAACAGCCGTAGCAGCTGCGCTATTGTTTGACTATAAAGAAGACCAAGAGGCAGTCGAATTGCAAGAAATCATTAAAACAAAAGGAGCAGCTGCAGCTTTGAAGCAGTACAGCCAGCTTGACGAAAACGACCCGTTAACAAAACTAATTCTTGAAAAATATGAACAGCTCATCAAATTGAAATAATGTAAGCAGGATGGTTCATTCTGCCTGTTTAAACACCGGGGCTGTCCGATAAGTCCCTAAAATGAAGCAAGTGGAGAAAAACAATTCGTTTCTCTCCACTTGCTTTTATATTTTTTCGATTTTTATCTGAAAGTAGCTGGCGGATGCCGGCTACTTTCAGGAAGTTGTGGGCTAATGCCACAATCCCGTCAATCAAATGTAATGAACAAGAAAACATATTCATCATTCACAATCAATACTAAAACTATACAAAGAAGGCTGACTCAACATCGCTGAAAAGCAATGTGTTGAATCAGCCTTTTACTTTTGATTTCTCCGATGCTCTCTCCATGAATTGGAATATATGATAGGAAGATGCTGCGCTTTTTCCAAGGAATATACGTAAACAAAACCTTCTATATTTTGCCGGCTATCCTTGACCCAAACGCGCTCATACTCATTATTCGGCCGCCCTTCTATAAAATCCTCCAGCAAATCCATTTGCCTCAATCCTTCTTCTGTTACAATGAACCATTCACCGGCAACTTCATCTTCACCTTCATCAAGGACAAGCGCTGGATAATCTCCTACATCATATAGGCGTCCTTTCACATGTCCTCTTTCGCAAGAGATTAAATAAGGCTCTACAACATGATGATTTGCTTCCCCGACTAACAACGTTCCATACACAAAAACTTGATAAAGCATGGCTGCTCACCTCAAAAAGTATAATCAGATCAGCGAACACCGACATTTAGTTGAAAAAGAGCTATTGCACACTTCAAAAAGCATAGTCCGGTCAGCGTGTCTATGAAAGCTAGTATGTATAAAAATTTGTTTCTTAGACGACAAATACTTCGGAAAATCAAGTTGAAATGAGCGATTGTCCACCTTAAAAGCATAGCCTAGCCAGCGTGTCCTATGAAAGCTAGTATGTATAAAATTCGTGCCTAGACGACAAATGTACCGGCAAACTAATTGAAACGAGCTACTACCCACCTCAAAAATCAAGTTGAAATGAACGATTCCCCACCTCAAAATGCATAGTCTGGTCAGCGAGACTATGAGAGTTGACATGTATAAAAATTTGTTTCCTAAGCGACAAACACACGTCAACCAATTGAAAAGAGCTACTACCGAATAATTTTCATAATCATCCGATTCAATACTTCGGAAAACACTAGTCCCATGGCGATAGCTCCTGATATGATAAAAGCTTTAGCTGCTAGTTCAATCGCCGTAAAATAGTCTTGCTCGACTACATGGCGCATGGCATCATACGCAATCCCTCCTGGGACAAGCGGAATAATACCTGGAACAGAAAAAATGATGATCGGCGCTTTATACATTTTCGTAAACAAGTGACTAATGAAGGCAACAAGAAGCGCTGATATAAATGCAGCGATAATTAAATCCATCTTAAAATGAATCAAGAATAAATACGAAAGCCATCCAACTGCTCCCGCAATTCCACATGCAAATAACGTCTTTTTTGGTACATTAAAAATAATTCCAAATGCAAATGCTGCAATAAAGCTTGCTGCAAGTTGTGACAGCATGACAACAATCCTTTCAATTAATAAATCGATAAAACAATGGCAATTCCTGACCCGATCGCAAAAGCTGTTAAAAACGCTTCAGCTCCCTTTGATAATCCAGCCACTAAATGTCCTGCCATCAAATCGCGGACAGCATTTGTGATATGCAGCCCCGGTACAAGCGGCATGACAGAACCGATAATAATTTTATCTAAATCTATCCCGATGCCCAGCTTCACCTGCCAAATGGCTGTAAATCCAATGACAAACGATGCTAAGAACTCTGAAAAAAATTTAATTTTAGCAAAACGATGAACATAAACTAAAAATGTAAAACCTAAACCGCCTGAAATCATGGCAGGAACAAAATCTGCCCACTTTCCTTGAAACATGATTAAAAACCAGCCGCTCAAGATGGAAACAGAGGTCAATTGCAGCCAAACTGGATATTCAGGTTTTGATTCGTCTATTTGCTTCAGTTCCAGTAAAGCTTCATCAACAGATATTTCACCCTGCGCCATCCTTCTAGAAATGTTGTTCACCATCGCAACTTTATTTAAATCTATTGTCCGTTCCAGCACACGTACAAGTTTTGTCTGTTCCATTTCGTCAATGGAAAATATAATTCCAGTGGGCATAGCAAAACAATGAGACTGCTTTATACCAAGGGATGTAGCCATCCTCTGCATCGTATCCTCAACGCGGTACGTTTCCGCTCCATTTTCAAGCATAATTTTACCAGCTAGCAAACAGGCTTCAATAATCTTGTTGGAATTTAATTGCACGCTAATCTCTCCAATAAACTTCATTTCCTATTATTATATCCAAGTCTTTTGGTAAGTGAATGGCAAAACGATTCAGCCTTTTATAGACCTTTAAGTATTAAATCTTAGCACCTCATCGACCAAATGCTCAAGCTTTTTCTTCTGATCAACTTGGGACATCACCGCGTAAATCAGCGCTCGCCGCGGAACAGAAGATTGCAATTCTTCCTTTAGAAAGGATAGCAATTCCTTTTGCTCCTCATCTGCCGATTTTTTAATTTTATCAATTTGATTGAAAAGGGATTCCTTTTTCTTTTTCCGATTCAAAGCCTCTTCCGGCTCCAGCCTTTCTACTATATCCGGATCAAATAGCTGATCCTTCGTTTTCACAACATTTTCCGCTATTTTTTCAATTCTTCTCAACGAATAAGCGATTATGCTGTTAATTTCTATTTCTGCTCCGGCAGTGACAGCGAAATGAATGGCGTTTTGAACCATTCCATACAACAACACAGCCAAATCAACCGAATACGGACGTACTTGTTCCCCGAATACTTCTGCAATCCTCTTCTGTGCCCAGCAAAGTTCATCAAAATGATACTGCTGCACCAATCCTTTAAGCTCTTCATCTTCTGACATCAGCACACCATAAAACAGAGCGAATAGTTTATTTTCTTTACTGATTTCCATCTTGACTTGAATTTGCTCGATAAACGCGTTTTTATCGTTTGCTTGCCTGCCAGCCAACACTTCTATTCTCCGCTGATCTGTTTCCATTTTAATCTTTTCAAAAATACTAATTAAAAGTTCTTTTTTCGATGAGAAATAATTATAAAATGTCCCTTTCGATATCCCGCTTTTATCTAAAATATCTTGAACTGATGTTCTCACAAATCCCTTTTCAACAAAAAGAGTATGCGCCGCTTCCATTACTTGTCTTTTTCGATCGTTCAATTTGACTGCACATCCTTTATGATTGAACTCAAAAATAAAAGTTATTGTTGATTTTTTTATACTATCAGTATATATTATTATTATCTTTTATAACAACAGTATAAAATAATATACTATAAGTACAAGGAGGATTCTCACTTGACTAATCATGAAACATTAAACAAACCGCCTTATGGGATGATTGCCATTTTATTTGTTGGTGCATTTGTGTCTTTTGTTAACGAAACGTTTCTAAATGTTGCACTACCATCCATTATGAAGGATTTTGAAATATCCCCTTCATCTGCGCAATGGCTGTCAACAGGCTACATGTTGATTAATGGGATTTTAATTCCTGCCAGCGCGTTCTTGTTGCAAAAGTTTACGAATCGCCAACTATATATTACAGCAATGGGCTTGTTTACAGCCGGTACGGTGTTAGCTTCACTTTCGCCGACATTCGGCGTGTTATTGGTTGCAAGAATGTTTCAAGCGGCCGGTTCAGCGATCATGGCTCCCTTATTAATGAATGTCATGCTTGTCGCTTTTCCTGTTGAACGACGCGGCACAGCAATGGGATTTTTTGGACTAGTGATGATCACTGCGCCAGCGATAGGACCAACGCTATCCGGATGGATTGTTGAGCATTATTCATGGCGCACACTGTTTGACATCGTTATTCCGATCGCTGCTCTCACACTCATCCTTGCAATCTTTAAATTAAAAAACATTTTGCCGCAAAAACAAATATCTTTGGATATTTTATCGCTCATCTTATCAAGCATCGGGTTTGGCGGCATTTTATACGGGTTTAGCTCCGCCGGGGAAAAAGGCTGGGATTCCGTTCAGGTATATGGAACCATTATTGTCGGAACGATCAGCTTAGTCTTGTTTATTGTGCGGCAATTAAAAATGGAAGAGCCTCTTTTGCAATTTCGAATTTATAAATATCCGATGTTCGCCTTATCATCCGCAATTTCGATCGTTCTTTCGATGACGATGTTCTCAGCGATGCTGCTTATGCCAATATATATTCAGACAATTCGCGGGATTTCACCTTTTGATTCCGGACTTTTAATGCTGCCGGGAGCAATCATCATGGGAATTATGTCGCCGATAACAGGAAGGCTTTTTGATAAATTTGGCGCTAGAGCGCTCGCCATTATCGGCTTATCTATTACCATTTTTACAACATACGAATTCAGCCACTTAGCAATGGATACATCCTACAGCTTTTTAATGCTTATGTACTCATTAAGAATGTTGGGAATGTCGATGGTGATGATGCCCGTCATGGCAAACGGAATCAATCAGCTGCCGCAAACTATGAACCCGCACGCTACAGCGATGAACAACACGTTGCAGCAAGTTTCAGGAGCTGCTGGTTCAGCGCTGCTTGTCACGCTCATGCAAAATAAAACGGAGTCGGAGGCGGAGCGATTGGCTCAAGCCGCAGCGGGTGATCCAGCTAAAATGGCCGATATTATGAATGAGGCAATGCTGAATGGAATCAACTTTTCTTTCAAAATATCATTGTTAATTGCACTGATCGCCCTCGTTCTCACTTTCTTTATCAAACGGGCAAAACCTGAAGGAGAAACATATTTAAAGCAATCCGCATCATAAAATAGAAAGCCTCTAGACGAAGTTCATAAGTCTAGAGGCTTTTTCATTCAAAATAGATTTTCCAAGCCGGAATTAAAAGGCAGCTTCAACAGCAGCTGAACATTTCATACCTTTTTATTTATCATCAACTCTCTTATAATCAAAAAAGTTGCAGAGACTGCTTCAATAATATGTTCTGCATCAGCAGTTGACATTCCGATACAGTTGCCCCATTTTTCTTTTGAAATCCCCTTGCCGAATGGAAACAAATAAGGCTTGATCCGCCAATATATTTAACCCGTTATTTTCTCGTGTAGCCGAAACATTCAATTTTTTCTGCGGATTTACAGCGCTTCCCAAACAGCGGCGATTCCTTGTCCTCCGCCAATACATGCAGATACAGCGCCATATTTTTTGTTTCGCCTTTTTAATTCATAAATAAGAGTTGTCGTGATTCTTGTTCCGCTTGCAGCAAGAGGATGTCCTAGCGCAACGGCTCCCCCATTTACATTTCCTATTTCAAGATCAAAGCCTAATTCTTTTTGGCATGCTAAATATTGAGCAGAGAAAGCTTCATTGATTTCAATTAAGTCCAAATCAGAAATCGTTAAATTTGCTTTCTTTAATGCATTTTGAATAGCAGGAACCGGACCGATCCCCATATACTTCGGTTCTACTCCTACAACATCCCAGGAAACAAGGCGGGCAATCGGTTTTAACCCCTTTTCTTCTGCATAATCACTTGATGCAATGACAACAGCTGCTGCTCCATCAACCATACCGCTTGCATTTCCCGGCGTGACAACACCATTTTCAATAAATCTAGGCTTTAATTTACTAAGCTGCTCCATGCTCGTATGGCGGATATGTTCATCTTGATCAATAATGATGTCTCCTTTTTTCCCTTTCACAGTAACCGGTACAATTTCTTCTTTAAAATACCCTTTTTCTCTCGCTGCAATCGCACGCTCATGGCTAGATAAAGCATGACGGTCAATTTCTTCCCTCGTTAAATTATATTTGACAGCTAAATTTTCAGCTGTTTCAGCCATTGTGCAGCCGCCATACGTATCATATAGTCCATCCCATAACCAGTCTTCTACAACAGGCGAACCTAGAGGACTTCCCCATCTCATACCGCGAATGACATGCGGTACTTGACTCATATTTTCCGTGCCGCCAGCCAGCACAACATTTGCTTCTCCCGTTAAAATGTAGCGGGCGCCTGTTAAGATTGCTTCAATCCCCGTCCCGCATAAACGATTAATCGTTACGGCAGGAACTTCAATCGGGGTGCCGGCTTTTAATCCAACATGTCTTGCTAAAATGTGTGCATCTCTACTTGATTGCTGAACGTTTCCAAACACAACATGATCAATTTCATCAGGCGAAATATTAGATTTTCGAATAGCTTCTTTAGCCGCAAATGCACCTAAATCAGTCGCAGTAGTGTTTCGAAATGATCCAGATATTTCAGCAAATGCCGTTCTTGCTCCTTCCAGCAAAACGATATCTTTCATTTTATTCACTCCTCTAAACATTTAGGTATTCCAGCAGTTCCTTTGCATGTATCAAATATTTCTGATGCGTTAGCGCATAAAAAAGCGTTTTCATTTATCAGAATAATGAAAATTATTTACACGCTCATTATAAAATTACGAAAATTAAATAACAATGTTAAAAATACTTAAAAATCAAAGGAGAATTCAGCAAATTTGCGTATAGATGAACTAAACGTCAGGTAAAAACGGTTTTTCAAAAACAACCGCTGGATTGTTAATGAGGTAAAAAATGGAATGATGTCAAAATAAGTTGGGGTGAATATTTTCGATCATTTGCTGAAAGTATGATGGTTGCCAAAGAAAAAACAGTAGTATTGGATCTTGAAGAATTAGAGATACATTATATTCTAGAAAAGAAGAATTAATTATTAAACCACTCTGGAATGTACAATTTAAAAATGGTAGAAACCCGGAAAAGAAGATGGCACCTTATCTGATGGTACTAATCCGGACGAATAAAATAATTTTTGTTGTTTTTAAAAACCAATCATCGAATATTACATTTCTCGCTTTAGGAAAAGGACAGATCATTTTTATGTTCGAACGTTCTGGTTGTTCGATTATTTTTATGGCGCTTTCTTTATATCCCTTTTCCAGCTTGGTTCTTTCGTTTTGAGCAATAGCGAACTTTTCATGAGTTAACCTCTTTTGTTTCTACTAGAGTTCTATATAGAGGCAGCGAATACATTCTTAAATGGTTCTGTAAAATATAACTCAAGTTTGACAGAGTACACTAAAGAAAAGCCCGAAAATACTGGTGTTTTGGACTTTACCCACAACACGTACCACTACACTTGTTAGTGGCACGTGTTTTTTTCTAATACTCTAGGAGGCGCTTGTGTGACAAGTGCTTCAAATGCTAGATTTGCTTGACCTTGTAATTCTGTACGAACGATTTGCTCTTCACCATTCACGCGTATTTTCGAGGCCTTCATCTGGCTTACATCATGCAAAATATCCTTTACACTTGTTTGGCATCCTATTTCTTTTAGCTTATAGGCCAAAAAGGATTCCATGACAAGCGCAAGGAAACAAACCATGATATGGCCTCGAATACGAGATTCCACTCGATGGTACATCGGGCGAAGTTCTAGATTCGACTTCAGGTTACGAAAGGCTTGTTCCACTCTCCACAACTCTTTATAGGCAAGTGCTGCCTCTTCATCCGTTAATGACGAGTTGGTCCGAATGGCGTACTTTCCGTCAAACTTTTCGTCATTGGATACCTTCTCTTCATCAATTTTGGCCGATGCTTTTTCTATCGTTAAAAACTTGGAATACGCACGGTTTTTGACGAGTCCAGATGGACCGAGTTCATCAAGCTTCGATTGAAGGTTTTCTAACACGACTTGACGACTCGCTCGATCACGTTCTTCAGCGTCCGGATTGTAACAGAGTACATACGTTTCGCCATCGATTTTCTTTGACTTCACTTTTAGATTCGGGAGAACCTTCTTATATGGCCCACGGATGGATAATAGCTCTTGGGCTTTCTTCGACTTTCGTAATTTGACACCCACAATATATTCCATGCCCAGTTCACGAATTTGATCTAAGTTGGCTTCACTAACCATTCCGCGGTCTCCCACTAGAATGACTTTCTGAATAGGATAGCGCTTCTTCAGGTCTCCAACCACCATGCCAAATGTCTTCGTATCATGCATGTTTCCAGGGAAGACTTGATGTCCAATCGGAATCCCTGTTTTGGTCATTAATAAGCCAATCACGACTTGTTTTCGATCTCCACGATGATCTTTGGAGTAACCATAGTGAGCCAGCAGTTCGTCTGCTTCCTCTCCTTCGAAATAGGTGCTTGTCGTGTCGTAAAACACGATATCTACTTCTAATGAGGTTAAATCGGTTAAATGTCCATAAAGTTGTTCCTCAATTTTTTCTTTTTGTTCACTTAAGAAGTCTAATGCACGATAGTAGTGATGGAGTTGGATGTCTGAAAGACCTTCTGCATAAATCGTGTCGATCCATTGTTTGAAGATATAATGCTTACTATTGGGATCCATGAGACGGTTTAACACCATGGCAAAAATGGCTTCGTCATACCGAGAAGCAGCCTCGGAATCATCCGTGATTTTACGTAATAGCCGACCAAGCCCTAACTTTTCCCATACCTTTCGGAACAGATAAACCGGCCCAAACTCTTTTGTCCAAAGCACGGAGACAGAAGAGGAAGAGCCTTGCCCGTGAATTCGGTCAAAGTAACGCTCTGAAAATTTGGCTAATCCCTCGATTATGTTATCGACAGAGCCATTCTCTAATAAATGTTCTAACCTCCCTAGATTACAAAGCGTTTGTTGCCGAACTTTATTGTCTACACGAAATGTACGACATATTTGTAGATATTGACGAACAGAACCATTTTTATTTTTTTGCTTATTAATTCGAATATACATAGCACTAATAGTATAACATATATTACATATTATTGGATATACAAAAGTTATCCACATAACACTACATAATGATTATATTTTCGATAAAAAAAGTGGATAACTATTGGTATAATCACCTTTAGTTATCCACATGTAGTGAAATGGTGTCAAACTTGAGTATAAATAAATGAAAAATTTTACTTGGTGTGACAAAAAAAGGGAGGTAAAATGAATATTAAGTAATTGCAATATATTGTATAGGTTTAATAAAGAATTGGTGATTAAAATATTTAACCATACCTGAAAAAGCAGTTTTCGTACTTCTAAAGAAGGCGAAATATTAAAAAAATTTAAAGAAAATAATACGTGATGAAGCCTTTTTTAGTTGGATTAGAAGTAAAGACGAGTTTTATCTAACGCTGCTAAAGAGTTTATTTTGATCTTAAAACTCAGCTTACTTCTCTTCCCAGCTAGACTACTAGATACTTCATATTTCTGATGATGATTTAACAGCTTTTAATCGAAAAAAAGGATCATTATTTTTGAAAGAAGGTGCGAAAATGATTAAGGAGCTTCATCGTTCTTTAATGGAAAATTTCGAACAATTGGTTTCGTGGAGAAGATATTTGCATCGTCATCCTGAGCTTTCTTTTCAAGAGGAAAATACACCGAAATTTATTGCAGAGAAGCTTTCCTCCTTTGGGATTGAGGTAAAGACCGGAATCGGTGGAAATGGAGTTGTCGGAATGATCAAGGGCGGAAAAGAAGGAAGAACCATTGCCTTCCGCGCTGATTTTGATGCGCTTCCGATCCATGAAGAGAACGACTCTCCTTACAGATCGTCCGTAAAAGGAGTTATGCATGCATGCGGCCACGACGGGCATACAGCAGCTCTCCTCGGGGTTGCAAAAGTATTAAGTGAAATCGACCGCAGCCGTTTAAAAGGCAACATCGTATTCATCTTTCAGCACGCGGAGGAAAAACCGCCCGGCGGCGCCAAGTTTATGATTGAAGATGGATGCCTGGACGATGTTGACCTTGTATTTGGCGCACATGTTTCCACTGATATTCCGTACGGCAAAATAGGCTTACGAGAAGGACCCGTTATGGCTGCTGTCGATGCATTTACGATTCAAATAAAAGGAAAAGGAGGCCACGGGGCCCGTCCGCATGAAACAGTAGATGCTCTTGTCATCGGCAGCCAAATTGTGAACTACTTGCAGCAAATTGTCAGCAGACGCGTGAATCCGATAGATTCAGCTGTTGTGACAGTTGGTGTGTTTCAAGCAGGAACAGCTTTCAATGTCATTGCAGAAAACGCTAGAATAGAAGGGACAGTAAGAACATTTAATCCAAACGTTAGGAAGCAAATTGAGGAAGAGATCAGAGCGATTGTTCAAGGGCTATGCCAAGCTTCGCACGCAAGCTACGAAATTGATTATTTAAACGGCTATCCTCCAGTTATCAATCCTAGAAATGAAACCGAACAATTGCGAGCCATTATTAGCGAGACGTATGCATCTGACTGTTTTTATAATTATCAGCCGTCAATGGGAGCAGAAGATTTTGCATACTACTTAAATCATAAACCAGGTGTTTATTTTCATGTCGGTGCAAGAGGAGACGATCCAAAAACTCATTATCCTCATCACCATCCCCGCTTTGACTTTGACGAGCGTGCGCTTCTCGTCTCAGGGAAAATATTTTTAAGTATTGTCAATCATTATCTTTTACAATAAAAAAATGATGTCAATTAAAAGTGGTGCAACAAATTCGAAATGTACATTGAAACAACAACAACAATGATGATTTTATGTAGCGAAACTGTCAACAAGCAAATGCACATTCTGTTCAGCCGCTTCGATCCA
Organism: Aeribacillus sp. FSL K6-2833; assembly: GCF_037965815.1. GTDB lineage: Bacteria > Bacillota > Bacilli > Bacillales > Aeribacillaceae > Aeribacillus > Aeribacillus composti. The sequence continues at coordinate 511,558 of NZ_CP150189.1, read as the reverse complement.
TACGTTAAAGAAACGCAAACAAAAAATGCGAAATTTTGTACGCAAAGTAATAGTTTACAAGGAAATGCAGGTTTTCTGTTTTAAGTAGAAAACCTGCATTTTCAATAAATTTTTGAAAACAGCTTACGTACATTTTTCGCGTTTTATTTCTATATTTCTTGAGAGCTGTTTTTGGTGTATAATAATGTTCATTGAGCTTAAAATTTCCCATTGGCGAGCTACTCGCCTGGGACTTTTATTTTTTTCTTTTCCGGTGTGTTACTCCATTTGAAAATCTTATTTAAAAACTTGTAAATATTTTTGCTTTCTTTCGCAAGTAGCGGTCCTACGATCGCTAAAATGAGAACATAAAGGGCAGTAAAAGGAGTTAAAATGGGATTTAATCCTGCTGTAATCCCTAAATTTGCAACAATGATCGAAAATTCTCCACGAGCCATAATGGTTAAACCAATATTGGTAGAAGCTTTATGGGATAGCCCCGCTTTCCTCCCCGAAATCATACCAGCTACAAAGTTCCCAGCAATCGTGAGTGCGGCAGCGCCTAAAGCTAACCAGATCGCACCAGCTAATGTTGATGGATCAATACTCAATCCAAAGCTGAAAAAGAAGATTGCGCCAAAGAAATCTCTAAACGGAACTACCATATGTTCAATGCGGTCTCGATAGTCAGTTTCTGAAAAAACTAGACCTAACAGCAATGCGCCAATCGCTTCTGCAACATGAAGGGTTTCTGAAAACCCAGCAACAAAAAACAATGTAGCAAATATAACAATAATGAAAATTTCGTCAGATTTAATATTCAACCATTTATTTAATAAAGGCGAACCTTTTCGTGCAATGAAAAAAAACAGCAGCATATAGCCAACCGAAATAAGAACAGAGGTAATGATACCGAGGACAGAAGTAGAGCCGGCAAGCAAGACACCTGACATTGTGGTTAAAAATAAAGCAAGGAAAATGTCGTCAAATAAGATGATCCCAAGGATTAACTCTGTTTCTGGATTTGCTGTTCTTTTTAAATCAACAAGGACTTTGGCGACGATTGCACTGGAAGACACGCTGACAAGCCCAGCAATAATAAGAGTCTCCATCCATGGCATCCCGACGATAAATCCATATAAAAGGCCTAAAACAAAATTGATTGCTACATAAAGACTCCCGCCTACCACAATATTTCGGCCTGATTTCATCAATTTTCCAACAGAAAATTCCAAACCTAAATAAAAAAGCAAAAACAGAACACCAATGCGTCCTAAAAATTGGATAATTTCTTTGCTTTCAATAAAGGTTAAGTCGATAATCCCAATCGTTGGGGCATGCGGGCCAACAAGCATACCTAGGACAATCAGGAAAGGGATAATGGAAAATTTAAGCTTATTTGCGATAATAGCTGCAATTGCAACAAGGACAAGTGCTGTACCAACTTCAAAGACTAAATGATCCATCTATAAACCTCACTCCTTTCCTTTGTTCGATAATAAGTTGTTAACTAGTTGTTTTAGTTGGTTTCGTTCTCCTGAAATTACTAATGTATCGCCTGCCTCAATCACCGTATCTGGACCTGGGTTGTGTGTCTTCTTTGTCTTTTTTTTCTTAATAGCAATGACCGTAACTCCATAATTGTTTCTTATATCAATCTCACCGATCGTTTTATTCACAACAGGTGCACCAGGTTCTACTTGATACCATTCAATAATTAAATCATCAAACGCAAAGTCAACGGTTTCTAATGCTTTAGGTTTATATGCCATTCCGCCTAAAATTCCAGCAATTTGTCTTGCTTCTGAGTCATCAAATGTGGCAGTACTTAAAACCTCATCATGATCATCTGAATCAAAATGATAAATTTCTCTCCGTCCATCATCATGGATGACAATAACAAGCTTATCTTGGTTCTTTGTAATAATTTCAAACTTATATCCAATTCCCGGAAGTTCACTTTCTCTAATATTCATGCAAAAATTCCTCCCTATAAATGTTTTAAATGAATGGATTAAGGTTGTTGAATATTAAAGGTTTACATCAATTTCCGTTCTAATTTTTTCATCTTTCGAAATTCCTAGATATTTGAGTGTTTCAGAAGGAGACGAATGGTGAAAATATTTCTGAAGCAAAGAAATGGCGACTCCTCGTTTATAGGCATGAAATCCAAAGGTTTTACGCATAGAGTTCGTTCCAATTTTCCCTTGTATGCCGACCGCTTCTGCGGCACGATGGATAATACGGTAAGCCTGTTGACGCGTGATGGGCTTTTTCGTTTTCGCGGACTGGAATAAATAATCTTCGCGGTTCAATTGTCTCGATTGGATATAGTGGAGAATCGCCCTTTTTACTTTTTGGTTGAGATACACTTCCTTAGTCGTTTTAGATTCTTTATGTGGAAGCAGATAAAAATCCTTTATGTAGCCGTCATCCCCCAAAACATCTCCTACTTTTATTTCCAATATTTCTGTGATCTTTAAACCGGTATTGATGCCAAACACAAAGAGTACATAATCTCGCTCTGAATGCTTTTTTAAATATCTTTTCATGGCATTGATTTGTTTTATATCTCTTAGAGCTTCAACATATTCCATATAGTTATTCCCCTTAATCCACGTTACTTAATACTATTATATACTATTATTATGTAACACGCAAACAAAGCTTTGTATTTTAAGACGAAAATAAGGGATAAGGTAAACAAACTGTTGTTTTTATGTTTAGCGATCCTGTTATTCCTAAAAAAGAGGAATTTTAATATGTAATCCTGCCCGTTTCAAGCCTTCTTTAAACAATTTTGCATACAGTTTTTTCTTCATTCCATTTCATAGGAAACAATTTAGGTACCTGCTTTAAATCTTGCACTTTTATGAATTTCGCTTGAACCTCATCGCTTCCCAAATTTCGAGTTGCACCTTTGTCCTTTTGCGGCATGCCCTAAGCCCATATTGTGCGCCATTAAAATAATCGTTTTTGCTCAATATCACAAAATCATCAAGAAAAGACTGATCTATTTTTAGAAAATCGGCTTATTGACGCCCCCATTAATGTTTTAGAAGCGTTGATATATCGGTGTTTATGATTTTTTGTTTTCAATGGCGATTTGACTTTCTAAGACAGCCCCCAAAGTCATCACAACCAAGCACAATTGAAAGAAACAGTTATGCTATACTTTTATATAAAAAAATGACGATTTTTCGTTCTGTTTGTGGCACATGATAAAGACGTTTTGAACTGGGGTGAAAAGCCAATGCACATAAATGGAATAGAAGTGAAAGGTAAAGTTGTCGACAGACAATCTCGTTGCAAGCATTACCATAAAGATGTGGATATTATTGCAATCAAATTTTATTGCTGCCAGACTTATTATCCATGTCATAAATGCCATGAGGAAGAGGGATGCGGAAATCCACAAGTTTGGCCCAAAGCCTTGTTTGATGAGAAGGCGATTTTATGCGGCCATTGCGGGAAAGAATTGACTATTAATGAGTATTTGCACAGTGCATATCAATGCCCGAACTGCAATGCGCAGTTTAATCCAGGCTGTGGACTTCACCGTCATTATTATTTTGAAACTTAAAAAATTCATTTCAAAACGCATTACAAAAAGCCATTTCAAACTTACATTTATCAAAGTTTGAAATGGCCCTCATTTTTTAAAATAGACGTGTGTTACATACAATCTCAAAAACTAACTAAATTTTAAACTGCTGTATTAATCGATCAAAATCCATTGCTTCTTTATCCAAATGTTTTGCTGAATTTGCTACTTCCTTCATAGAAGAATTAGACTGTTCAGCAGTAGCTGTCACCTCTTCTATTCCAGCTGCAGATTCTTCTGATACAGATGCAATACTTTCAATGGATTCTCCCATTTTTTTCGTATTGTCAAGAACACTGTTAATCGATTCTGACATACCGCGAATTTTATGCGAGACTTTTTTAATGGTCTCTTTTAGTTCATTAAAGATATCACCTGTTTTGGAAATAGTTTCCGTGCCTTCTGCTACGTTTCTATAGCCATCCTCTAATGAAATAACAACATTTTTAGATTCAGTTTGAATGCCTTGAATGATAGAAGTAATTTCCGAAACAGAGGAAGCTACCTGTTCTGCAAGCTTGCGCACTTCATCAGCGACAACTGCAAAACCCTTTCCATGTTCTCCTGCTCTCGCAGCCTCAATCGCAGCATTCAACGCTAAAAGGTTGGTTTGATCGGCAATTTCTTGGATGACGTTAATTAATTTGGCAATATCGTTTGTTTTTGTATCTAACCCTTTTACCATTGCGAGTGAACCTTGAATTTTCGCATCAATTGATTCCATTTTTTCGATTGATTTTATCATTGCCTGACTGCCATCCTCCGTCAGAGTAAGCATGGAGTCTGAAAATGTCTGCACTTCTTGTTGATTTTTTAACACATTTGTTACGATCGATTCAAATTCATTCATCTGTTCTAATAGCTCTGATGCAGAGTTCGCTTGTTCTTCAGCACCGCTTGATAATTCCTGCATGGTAGAAGCAATCTGTTGGCTGCCTTGCTGAACCTCTTCGGAATATTGTGACAGCGTTCTGCTTTGTTTGCTTAAATTGCCTGAAACATTTGTCATATGTCCAATAATCTGATGCAAGTTTCCTTTCATTTTATTCATAGCATTGATTAATTGGCCGATTTCGTCTTTACCGTCATAAATGACTGCATGACCTTGCAGGTTCCCGTCTGCGATTTGATTCGCCATTTTTACTGCTACAAGTAAATTTTTCCTTATCGTCCGCGTAATAAGGAAAACAACTGTTACCCCAAGAACGATTGATAAAAGGACAGATAAAACCAATATGAGTAGGCTGTGCTGCATAACATTGAATGTTTGATTGACAGCTACAATGCGTTCTTCATCTACGGCCTTTGTCAATTGATCTAGCTGAGCAACTGTTTCTGTACGCAATTCAGCGATTTGTTCTCTTAACTTGCCGATTTCTTCCTTGTTTCCACCCTTCAAAGCCGGAACTAGCTGGTTTAAAAACAGATCATTAATCATTTCCTTGTTTGTTTCAATCTTTGCTAATAAATCCCGTTGATTTTTAGTCTCCAGTTGAGACTCTATTCCCTTCTTTTTGTCTTCATACTCCTGCATACGATCATTAAACTCTTGCAAGTTTTTTTCATCCATTGTATTTATATAATCGGCCACTCGAATGTCAGCAGCTCTGAAAAGCGAAGCCATTTCTGTTATATGTACAGCCTTTTCTCCTCTACGGTCAATTTGTTCAATGTTGTTTTTTATTTGAAAAAATTGGTTTCCTATAATAATAGACGCTATAATAAATAATCCCACTGTTACGATCAAACCAATTGAATATTTCCAGCCAATATTTAAATTTTTATACATCCGTATCATAATAATCCCCCTCGTACCTTCTTATGTAACTTTTTTTCTTTTTCTAGTTGGAGGTTACACATCGGCAAAGAACGTATGGAATCACTAAAATGAAAGCGGCAAAGCAGGAAGCTATTTGAATATAGCTGTTGCAAAAGAGCCGGAAAATACTAAAAAGAAAGCAGGTAAGCCAGAAAGCACTTAAGTTGCCGCATAACCAAAAATCTTTCTATTTTGAGCACCGACTGAAATATAAAAACAACCACTACGGGCAAATTGAATTAAAGAAATATCTGTCCGTTTTAAAAAATTTTGATGGCATCCCCAACATGAAGCAAGTCGAATGTTAAGCAAAAGAGTAAAATATTTTTCCTTTTTAGAAACTTAAATTCATTACCGTCTTACCGCTTCTTTCAAACCATTGGAATTTCCCCCTAAATCAAAAACGGTTTCTGATCCATACATAGCCAATTTTACCTGTATTATTCCAAAAGTACTATCATATGTTTCATTTTAAACCTTTATAAAAATATTTTCATTAAAAAGAATCACACATTTGTACAAATGATTTATGAGAAAGAGTAAGCACTGACCCGTCCTTTGAAGACGGAAACCATCATTGATACAAGCTAGTATAAAACAAAAATTAAGAAAGCAGGCACTGTTCTTCTCCAGCTTTTCCGTTATATTCGTGTTGCCTGCTTATGAAATGATTAACGCTTAAATTAGCCTTAGCGGTTTGATATCCCACTTAGATACAACCATTTTCAACCTGTACGAATTCGTTCAAGTTCCTCTTATTTAAATCCAACTTAGTGATAAAACAAATCTACTTTTTATTTCGGTTCTAGTGGAAAAACTTTATATCCCACTTAGTTCAGATAAAACTGATCAGAAGTAGATGAACAAATCACTCTTGATCAATTTATATCCCACCCAGTTCGTAAATGTTAAATATTTCTATTTATTTATAGAATAGAAGCCATGAGAGTCTTCTCAAATCTAATCTAATCTAATTTTAAGGAGGTTTTTGGCGACGAAAACAGCCCTGCAAGGAATGGAAACTAAAGATTTCTGAATACAAAGAGCAAGTGAACTAAGCCAGAAAAATATTTTGAAGCCAACAATCCTTTCACCAATTCAAGTACTCGTTAAAAAATTTGATCAACAAAATATAAAATGAATGTATCCTTTACATCTAAATAATCATCCACATCATCGTTATCGTTTGATCATTTTTTTCTTTTTTAAAACAACAGCATCAAGTATACCAAATAAAACAAATTGTTTAAGTATTAGAACGAATACTATTCAAACATAAACTCCCTTCACACAACCGAAATTTTTCCACCTTTCTTACACACTCTTGCAAAAAAATAAAAAATTATTCAATTTTGCATCAATTATGCAAGGATAAATAAATTTATTTTTTTAAATTTTTTATATCTAATAAATTATCCAAATATTACTCGGCATAATTCTTGCAATATATAGGTTAAGAATATATGAAAGGTGGAGCGATAATGGAGAATGTCAATTTAAGGCGATCATTGACTGTGTTTCCCTTAGTGTTATTTGGTTTAGCTTACATGGCACCAACCACAGTTTTTTCTACTTATGGGGTAGTTGCACAAATTACAAATGGGATGGTACCTGCAGCTTACATTGTCGCCTTAATAGGAATGTTATTTACTGCTTATAGCTATGGGCAAATGGTGAAAGCCTTTCCTGTTTCCGGCTCATCCTATACCTATACTCAAAAGGGAATTAATTCCCATTTGGGATTTATTGTTGGATGGGTTATTTTACTTGACTATTTATTTCTGCCAATGATTAACGGCTTATTGTTAGGTATTTATTTAAATGCCTATTTCCCTGAAGTCCCTTTTTCCGTCTGGCTGATTCTTTTTGTCCTTCTAATTACAATCGTCAATATCATTGGTGTAAAAGTGGCAACAAAGGTTAATTTGCTTCTTATTATCTGCCAATTCTTACTTATTGTAGTATTTATTTTTCTATCATTAAAAGGATTAAGTAACGGATTAGGTTCAGGTACATTCTTTATGAGTTCTCCCTTTTTTAATGGAGAAGTTCCTTTTTCCTTGGTTTTGGCTGGGGCATCCATATTATGTTTATCTTTTTTAGGGTTTGATTCAGTGACAACCTTTGCAGAAGAAACTATTAATCCGAAAAAGACAATACCAAAAGCAATTTTTCTTGTGGCATTAATAGGAGGAACAACATTTATACTAGTTTCCTATGTTTGCCATCTTGTGTTTCCAAATTATCAAGCATTTCAAGATCCAGATTCTGCAGCTTTGGAAATTGCTTTGTATATTGGTGGAAACCTCTTTCAGTCTATCTTTCTAGCAGGATATATAACTGGGGCAATCGCTTCTGGACTTTCTTCCCATGCAAGTGTTTCTAGACTTCTTTACGGGATGGGACGCGATGGTGTGCTTCCAAAGAAAATTTTTGGTTACATCCATCCTAAATTCCGGACACCAGCTTTAAACGTATTAATCGTTAGTGCATTTACATTATCAGCACTATTCATTGATCTTGTCATGGCTTCTTCCTTAATAAATTTTGGGGCGCTAGTTGCTTTTACCTTTGTTAATTTATCTGTCGTTGCCCATTATTTTATTAAAGGGAAACAAAGAAAAGGCATCGATATAGTAAAATATCTTATTTTACCTTTCATTGGAGCATGTTTTACTTTATGGCTTTGGACTAGTTTGGATACAAAAGCTCTCTTGCTCGGTTTTGGATGGTTTGTAATCGGCTTTATTATCCTGTTGTATATAACAAAATTCTTAACTACTAGACCGCCAGAACTTTCCGTTGACCAAATCGATGATGTAACAATGTAAACGCTTATAAGGGGGAGAGTGTGATGGAAAAGGCAGATATGATTCTATCAAGTAATTATGTTTTTACGGGATTGGAAAATACTCCAAAAAAGGCTTCTATTGCGATTAAAGGCAATAAAATCATGGCAATCGGCACAAAAGAAGAGGCCAAATCATTCGCAGGTAAACATACGGCTATTTATGATTTTGATCAGGAATTGATTCTTCCAGGATTCCATGATTTTCATATGCATTTAATGATGGGGATAATATTTCAGAAAGAAAGTGTACAGTTATATAATGCCAGATCTTCGGAAGAAGTGGCAGAAATGGTAGCAAAATATGCTGAAACAAGGCCCGACGCTGAATGGATTTTTGGGATTGGATGGGATCATACAAATTGGAAAAATAAACAGCTTCCACATAAATCTATATTAGATATGTATATTTCTGATCGTCCTGTTTTATTATTTAATACCGAAGTTCATTATGCATGGATTAATAGCAAAGCTATTGAAATCGTTCAACTAACAAAAGATACCCCTGATCCTGATTATGGGGAAATCGGCAAGGATAGTGACGGTGAATTAAACGGACTTCTTTTTGAACATGCAATTGGGTTTGTATCTGAAACAGCCTTTAACTTTTCAAAAGAAAAACGGGCAGAACTTTTCCAGGAATTGCTAAATAAATTGGCCAAATATGGGATTACATCGGTCCATGATTTATTTGCCGCGAAAATTGCCCCTAATCAACTGGATGATTTAAAGGTTTATTCGGATTTTGATAAGAAAGGACTCCTTACAGCACGGATTCATTTTTCACCTGAATTAAAAATGGATCTGAGCGAGGCTAAACAATTAAAGAATAAATATCAATCTAGCAAATTAAGGATGACAGGCTTAAAACAGTTTATCGATGGAGTTGTTACGGGACATACAGCTTATTTGCTTTATTCTTATAAAGATCGGCCAGATACGAAAGGGGGAACCACCTTACCTCCTGAAAAAATCAAGCAATTAGTGAAACAAGCTGATAAAGAAGGATTCCAAATTCGCTTTCATGCAATTGGAAATGGCGCAGTCCGCCTAGCTTTAGACGCCTTTGAAGAAGCTAGAAAAGAAAATGAAATCAGAGATTTTAGACATGTGATTGAACATGTGGAAGTATTGCATCCTGACGATGTGAAACGGTTTGCAGAGTTAGGAATAATTGCTTCTTTTCAACCATATCATATTGCTTTAATGGAGCAAGAAGCTTATACAACAATGGTTGGAGAAAATCAGCAACCCCTTTTCTTCCCAATTAATACAATTTCAGAAAGTGGAGCTGTAATTGCATTTGGTACAGATTTTCCAGTTGTTTCATTAAATCCAATGCTTGGCATATATAATGCTGTTGCTAGAAAGGATTTAAAAGGCAAGCAATGGGGAGAAAATGAAAGCATTTCATTATCAGAAGCACTGAAAAATTATACGTCAACACCTGCTTATGGTTCATTTAGAGAAAACGAACTCGGCACATTAGAACCTGGGAAGCTCGCTGATATTGTCGTATTAGATAAAAACTTATTTGATATATCCATCGAGGATATTCCTTCTACAGAAGTAAAAATGACAATCATGGATGGTAAAGTAGTATATACAAATGAAAAAGTGTCGTAAATATGACTGCCGAAACAATTTTAAGAGGCTGTTCTAAACAGCAATGTACTTCTCAATATTAGAACTGCTCTTATAAAAAATACTTGGGAGGAGAAAGAAAATGACCAAAGTAAAGATAGGTCTTATTCAATTAAGCTGCGGGGAAGATATTGACAAAAACATCCAAAAAACTATCAAAAAAATTAAAGAAGCTGCCAATAACGGAGCAAAAATTATTTGTTTACAAGAATTGTTTGCCTCTCAATATTTTCCCCAATCCGTTGATGTCCAAAACTACGAATTGGCAGAAGATGTAAATAGTGCTGTTCTATCCAATATGAGTGAATTAGCAAGAACTTTACAAATCGTATTAATTGTTCCTTTCTATGAAAAAGCTGGCTCAGGTATATATTTTAATAGCGCAGCAGTATTTGACTCAGATGGAAAACGCTTAGGCATTACGAGAAAAAATCATATTCCAGACGGTCCTCAATACCATGAAAAATATTACTTTGTCCCAGGCAATACTGGATATCCCGTTTATGATACTGCCTATGGGAAAATTGGAATTGGCATCTGTTGGGATGAATGGTTTCCAGAGGTTGCAAGAATTTTAAGTTTAAAGGGAGCAGAAATTTTATTTTTCCCTTCCGCAATTGGATCTGAACCAGATTATCCTGAATTATCAACGAAACCATCATGGCAAAAAGCCATTTTGGCACACGGAATTTATAATGGAGTATTTGTAGCAGCAGTTAACCGCGTAGGAAGAGAAAAAGAGATGAGTTTTTACGGAGGATCCTTTATTAGTGATCCGCTTGGAAATATTTTATCTTCCCTTGATGACAAAGAAGGTGTCATCGTACAAGAAGTAGATTTAAGTGAAATTGAAAAAACAAGGAGAATACTACAGTTTTTTAGGGACCGTCGTGTAGATACTTATGAACCTTTGTTACAAAAGGAAATACTAACTAGATATTAATTATAGAACAGGACCCAAACCGTATAGCGAATTGGGCCCTTTCTTTTTTATTTACCCGAAACAATGACCTATGATCTATAAAGGAGGGGGGGCTAATAAGTCGTTTTTACGGCTTATTGACGCCCCATTAATGTTTTAGAAACGTTGATATATCGGTGTTTATGATTTTTTGCTTTCATTGGCGATTTGACTTTCTGGACACCCCCATGGACACATCTCAATCCACGCATCCATAAAGGATGCGACTCATATGGAAAAACTTATTTATACCGGAATGGAGATTTCAATCCACGCATCCATAAAGGATGCGACAACAAGCACATTGTGACCATATCATTCCTATTTGATTTCAATCCACGCATCCATAAAGGATGCGACGGAGTATCATGCCCCCCAAAGCTTTTTACCGGAATTTCAATCCACGCATCCATAAGGATGCGACACGATGTGGTGACATTGATCGAACAGGCCATTTGTATTTCAATCCACGCATCCATAAAGGATGCGACCTAAAGTACCCTTTAGATATTGATATTAGGTCAATAAAGTAGACACAAAAATTTATAAATTTTTTTCGCAGCTACCGCGCTATCGCTTGGTGGCCTTTTAAAAATAATTACGACGTTGTCCTAATTATTTTTAAAGGTAAATTTTCGGGTCTAACTATTCTATTAATATGCTCATTAAGCTCCCTTTTTGTCGTACATACGTTCGTATTCAGATGGTGAAAAATACTCTGTTGCGGAGTGAATACGTTTATTATTGTAAAATATTTCTATATACTCAAATATGCTCTTTTTTGCTTCTTCCCTTGTTTTATAACGAGTCTGATAGATTAGTTCTTTTTTTATTATCCCATGAAATGATTCAATACAAGCGTTGTCATAACAATTTCCTTTGCGGCTCATGCTACATTTCATTCCGTATTCCATTAGCTTAGCTTGATAGTCATTTGAAGCATATTGACTCCCTCGATCAGAATGATGGAGGATAGAACCCTGTGGTTGTTGACGCTGATAGGCTTGCTTTAAAGCACTTAACACTAGCTCCTTTTTCATGGAACAGTCTATATGCCAGCCGACTATTTTCCTTGAATACAAATCCATCATACTAGCTAGATAAAGCCAACCTTCATCCGTTGGAATGTATGTGATATCAGCTACCCATACTTCATTTGGTTTCGTAACAGTAAAATGTTGGTTTAAGACATTTTCGTGGACCGGATGGTTATGTTTTGAGTTAGTGGTAGCCTTATGCTTTTTCACGGTACGAGACTTCATTCCCTCTTTGTTCATTATGCGGGAAACCGTCTTCTGTGAAACCTTAATGCCTTCATGATTAAGCTTTTTGGCAACCTTTGGACTCCCATACAGTTGGCGAGATTCGATATACACACGACGCACTTCCTGCGTCAATTCTTCTCGACGCTCTTGTCTAGCACTTTTGGGACGATCACGCCATTTATAATAACCGCTTCGAGAAACTTTCAATACTTCGCACATCTTCTCCAATCGGTAATCGAAGCGATGTTTATGGATAAATGAATATTTTACCGATGGTCTTTCGCGAAGAAGTGCATCGCCTTTTTTAAGATGGAGTTTTCCTCCTCCAGATCCCGAATACGTTTCTTCAGTTCACGAACTTCGTGGTCTTCGGATCGAAACGTTTGGGTTTCTGTTATTTCAGGTTCTTGCTTATATTTTTTCATCCAGCCGTGAAGAGTATTTTCGTTAATTTTGAGCTCACGAGCCACTTGTGCAACGGATTTCGCTTCCTCCAAAATATAACGAACAGTTTGACGCTTAAAGTCTTCCTCGTACCGCCTTTGTTTTTTTGTCATGTAGACACCTCATTTTTCTCTATTATTACTATAATAATCTGTGTCTACTTTTTAGTCTAACATCATATTTAGAACGAATTTTATTTCAATCCACGCATCCATAAAGGATGCGACAACAATTAATCCTCAACAAATGGTATCGCATAGATATTTCAATCCACGCATCCATAAAGGATGCGACGTGAAAAATTCGAGGAAGCTGAAAAAGAGGAAAAATTTCAATCCACGCATCCATAAAGGATGCGACTGTTGTTACTGGTGAAGTACGTTTTTCATACGTATTTCAATCCACGCATCCATAAAGGATGCGACATGGGTGCTTGATAAAACTATGATCACCAAAAAAATTTCAATCCACGCATCCATAAAGGATGCGACTTTTGCGTGTCGGTCATACCTTTCATCGATTCTTATTTCAATCCACGCATCCATAAAGGATGCGACGACAACTCTTTCGCAACAGCTTAGCTGCACCGTTATTTCAATCCACGCATCCATAAAGGATGCGACTTATGAACCAAGTGCATAGGAGGTAGGTGTCGTATTTCAATCCACGCATCCATAAAGGATGCGACGCTCATTCGCTTGACGTGCGCGTTCAGTTGCGTTAATTTCAATCCACGCATCCATAAAGGATGCGACTGCTTCCTGTTTTTTCGTCTCCGATATGACGTCTATTTCAATCCACGCATCCATAAAGGATGCGACGTTTGACTTACTTTGCTTGCAATCTGATTTGTAATTTCAATCCACGCATCCATAAAGGATGCGACGGTGGATGATTTAGTTGAAGAATACGAAGAAGGAAATTTCAATCCACGCATCCATAAAGGATGCGACATGATCTCAAGCGTTTCTTGTGGGATGTATTTAGAATTTCAATCCACGCATCCATAAAGGATGCGACTTTTTTACAACCCACAGACAGCACAAAAATATGAATTTCAATCCACGCATCCATAAAGGATGCGACAGCCCGAATACCGGACAACCTTTGAAGACAATTATTTCAATCCACGCATCCATAAAGGATGCGACTTAATCAGCAGCAGGAAATTGAAAAGCTAACAAATTTCAATCCACGCATCCATAAAGGATGCGACGATCGCAGACGACCGGCCGGCATGGATGATTCGTATTTCAATCCACGCATCCATAAAGGATGCGACGAATAAGGATGATCTCACAAAGCATTTAAAAAGGATTTCAATCCACGCATCCATAAAGGATGCGACGTTACATCATTGACTTTGTACCAAATTCTTTCAATTTCAATCCACGCATCCATAAAGGATGCGACAAGAGAGAGGACGCGCTTCCCTCTCTCAAACATAATTTCAATCCACGCATCCATAAAGGATGCGACAGCGATTTTTCCTCAAAATTACTTAAATTGATGTAATTTTGACAAAAAACCGCCATTTTCTTTATAAAAATAAAGAACTTTTTTCAAAAAAAAAATAAAATATGGAAATGATTTCAAAAAAATCAGGTGCGAATGTATCAAGAATTTCAAGCTCATTATACATTCGCACTAAAAAATTATAGGATCCTCTAAATCAAGTGATGCTTTCACACCTATATGCTCTACTCTAGACTTATAATTGTTTCCTAGTTGATAGAACCTGAGACTATCTTTATTTTCATCAATAATATTGGTAAGTTCTAATTTTAAAGCTGTAAATTGGGCTGCATCGACGTTACATTCAAAAACTGAATTTTGGACTCGTTGGCCATAATTTTGGCATACTTTTGACACTTTCCTTAATCTTTTTTGTCCTGCACTGCTTACAGTACTAACATCATAAGTTATTAAAACTAACAAAATTTACACCTACTTCCATAAAAATGGTGGATACTCATCCAAATCATCACGTAAATGACGGGCCAATAGTAAAGCTTGTGCATGTGGAACTAATCCCCAAGTTATTTTCTCGCCTAAATATGGATGTGTTATCTTGTCTTGTTTTCTATTTTGCCATGCAGATAAGAATTTCTTTCTAGCTTCATCTGTCATAATTACAGCTCCATTTTCTTTTTTTATAAAATCCTCTTTGTTAACAATTTTTTTATTAATCAATGTTAAGACAAACTTATCTGCGTAAACACCCCGCAATTCTTCCATTACATCTAAAGCTAAAGATGCTCTTCCTGGTCGATCTCGATGCAAAAAACCAACATATGCATCGAGACCAACCCCCTCCAACGCTGATGCCATATCATTTGCCAATAACGTATAAGCAAATGAAAGCATTGCATTCACGTTATCTAATGGCGGTCTTCGTGATCGCGAGTGGAAATAAAAATCTTCTTTTTGCTGTAATATCATCTGATTAAACAGTTTATTGTAACTTATAGCAGCTTGTCCTTCCAAACCTCTTAATCTTTCTAAATCTTCACACTCTCGCACATCATGAATGATAGATGATAAATGTTGAGAGATTTCTTTAAAAAGAGCTACATCCACTCGTAATGGATAATCTCTAGTCATTCTTTCTATTATCCATTTATTGTTATAAATCTTTCCAATAATAAAGTTACGTGCAATTTTTACCGACATAACTTCATCTTCAGACACACGATATTGTTTCTTTCTAAGGATGACGTTACCTTTGCTTTTTCCGATCACTCTTGCCAGAAATCGACCGTTCTTAGTTAAAAAAACTAATGAAATATTTTTTTCTGCACAATATCCCATTAATGCAGGACTTGCACCAGTATAGCCAAAGGATACGATTGATTCTAAATTATGAAGCGGTAATCTACCTATCTTCTCATTCTCTTTTAAAAGGACAATATTATCGCCGTCTAATGATAAATAAACATCTGATTGAGTGATAAATAATGTGTTAAGCAGTTTTTTCATTCTTTTATCTTTCCTTCAATATAACTTTTTACAGTCCGCTTATTCATTAAATTTGGCAAACAAATATTTTGGAGGGAACAGTTTTTGCAAAAAGATCCAGTTTTCACTTTAGGCGTATACTTGCGCTTATAATGATCATGCATTTCTAAGACAATTGACCTTACTTTATTTTTATTTTCTAATGTTATAGGTATTTCTACTCTCCGTTTTATCTCGTTATAAAACATATATCCTATGTTTATTTTGCAAAGTAACATCTCCTCTAAACACATAACTTGTGCTGTTAATTGCAATATATCTGAATCATTTATTTTCGGCTTTCCACGTTTATATTCTATAGGATAGGCAACATATTTTCCTTCAGCACCCACTATTTCTACACCATTATTATCTTTAACAAATTCAACAACATCACAAACACCGGTAATTTTCAGTTCATTTGACTTTACAGGCATTGCTCGAACAATCAGTTTATTGCCACGCTTCTCTCGAATAAATGGCTTGTCAGCTTTTCGGTGAAGATATTGTCCTTCAATCGTTCTTACATTTTCTTCCCATTGCTGTTCAATATGAATGAGAGCCCATTGGCGTCTACAAAATTGAAAATGCTGAATACCGGACAACATTAAATAAATTTCTTCCTCATTATTTACCATCGATGACCACAGCTTTTAAACCATCTAGCTCATTTAAAGTGATCGTATAATCATCAATCGATTTTGGTTCTTCCACATTTTTTTCAATTTTTAATAAACGATGAACTTTAGCGGAAGAATATTGTCCCAGTTTTGAATTGTGCTCCCACCAATAAACTTTGTGCACTTCCATGCTTCCTTCAGGTCTCGCAGCAGATGCGTCATTCTCAAACAATGTAACAAGAGCTTGTTGGATTTTTAGCGCATCTTCATTTGTAAATCCTGTTTTTTCTGCCAATTGTGTGTTGATACTGCCGTAAAAAACATATACCCCAAAATCCACTCGATGTTTCATTCCCATAGTATCAGAGCTTCGTTTCTCATTCGTTACAGAGTTGACACTTTTGGTAATCTGCATACTGACAATATCAACAGGGTCGACACTTGTTGCCGTATGGATTGAAACAGGACCACGAACACCGACAGATAAATCGGATCCTTTAAAGGCAAAAACTTGACCAAAAGCGCGGACATCGATCCATAACTGGCAAGCTATCTTGGCAAACTCTTCACTTGAACCGTTTTTAGAACTCATAATTTTCTTTAATTCCGGGTGTGCTTCTGCACGCTCCTTTAAACTTTGAAAATCATCGACTCTTCGATCATTTGATTGAACAAAAATGGACTCTCCCATATCCTGCAGTCGATTTCTGATTTTTCGTTTAATGGCCACATCCGAAATTTCCCCATGTCCGTCATAATTTTGTCTTGGACGATTTCCATTTAATGGATCTCCGTTTGGGTTGGCTTTTTTTACCGATAATACAACAGCAAAATCAATTTTATGATCTAAGATTGACATATTACATTCCTCCTACTTCATTAGTTGGTTCAGTATTTTTTTCTGATTTCTGATATAATGCATGTCGTTGGCTATAAAAACCTAATAGGTATTTACCAGATAACGGTTTGTTATTAAAATCTTCAAATTTCATTCTAGAAGCCACTTCATCAATTAGTTTGGACAAATATAGTCCTCTTGTCCCGAGCCTCATTTGATAAGGTTGAATACTTTCCTGAATGATCTTCCATGTTCTTTCGGGGTGTCTGGAAAAAGCGTTCATATATCTGATGGCATTCGTAGCTCGCGTTTCATCAGAATCCAAAGCTCGTCTTTCCAGCACATCCGCAATGGCCAATAACCTCCCAAATAAATAATCGCGGTCGTTATTTTCTGTATCTAGCGCCATATTTAATCCCTCCTGTTTATTAATTAAAGCGCAGGTAATACTTAGCGTTTTTTCCCATTCCCAGTTATCCATTGCTACTGGATTTGAAGCGCGATAAAAAGCGCTTCTGATAATATCCAGTGGAATTTTTTTACCATCGACAATACAAGGCAAGATGCGCTCCATCAGTCCTTTCACTACTTTATCGTTTGCATTCGGCCCATAAGCAGCAAACGCAATATCTTTAGTCGCGGGAGCTCCATAAAATTGAACCGCTTTCTTTTCTTCATCTTTTCGATAACGGTGAAGCCACGCGCAAGTTGAGTGCCATTCAACCAGTCGTTGTAAATACAGTTCCCTATTCATATTTCGATAATAAAGCACAGCAAGACGGCCCGTAGTAGCAGAATCAAGGATTAAAATATTCACCTCGGACTTTGTTGTCAGATTCGCTTTATACCCTTCCAAAGCTTTGGCTATTTCATTAGCAAATTCCTGATTCGTAAATGATTTTCTTTCTTTTTTTTCTAATGGTATGGGATGGATAGCAAAAGTATCTTCTGTCGGATCTGGTAGAGTAATTTCATCATTTCCCCATACGAGAAACACGCGTTGGTCAATGATTTTTCCCTGCCTGTTAATCAACCATTTCAGTGCATTATGCGCCTTTTGGGAAACATCATAACTAATGGTGGCTACCTCATTACTTTTATCGAAACGTCCCCTAAATGTAAAACCACTCGTGTCATTGGCTGAAATTAGTTTCGCTTTATCGCCAGCATTTCTAATTTTGTTTGCGTGTTTATCAGTGACTGGCAACTTTTTTCCTGTTACATAACAAAAATCTTCGTCGTTGTTCTTTAAGAGGTCTTTGTAGTAAGAAATAAATGAATCGTACATTTCAGAATCGTTCCAAACCTTTGTCAATATAGTATGAGGTGAATAAACATTGAAACGAACAAAAGCACTCTCCACTCCACCGCTAATGACCGAAAAAATAGGTGGTTTGCTTCCATATAAAGCTTCGTGTTTTTTATTCCATTTATCAATTAAACGCCCATTCGGATCTAGATACAAAATGTTTGCAGCCACTAAATCTTTAATAAGCCGCTTTTGGCTTAAATAGTGATAAATACTTTTTACTTTCTTTGTTGCATAAGGGGATTCTGCCCAATCTTTCAACTGTTGAATATAATAGCTAAAGGGTTCTTCTTTTTTTATTTCCCCACCATATGTAACAAAATCGCCTGCTACATAGCTTAATTTATCGTGAAGCGGGTAAGGAGCTATTTTTGAACCTGCTCGATTGGCAGAATCTTCTGTGCAAGGGATGACAGTCACTTCCTTAATGACTGTTGCCGAATGAAATTGCCCGTCTTCTGTGATATTCACTTCAATATGCGCGGTTTGAGTCGTATGAGAAATCGGCAACAAAGTATACTCTTGTTCATTATGCTTTTTTTCCATTACACCTACACGATCTAAATTGGCTTCATATGTCTCATATAAATTTAATAACCAGCTCATTTATTCACCTCCCCCTCCTAATTGATTTAACAGTTCATCAGCAGATTCAATATTTGTTTTATCGAAATGCTTCGGATCCATTTTTTTGATTTTTCGAACATGTGTACATTGATCTGGCCTAATAAACTGAATAATGCCATTCTTCATAACTGGATTCCATAGACGTACTTCCATTTCGTTTCTACCGGTTTCATCTGGGTAATTAATCCCATGAACCATGGTACCTAGATGAATATCGCCATAATCGTCATAAAATCCTTCACCTTCACCAAATACACACGGTTCAACATACCCTTGACATTCTCTAGTGCCTAAAAAGATATCTCTTCGTCCTCCAGCTTTCAGTGAACGTTTTAGTATGTTGTGATGCTTATGTTCGTTGCGATCAAAAGCAAGATCAGGACGGTGCGGATTAAAAACAAAATGTGCACGCACTTGATATCTTACGTCTTTTAAATACGTATAATGAGCCAGTGTATTTCCCCCACCATATTCAATTGGCCGAATGCCTTTGGATTCCATTCGAATCGGATTCATCACTCGAACCTCATCAATGATAAAAAGTATGGTGGGCTTCCAATAAATCGACTCGACAATTCCTTTCAACGCCTGGTAGGTTGGCACTTGATAGGACAGCTTTTCACCTCCCATTTTTGTCAAAGGATCCGTGAATAAGGCGTAATCACCATAAACTTCAAATTCAATAGCGTTTCTCAATACAGACACCTCCTTTTTGAATTTTTTAATAATTTAATAATAATCTTTTTTCAGAAAATATTCAATTTAAATAATATATTATATGAAATATAATATTTGAATCTTGATTATGGTATAATAAATTGTCGCTTTTAAAAGCGTGGATTGAAAAATATATTATATTATTTGAAAGAGGGTGCACCAAAAGTAATTGGCACCCTTTTGATTGTACTTTATTTTATTTAAGACCCCAGACCCCTCTTAAGTAAGCATCTTTTAAAATATACTTACATCCAAATGGCTGTCATTTTCAAGGTTGAGGCCGAATTCCTTATCATATGCTCCCTCTTTTAAGGCTAGGACTTTGCCGTCTAAATAACGCACTAACCCATCATTTTTGATTAATTGTTCGCGTTCATAATCGAAGATGTTGATCGTATATTGCTGAGCCTTTCGCAAAAGCTGGGAAAATTCATAAATGCTTTTATTGCTATTGAATTCAGCGATAATTTCTTTACCATCACCATACGGAACAATTACGGAAGTAGTCATGTCGTCAATCACTCGGAAATGTTCAGCCGCTGTTTTATAGCTATTTACTAAAAATAACGGAGGAAGCGCACCATTTTTTTGAAAATATGCTTGGCTATAGGAGCTTTTTCTTCTATTGGCTATCAATAGCTCTACCATTTCTTTTTTCAATTTCGGTATAAAATAATTCAAACTCTGCTTGAATTCCGTATAATACTCTTTAAAATATCTTTCCATCGCTTGCATAGACAAGATGCTGCCACCATGATTGGCCTGATCGCGGCTTATATCAATCAAAATTCTTTTCGCAACTTCTTTTCCAACAGCTATTTCTTTTAAACGATTTAACTTTTCTTCTTCATGGTCTATAACATAAACATTTTGTATGTCCTTTTCACCGTGCCGATTGCATCTGCCTGCAGCTTGTGCAATGGAATCTAATCCTGCTAATGAGCGAATCACACAATCGAAACTAACATCTACCCCCGCTTCAATCAGTTGGGTGCTTACACAAATTACTTTATTACCCTCTTTCAGATGATCTTTTATTTCACCTAAAATTTTATTACGATGAGCAGCACACATTGATGTACTCAAATGATAAATTGGTAAATTTATCTTCTTCATTTTCAATTGAGTATACAGATCTTTCACAACTGATTTCGTATTTAAAATAACTAACACACTTTGTACTTCTCTTATTTTTGCCTCAATAAAATTGGATAGTTTTTCATTATTAAATGTTTCATTTGTTGCTTTATCAATGATTTCCACCCGTTTAAATGCATTAATTACATAATTTAGGTTTTTGACCATTTCCGCATCCGTATTTATTTCTAATTTATGCTCAACGAAGTCTAATGCTGGTTGAGTTGCAGTGCAAAGCACGATGCTGGAGCAACCATAAGTTTTTAAAAAGTTTAGTGCCTGATTAAATAGAGATACACATGAAATAGGAACTTTTTGCACTTCATCAAAAATAATCACTGAATGACTTAAATTATGTAGCCTCCTAATATTTCTACTCCCATTTGCGTAAAAAACGTTCAAAAATTGTACAATCGTTGTAAAAATAATTGGTGAATCCCAATTATCTTTGGCTAATTTTAATTTTTGTTGCACACTAATCAAGCCATCTTGATTTTCATCATCATCTATATCTTCAATAACGTTTGAATGATGCTCTAATATATTGGCATCATCTTTTAATATTTTTCTAACTTCTTCTGCGTTTTGTTCAATAATAGTTGTATAGGGGACTACAAAAATGATGTGTTTTTTGTTATAAAGTTTCGCGTGTTTAAGAGCATATCTTAAACTTGCTAATGTTTTCCCTCCACCAGTTGGGATAGATAACGTATATATTCCTGATGCTCTCTCAGCAAATTTATCACACTGATCAGACATTTCTTTTCTTAGAAGATTAATAGGTGTACAGGCATCCTTTTGTTTACTATATGAATTGATTTTTCTCATGAGCCTTTCGTAGTATATATCAAATAACTCTTCATGATTGTTTATAGGGTCATTGGTTTTATTTTCTTCAAATAATCTTGTATTCGTTCTATCAGCATCAATTAAAGCACTAAATACAAATTTGGTTAAAAACATTAGTTGCTTTTCATAATTTCCTGATGACTCTTTTGCTAAAAATTGTTTTAACTCTTCAGCTGCTTTGTCAACATAATTATGAAAATCTCTCTCATTCATAACATATTTAAAAAAATATTGCTTTATCCTATCAAATTCAGGCAATTCTTTATCACGAACTCTTTTTAAGTAATTTGATTCTAAATCTGGATTTAAAAAATCTTGAAGATACGAGTGATGAGAAATTATCGCATTTCCCACCACTTCTGCTAAGAGACCTTTATGAGGATCTAACTTCTCGCTTGTATGAAAAATCTCATAGAGAAGTTTCCCACCTGCAGTTGAATGGTCAACACTTCCTCTTCTAGGCGGTGCATCAGGATTATTTACTGCTTCTAATATGTATTCTCTAAATTCATTTGTGCATTTTCCAAGATCATGAAGCACACCCGCAAGACCAGTTAAATGTCTTACACCTAGCTTTTCCCCATAGGATTCAGCTAAATCTCTTACTTCTAACAAATGATCTTTAACAGTTTGTATTTTATTATCACTTTCGCGTATATGGGCAATAAACTTCATTTAATCCCGCTCCCTGCGATATTTTTAAATATTTGCACCTACTCTAGATACACTAAAATTTCATATTAATATTCGATAAAGCAACGGGAAGCCTTTCAACCTCAAATTGGCATCGAAGTCTCATTTCTTTTCCCTCCAAGCTTTTCTATCATCATCCTATCATCTATTCCGGAACTTAATATGTCAGTTTAAAAAATTTTTTGACATTTTTTCTACTTCTTCCTCGACGCTTTGGCGAAGTTCATTCGGACCGAGCACCTGAACTGCAGATCCCATGCTTAATACAAAACTAGTTAATTCCGGCAACCCGGACATCGTCGCCCGAAAAATGATGGATCCATCTTGTTGTTGCTCTATTTCTTGATCCTCTGAATAGATCTTTTCACTTAAAATCTTGGAAAATGGTGGTTTTACATGCAATTCAACAAAATAGGTATCAGCATAAATACTCGTTTTACCTATATAGTCTTCGAGCCGAAATGATTCATCACGCTGAAACCTTTCTTCATATATTTGATAATCTTGAATTCTAGTTAATTTAAAATCACGATAATCATTTCTCAGCTCACAATAAGCAATGCAATACCAAAATTTTTTATACGGAATCAGTTTGTAAGGATGAATGATGCGTTCAGTGCGGTCTGAATTTAAAGCCTCATAAACAATTTTCACTTTTCTGCGAGCCGCGATTGCAAAATTTAATTGTTCATACTTATCTTTTTCATGATTCCAATCGACATTTGCTTTTTCCTCTAAAATAATTGGCTGCCATTCAGACGAAGACTGAATCTGCTGTTTGGAAATACTTTGAATCTTCATGACGGCACTTTCAAAATCATTGAATTGCAAAAAGGTAGGATGATTTTTTAAATATTCACTTGCCTTTACTAACGCTTCTAATTCTTTTGGTGAAAGCGACAAGTATTCAAAAATATTGCTTTTCGGCAGAACATAACCTCCATATCTTCCCCTAGCTGTCTGAATATGGAATCCAGCCATTTCTAATTGATCTCGATAAACTCGAATAACCCTTTCACTTAATTCAAGTTCTTCTGCTAATTCTTTAATTTGCATTCGTCCTCGTGATTTCAATAAAAGGAGCATTCGAAAAGCGTTGACAATTTTCGACATAATGATACCTCCAAAATACCTAACAACATTTACGTGTAATATTTTACCATAGTAAATTAATCCTATAGACACTATGTATTGAAAATTTATAAAACTTTTTAAATTAGGTCTATTAGAACAGAGTGTGATCGCTTCAACCACAGAAGATGCTCTTGCCATCGGCTTTTCAAAGTAAAGGTATCTTTAGCACACGTTAGGTGAACAAAGGCCAAGATATTTCATAAAAAACCGTCGAGCAGAAATTGAGGAAGATATTTTTGAAGGAAAACTTAAAGAAGATAGGATCATTTTGAAAATATAGGTGAATTGGTATTCTTGATTTTCTTTATCTGTGATAATCATGTAGAAAAAGTGGATCCTGAAATGTGAATTGGTATTCTTGATTATCTTTATCCACAACTAAATGCAAGACAACTTGATTACGTGTCAAAATTTTATCCTCATTCCTGCTCTTTTTTTTCGCATAAAAGCAAGGCTCTTTGCAGAAGGAGAAGTGTTCGCAAACGTCGTCATTGTTTTTTTGCTAATAAAATCCTAAAGGGTAAAAGTCACAATGAATCCATCTTTATCCCCTTTTTCACTGATTTCCTAAGTCAGCTAAATCAATTGCTGGGATATACAGTCGAAAATAATGAAGAAAACGTTGATAGTTGATCTCGTTAACAGCAAAACAGTTGCAGACATCGGCAGATTCATTTTTTCCACATGAAAAGCATTGTTTCTTTGATTTCTTCTCTTGCTATGTTCATGAACGAACACAGAGGACTGTGTGTGAAAGCGGGACGAATAACGTAATGCAGATTTCCATAAAATAACGGTGATTCGCTCTGTTATTCTTTTCAGCCCAACCATTTCTAAATTTGCAGCATGGCTTTTTAAAAAAATGAAGCAAAAGTGTTGACTAATTTATAGTAATCTTATAGGATTTAATTGACTAATGAGTCAGTCAGGGGGGGTATAGTGCAGGCAGAAGCTCGAAGACAGGAAAGAAAACAGCAATTATTGCAAATTGCATTAGAATTATTTGCGACAGTTGGCTATGAAAAAACGAAAGTCTCAGATATCGTCGCAAAAGGCAATGTGTCCCAAGGGACATTTTATTGGTATTTTAAAAGCAAAGAAGCGATCGCGCTTGAGATGCTGGAAATAGGTCGTGCCCAACTTTTAGATGCAATCAAACTAGGGTACCGCACAAAAAAAGTGGACTTGCAAGATTCCGTTGCTTCCACGACACAAATGTTTGAACGAATTTTTCATTTCGCTGAAAACAATAAGTATTTCATGAACATATTGCTAAAAGGCATTCATTCTCAGCCAAAGATACAAGAAAAAGTGGAAGAGATTAAAGCAGACATGGAAACAGCTTTTGCGGAAAATATTGCACAGGCCAAAGAACTGAAAATGATCTCGCGTGAAGTAGATCCAAAATTACTGGCAGTATTCATCATGAGCCTCCTGGAAGGAGTTTTAGCCAGATGGCTATTTCAATCGCCATCATCAAAAGATGCATTACAGCAAAAAACACTTCAACAGCTCATTGAAGAAACTGTACACTTTGAATTTTTTGGAATCTTTGGTGTCTAATGAAGGAGGATAAACATGAAAAAAATAAGATGGTTCATTTCACTCATTGCAATAGCAGCTCTAATACTTTCAGCATGCGGCAATAACAATGATCAAAAAGAAAAACAAACTCAAAATCAAGAGAAAAACGCATTACAGGAAATCAAAGATAAAGGCGAAATCACTGTCGGCATTATGGGTACTTATGCACCTTATAATTTTATGAATGAAAACAAAGAATACGACGGCTTTGACGTTGACATTGCGAAAGAATTGGCAAAACGTCTAGGAGTTAAAGCAAATTTTGTTGCACAAGAATTTTCTGGTTTAATTCCTGGGCTTCAAAAAGGTAAATTCGATATTTTAGTAAGCCAAGTGACAATCACAGATGAACGGAAAAAACAAATCGATTTTACAGAACCATATATTACAAATAAAGTCAAAGTGATCGTTCGGGAAGACAATAATGACATCAAATCTGTTAATGATTTTAAAGGAAAAACAATCGGAGTTGGACTTGGTACGAATGATGAAGCATATTTGCGAAATGAATTATTGCCAAAAGTGGGCGATTTTAAAATCAACACATATGATGACGTGATTACAACATTAAAAGACTTGGATGCTGGCAGAATTGATGCAACGATCAACAATGTCTATGCATTAAAACCAGTCATTGAAGAAAACGGCTATAAAATTAAAGCCGTCGGCGATCCAATTAAGGAGGACCAAGCTGGCGTTGCTGTGAAAAAAGGCAATAAAGAATTGGTGGATGCTTTAAATAAAGCATTGAAAGAAATGAAAGAAGACGGAACATATAAAGAAATTTATGTAAAATGGTTTGACGAAGAGCCGACCGAAGAATGATGAAAGTAGGTTGCCAAAATGGACTTAGTCATTGAAAACTTGCCTTTTTTGTTAAAAGGGGCATATTATACATTACTCATTACTGTAGTTTCCATGTTCTTCGGTTTAATCATTGGTTTAATCATTGCGATTGCCCGACTTAAGGGCAATCGCATTCTGCGTGGTATAGCAAGAGCCTATGTGTCCATTATTCGGGGGACACCGGCATTGGTGCAAATCGTCATCGTTTATTATGGCTTAGTTGATTATGGGATTGAATTAGGCCCATTAACTGCTGCGTATATTGCACTAAGTATTAACATCGGCGCTTATGTTTCAGAAGCGTTTCGCGGTGCGATTCAATCCATACCAAAAGGGCAAACAGAAGCAGCGCTCGCAACTGGTATGACGGAACGCCAGGCGATGCGCCGAATTATCATCCCTCAAGCGATTCGCTACGCTATCCCCCCACTTGGCAATACATTTGTCGGAATGTTAAAAGAAACATCGCTCGTATCCGTTATTGCGGTCACAGAATTAATGCGCTCTGCTCAATTATTAGTGGCGCAATATTATGTTTACATGCCGTTTTATGCAGCCATTGCAGCGATGTATTGGATTATGAGTACATTCTTTACATTTTTATTAAATAAAATCGAAAAACGGCTGTCTGTTTATTAAGGTGGTGACAGCATGATAGAGATTAAAAATTTACAGAAAAATTTTGGACAGCATGAAATATTAAAAAATATTTCATTATCCATTCCAGCCCATCAAGTAGTGGCAGTCATTGGTCCAAGCGGTTCAGGAAAAAGTACGTTTTTAAGATGCATCAACGGACTTGAAACAATTACAGGCGGCACCATTACAGTCGACGGTCACGTGATTGATGCAAATGCTTCAAAAAAAGCACAACAAAAAGAAATTTATGCCATTCGTCGAAAAACAGGGATGGTGTTTCAACAATTTAATTTATACCCGCATAAAACGGCCGTCCAAAATGTAATGGAAGCTTTATTAGTAGTGAAAAAAATGCCGAAGAAAAAAGCATACAGCATCGCAGCCAATTTGTTAGAAAAAGTCGGGCTTGCAGCAAAAGAAGATGCTTATCCGTCTCAGCTGTCAGGCGGGCAGCAACAGCGTGTAGCGATCGCAAGAGCTCTTGCGATGGAACCGAAGTTGATGCTATTCGATGAACCGACTTCTGCACTTGATCCGGAGCTTGTAGGAGAAGTATTAAAAGTAATGAAAGAATTAGCAGAAGACGGCATGACGATGATTATTGTAACGCATGAGATGAAATTTGCCCGGAGTGCCGCTGACCGCATTTTATTTATGGCAGACGGCGTTATCGTAGAAGATGCGAAGCCAGCAGCATTTTTTGAACATCCGCAAACAGCGCGGGCACAAAAATTTTTGCAACAAGTTACAGAGTTTTAAAAGAGAGGAATTGAACAATATGCAAATTAAAGCAACATGGCAGGGCGGCCGTGCTTTTGAAGCAGTCGGTCCATCCGGATACAAAATGGCAATGGATGCCACGGAAAACTACGGTGGAGAAGGAAGTGCCGCAACCCCAACAGAAATGCTCCTAGCGGCTCTTGCCGGCTGCATTGGAATTGATGTAACGATGATTTTAAGACATGAATTAGATCATATTGAGGCAATTGATATTACAGTCGACGGCACGCGTCGCGAAGAATTGCCCTCTTCTTTCACCGCTTATACCATCACATTTACAGTAAATGGGGATATAACGCCGAAAAAAGTTTGGCGCGCCATCCAATTAGGCAAACAAAAATATTGTGCGGTTTCTGCATCTTTAAAGGGTGACGTTACGTTCAAACTAATATTGAACGGCAAAGAAATTCCTGCTGAAAAAGAGTGAAAAAACGAAGTAAAGTTTTGATTGCAAAGGATATTGAAAAATCTTTTGCAATCATTTTTTTATACAAATTTTGTTTTAGCAGCTGCCTTTAACTACCTATTTTCTTGTTTCTAACAGCTGTTCCGCTGTCCAAGCCGGAGTGTTTGCGGTTTTAACTAACTATTTTCTTGATTGGGGCTGTCTAATAAGTCGTTTTTTCGGCTTATTTACGGCCCCCTTTTATTTTAGAAACGTTGAAATATCGATGTTAATGATTTTTGGTTTTCAATAGGGATTTGACTTTCTGGACAGCCCCGTGCTACATTTTTTGTTTTTGCTGAAAAAAATAAACGACCTTTTCCCGCAATTCATTTGGAAAAGGCCGCAATTCGGATATCTATTCTTTTTCCAATCAATTTTTGTAACTTTCTTCACAAAAATCGCTCTGCCATCTTTTATTTATAAATTTTCGACAGCACGCTCATCTTCTTTTACATAGGAATATGCTAGCTCATGGAAGGACACTTGATTTCCAATAACATAGTCATGTTGTTTTCGATTTTCATGCGCTTTTTGGAACACATCGCTGTGGAACCAACCTTCGAAGCTTTCTTTGTTCTCCCATGTTGTGTATACACGAACTTCGTCATAATCTTTTAATCCGTCTGTTACTAAGAGATCTAAACGAATGAACCCAGGAAATTTCTCAATTCCCTTTCTAATTTTAAAACGCTCCACTAACTTTCCGGAATATCCTTTTTTCACGCGAATGGAATTGGTAACGATGTACATTCTTTTTTCCCCTTTCTTTTGAATCGTTTTGGAATAAACATTGGTTTTCCATCCATATCATGGATGGAGACAGAAATACCAAATACCTCTTCAAACATTTTTTCCGAAAATACTTCCTCTGGACTGCCTTGTTGATAAATCGTCCCGTCTTTCATCACGATTAAGCGGTCACTATACTGTGCGGCTTGATTCAGATCGTGAAGAATCATGATGACCGTCCTGTTATACTGTTGATTGATCGTTTGGACAACCTCCAAAATTTCCAATTGATGTACAATATCTAAAAACGTGGTCGGTTCATCCAATAATAAATATTCAGTACTCTGGGCAAGAACCATCGCAATCCATGCTCTTTGCCTCTCGCCTCCTGATAAGGAAGACAAGTGTTGATGTTCATATTGTTTCACATTGGCAAGAGCTAACGCCCAATCAACGATTTCTTTATCTTCTTGACTGAATGGGGCAAATTTGCGTTTATAAGGGTTCCTGCCGAACTCTACTAATTCACGTACGGTAAAATCGAGCGTAACATCATGTGTTTGCGGCAGCATAGTTAATTGTTTTGCAATATCTTTTCGATTCGCAGAAACGATATTTTTTCCATCGAGAATGATCTCGCCATTTTGGGGCTGTAATAAGGCAGCGATGAGCCGCAGCAAGGTGGATTTTCCTGATCCATTAGGGCCGATAATGCTAATCACTTCACCCTTTGGCAATTCCAGATTCATTTCGTTGATGCCGAATCGTTTGGAATGGTGGTAAGTCAGATCTTTAACGGTGAGCATGCTTCACTCCCCCTTTAAAGACCAAATATAGGAAAAACGGACCGCCTAGAAAAGACAGCAGGATCCCTACCGGCAGTTCAATAGGATCAAACCAGCTTCTTGCCGCAGCATCTGCGAACACAACGAGTATGCCGCCGCCTACACAGGATAATGGCAGCAAATAACGATAATCGTTTCCGATGAGCAATCGAATGATATGCGGAACGATAAGACCTACAAATCCTACCAGTCCGGCCACACTGACGGCTATTCCAGCTAAAAGAGCACTGACAAAAATTAAGAAAAATCTGCTTCTTTCCACTTGATGGCCTAATAAAGTGGCCACCTCATCCCCCAGCATCAGCATGCGGATATGTTTGATGGAAAAAAACGCTAATGCCAGTGCAAAAATGGCATAATAAACAATCATCTCTACATGCACCCAGCTTACGCCGCTAATCCCGCCATTTAGCCACGGCAGAACCGCTTGAACTTTGTCGCTATGTAAAATCATAATACATGACATGATCGCACCTAAAAAGGCGTTGATTGAAATCCCGACCAGCATAATTCGAACAATGGAAGTTCCATCTTGCCAAGCTAGCAAATAAATGAGCATAGCCGTAAGAAAAGCGCCAAGAAAGGCTGCTAAAGGCAAAATGTGCAGTTGATCGGGATACAGCACCATGATCACCGTCGCTGCCAGTCCTGCCCCAGACGTCACGCCAATAATACCGGGATCCGCAAGCGGGTTTTTCATTACACCTTGTAAAATCGCACCCGAAACCGCTAAACACATGCCGACAAGCAGCCC
Organism: Aeribacillus sp. FSL K6-2833; assembly: GCF_037965815.1. Lineage (GTDB taxonomy): Bacteria > Bacillota > Bacilli > Bacillales > Aeribacillaceae > Aeribacillus > Aeribacillus composti. Next base: position 481,448 of record NZ_CP150189.1, on the reverse strand, counting down.
AACGAGAATCCTTGGGAGCCGCAAATCCCAAACAACACGGTACACTAACGATTCCTTATCGCCCATATCCGCAAAAAATTCCTTAAATGAAATAGAGATACTGCCTGCTGTCAGGCTATAGAATACGCTTAGAAACAATAAGATGATCAGAATGATGATAAGCCATATTCGTTTCTTTCGATTCATCATGAATCCTTTCCTATATCTTTCAAGCTTTGACGCATATATTCCACTGCTTCTGTGATCTTTGTCCCCGGATTAGTGCCAAACAAATTCGATGGCAGCACCACAATGTTTCCTTTTTTTACTGCATCTAAGTTTTTCCAAGCTGCATTTTTTTCCATTTCTTGTTTAAAAGCTTTTTCTACCCCGCTAGGATCACCGTGTGTGATTAAGTAAATGATATCTGGATCAGCTTCCACCACACGTTCTACCGCTAATTGAGCGTATTGCGGATATTCTTTTAACTTTGGAAAGTTCGATGCTACATTGATTCCACCCGATTTTTCTAAAATATCTCCTGCCAATGACGTTGGGAGAGCTGCTAAAAATGATCCAGGTGCTCCATAAACAAGCAATGCTTGAGCTTCGGAAGCTTCCGTTTGCTTCTCAACGACTTGCTCGATTTGTTTAATCAACTCTTGAGCTTTCGATTCTTTACCGAGAAGAGTTCCATATGTTTCGATGTTTTTCTTTATATCTTCAATGGAATTCGCTTCCGTCATGATAGTTTGTATTCCTTGATTCTCCAATGCGGGGATGTTTTTATCAAAACCAACATTGGCAATTAACACATCTGGCTTCAAACTTACGATCTTCTCTATATTCGGCTGGTGTGTATTTCCGATTTCTGCTACTTTTACTAATTCTTCCGGTATCTCTACCTTCGTACTAGGCCTGCCGACAATTTCCCCTCCTAATTGATGAATGATATCCATATCACCGATCGTTAATGAAGCAAATTTTTTCGGATGAGTGTCAAAAGCAACTTCACGACCTGATGCATCGGTCACTTTCACTTTGCTTTCTGTTACTTTTGTCCCTCCTGTTGATTCAGTTCCTTTTACCCCGCATCCGGTAAATAAGAGCAATAAGAAAAACGTGAGGGTGATTTGGAAAAGTTTTGTTTTCAAAAGTATCCCTCCTTTACCATTTTAATTAAAAATGATTATCATTGTCAATTGTTATTTTCAAAATTTTCAACTATTTACTTGTTCTTCTTTAATTTTGCATGTATGACAAGTCTCCCTTCTCCTCCAGGAAACGTGTAATCACAAGTAGATAAAGTTAAAATTTGATCATTCGGTTCGATATCAATATCGGTCTTATAAATGGAACGATCTTTTAACTGATTGACAAATGATAAAAATTCGTCATCAGAGGAAAATTCAGTATCGATATAATAAAAATCTGTAGTCGTTTTATATACTGAAAAGATTTCAGCATCGTAGCTTTCATATAACGTATCAAAATAAATGGTGCGGTGATGCTGGAAAAACGATTCATCCAGATATTTATCTAATTGTCCAAACATCGTGTCATCTTTCATACGATGTCCGTAAAGGATAACATTTTGATTTAGGCCTTTCACATCATTTCGATAATCCATAAAAATGCTTCCAGCCCTTGATTTCTCTTTTTTATAATTTCTTGTTAAATAAAACTCATTGTTTTCCGCTTGAAGAATCGGATACGAAATGTATGTGTCGGGAATTTCAATCCAACCAACAATATCTTGGTTAATGCGCTGCAATTCAATAAAAGACGAACGAATTCTTTCAAAGTCCTTGCCTTCGTGAGAAGTTCTTTCGGTACGATTTTCTTGATAAACCTCTTGAATTTCAGCTAAAACTTGCCGGTTTGTATAGTAATCGTAAAGGATACTTATAATTTGATACGCTGAAAAAAACAAAATCCCAATGCAAACAATGCTAACGAGTTTCCCAATGATCTTTCTCAATCCCCGATCATTCATGTCGCATTGTCATTCCTTCTAGCAACTCCCATTGGCACAACATAAAATCCGCTTTGATCATTATGATTGACTATGGCTCTTACCCCATAAATGCTTTCAATCATTCCTTCCGTGATCACTTCTTTTGGAGAACCTTCCGTCACAATTTCGCCGTTTTTCATCACAATAATCCAATCACTATAACGAATGGCTTGATTCATATCATGCAGCACCATCACAATCGTAATGTTATACTCCCTGTTTAACTTCTTGATGAGCTCTAAAATTTCGAATTGATAATAAACATCCAAATATGTTGTCGGTTCATCCAAAAACAAAATAGGGGTTTTTTGCGCCAATGCCATCGCTATCCAAACTCGCTGTCTTTCTCCCCCAGACAGCTGTTCTACTTTTTCTTTTCGTTTTGATTGCAAATTGGTAATGGAAAGCGCCCAATCAATCACTTCTTCATCCTCTTCTGAGTTATGATGATGAAAAAATCTTTTATACGGCATGCGGCCGTAGCTCACCAGGTTCTCGACATTGATATCAAAAGGAATTTCATTTTTTTGATGAACAACCGATAGTTTCTTCGCCAATTCCTTCGGCTTATATTGTTGAATCAATTTTCCGTCCAAAATAATCTGGCCTTTTTGCGGTGCATTGTGGCTAGACATAACTTCTAATAATGTGGATTTTCCGCATCCATTCGGACCGATAATCGTCGTAATTTTACCAGGTTCAACAGCAAGGTTAATTGATTTTAACTGATCCTCTTTTTGATTATATGAAAATGAAACATTTTTAACCTCCATAGATGCGATCACTCCTTCTAATCAATATAATCAAAAAGGGACCGCCGATTAATGACATAATAATGGATGCAGGAAGTTCCGTCGGCGCTAAAAACACCCTTCCGATTGTGTCGGCCGTTAAAATAAGCAAAGCTCCTGATAAAATGGAGAATGGTGTTAATATTTTATAATCTGAACCGACTAATAGCCGTCCAATATGGGGAATTAGCAAACCGACAAATGCAATGACCCCAACAGTTGCGGTTGTGACGCTTGCCAAATAAACTGCAATCGCAGATATAATAACCCGAGCTCTTGTCACGTGAAGCCCCAGATTTCGCGCCGTTTTATCTTGTAAAGCCAGCATGTTGCACCAAGAATAAACGAGCAAGGACAATATTAAACCGATGGAACCATATATAACAATTGTTTGAACATCGTCCCACGTTTGTTGAGATAATGTTGATGCAGTAGCTTTCGCAGAACTGGTTGTCGTATAGCCTCTGTAGTTAAAGGATTCATATAATGCAGTAAACACCGCATTGACTGCCACCCCAACTAAAATTAATCGAAGGGGGCTGAGCCCTGATTTCCATGAAAAGGAATAGACAAGAAAACAGGCAAGTATCCCTCCTAGAAAAGCAAACAGCGGCATCCAAAAAAACAACGTAGGAAAGAAGCTGATCATAGTTAATGCAACAAAATTGGCTCCTGAAGAAATCCCGATGATCCCAGCTTCCGCCAAAGGATTTCTCATAACTGCCTGCAATAATAATCCCGATACCGCCAAATTTGCTCCAGCAAAAAGGGACACAATGATCCGCGGAAATCTCATATCTTTTATGACTTCTACATCTTCATTTCCACCAAACAAAAGGCCTCTGATCAACTCAGCAACGCCAATTTCCAAACTTCCGTTCACAATAGAGAAAAAAGTGACAACAACCAGCATTGTGGTCACTACTGCAAAAGTTAGCCACGTTTTCTTCATGGATCAGCACCCTTTTCTTTTTTGTCCGCTTATTCATGAAACTCAGGATACAAATATTTCACCAATTCATCTAAAGCTTCATCCGCTCGAATGGTTGCGGTAGTCGGGAACAATTCTTCTTCCAGATCATACACCCTGCCATTTTTGACAGCATCAAAATGCTTCCATATATCGTTTTTCTTAAATTCTTCATCGAACATTTTGACTACTTCCTCCGGCATGCCGTGAGCAAGCCTTAATATGACATCGGGATTGGATTCATATAAATATTCTGTGTTAGATTCTAAATACTCCACTTTCTCTCCTTGAATCACGTTGTTTCCACCCGCCAATTTCACTAGATCGCCAATATAGGAATGCTCTGTTGCCACTAAGTAACTTCCGGGAACTCCGAGTAAGATTAAAACATTTGGTTTTTCCAAGTTACGAGTTTTTTTCTGGATTTCTTTTACTTTTTTTTCGAATCTATCAACGATCTTCTTCGCTTGTTTTTGTCGTTCATATTTTTCTCCGAGTGCAAGAATTTCCTTTTCCATTGATTGAAGACTGGTTAAATCCAAAAAATCTACTTGAACGTTATGTTTTTCAAACACTGGCTCTAAATCATATTGAATAGTTGAAACAGAGTATACATCAGTAGGTTTTAAAGACATCAAAACTTCCATATCAGGATTTTTAGCATACCCCACTCTTTTCGCATTCTTATACCGCTCCGGCAGTTTTTTGCTGCTTGTGGGGACGCCAACTAAATCAATATCTAATGCATCAAAAATTTCCGTAACGGCAACAGATAATGAGACAACTCGATGATCCTGTTTTTTCGGCTTTTTTTGTTCCGTTGATTCAGCAGCAGATGAAGAACAACCGGCGACGACAACCAGCAGCATTATCAAAAGGATCAGCCATCCCATTCTTCTTTGTTTACACACTTAAACAAAGCCTCCCCGCTTTCGACCGACCTAAAAAGTCGTTGTCATATTTTTTAAATAAGAAAATGTTGTCTTGATGCGCATGTCCGCATCAAGACAACAGTCAGGTTATTTTTTCAAATGAATAAGGAGCCTTGAGCGATTCTTCCAAACTATGATGGCAAGAGATCCTAGCAGCAATGCCAAATACAAACCAATTTGGGAAAGATCAGCCGTTTTGGCATTCACGGTTGAATTATTTGAGTTATTGGAAGCGTCATCGTCTGTCGACTGTTGATCTGCATCTCGGTTAAAGGTTAGTGAATCGTCATCGCTATTGCTATTTTGTTGATTTTGATCCTGATTTTGGTTTTGATCTTGATCGCTGGAATTCGTATTCTTCGTTGGAACGCCTGTTCCATCATATGGTTTTACACTATCTGGATCAAAAGCAATTTGGATATCATACGTATTGTGATATTGAAGATCTGGAATATCCACCTTGATCTTAGCATTCACTTTTTTAGATAAATCTTCGATCGGGAAACCTACTACTCTTGTATCTTCTTTTTCATTTTTGCTTCGCACTTCCACATCTTGATATTGGCCGTTTCTTTCCACTTGTAATTTCGTGATCCATGAGCTTTTTAGCAATGTGAACGCAACATCTAATTGTCCATTTTTTACAGTTAATAGTGCCGGGCTGACAACATAATCATTGACCATTGACGGTTCTTCTGTACCATTTTTTAATACAGTAAATTCCACGGTATATAGACCGTCAGCCAACTCATTTCTTGTTTGTCCGCCATTGTTATTTCCAGAATTTTGATTGTTATTGTTCGATGGATTGTCTCCAGGCTTATTTGTACCCGGATCTTTCCCAGGATCTTCTGGTTTTTGTCCATCCTCATCCGGCTGATCCTTCTTCACTGGTTTGATGCTGTCTACATCAAACTGGATTTGAACCGTATAAGATCCATCATAACCATATTGCGGTATAACAACTCTTGTTTGAACATTCAGTTTTTTCGTTAAATCATCCACTTCAAACTTGACGACTCTTGTGTCTTCTACGTCATTCGTCGATACAACCTCCGCATCGACATATTGACCGTTTCGCTCTACTTGAAAGGTTTTAATCCATCCGCTGTTTTTTAACGTCACGGAGACGTATTTTTTGCCATCCTTCACCGATAAGTGAGCCGGTTTCACAGTATAGCCATCCATCATCGAGATATCTTCTGTCTTGTCTTTCAAGACCTTAAAGTCAATCGTATATTCGCCGTCTTGAAGCTGTTCTCCAGGCTGTTCATCCTGATCGCCATCTTCTCCCGGCTGCGGATTTGGCTCATTATCTCCAGGTGCTGGATCATTCGGTTCCTCTTCATCTTCTTGTCCTGGATTTTCAGGCTCTTGGCCGCCTTCATCCGGCTGTCCATCCTGCACTGGTGTAATGCTGTCTACGTCAAACTGGAATTGGACGGTATGCGTCATTTCATACATGTTCGGAACCGAAACAGTCAATTGAGCATTCAATTTTTTTGTTAAATCGTCTACTTCAAACTTGACGACTCTTGTATTTTTTTCTACATTCGTCGATACAACCTCTGCATCGACATATTCGCCATTTCGCTCTACCTTAAAGCTTTTAATTAATGAACTGCTTTTTAACGTCAATAAGACGTATTTTTTGCCGTCCTGCACTGTTAGACGGGCCGGCTTCTCTGTATAGTTATCCATTGATGAGATATCATCTGTCCCGTTTTTGAACACTGTCAAGTCAATCGTGTATTCTCCGTCTTGAAGCTCTTCAGCAGGCTGTTCATCTTGATCGCCATCTTCTCCAGGAGCTGGATCATTCGATTCCTCGCCATCTTCTTGACCCGGATTTTCAGGCTCTTGGCCGCCTTCATCCGGCTGTCCATCCTGCACTGGTGTAATGCTGTCTACATCAAACAAGAATTGAACAGTATGAACCGTATCATATACACCTGGTACGGCAACTCTTGTTTGAACATTCAGTTTTTTCGTCAAATCATCTACTTCAAATTTGACGACTCTCGTATTTTCTGTCTCATTCGTCGATACAACCTCCGCATCGACATATTCACCGTTTCGTTCTACTTGAAAGGTTTTAATCCATTCGCTGCTTTTTAACGTCACTGAGACGTATTTTTTGCCGTTCTGCACTGTTAAACCAGCTGGCTTCACAGTATAGCCGTCCATTGTTGAGGTATCTTCTGTTCCGTTTTTCAAGACCCTAAAGCCAATCGTATATTCGCCGTCTTGAAGCTGTTCCGCAGGCTGCTCATCTTGATTGCCATCTTCTCCCGGCTGCGGATTTGGCTCAGTATCTCCAGGAGTTGGATCTTTCGGCTCTTCCCCATCTTCTTGACCCGGATTTTCAGGCTCTTGCCCGCCCTCTTCCGGCTGCTCTGCCTGCACTGGTGTAATGCTGTTTACATCAAATTGGAATTGAACCGTATGAACTGTATCATATACACCTGGTACGGCGACTCTTGTTTGAACATTCAGTTTTTTCGTTAAATCATCCACTTCAAACTTGACGACTCTCGTGTTTTCTGCTTCATTCGTCGATACAACCTCAGCATCGACGTATTCACCATTTCGTTCTACTTGAAAGGTTTTAATCCATTCGCTGCTTTTTAATGTCACTGATACATATGTTTTGCCGTTCTGCACTGTTAAGCCGGCCGGCTTCACGGTATAGCCGTCCATTGTCGAGGTATCTTCTGTTCCGTTTTTCAAGACCCTAAAGCCAATCGTGTATTCTCCGTCTGCTATAGCCGATTCAGCAAAAACAGGCTGTATTTTGACGGTCGGCAATAATAGCAGGAAAACCATAAAAATGGCAAAAAACTTTCTAATCCTTTTCTTCACAAGAAACCTCCCCTTCTACGAAACTTTAAATCTAGATTTGAATTTAAAAATTAGAAATGCTGCAGATAATAAAAATAAACCGATGAAAACATAAAGTGACGTGCTGTCACTAGTTTCCGGATTATTTTCTGTCTGCTTGTCTGTTTCATTTTGATTGTTTGTTTTATTTTGACTACTTTTTTCATTGCTTGTTTTTGTAGAAGCAGAGGTAGATGATTCGTTTGAACTATTAGAATCTGAGCTAACAGCTTTAATGCTATTTTGATCAAACTTTAGTCTTATTGTGTAATGGCTGTCATAAACACCCTCTCCAGGAAATTCGTCTTCTGGAATATAAACATGTATTTGAGAGGTTACAATGTCGGGAACTTGATCTACTTCAAATTGCGCAACTCTTTTATTTGCAGAAGTATCTGTGCTTATCACTTTTGTTTCCACATTAGAAACTTTAAATTCTTTAATCCACGAACTATGATTTAATCTTACTTGAACGAAGTATTTGCCATTTTTCACAATTAGTTTTGCAGGCTTTTCCCAATAATCATTGGCCATGGATACCGAATCATTATCTGCTTTTAAAACTTTATAGTTGATGGTATATGTTCCATCAGCCAAGGAATTATTCGCCGATGCCGGCAATGAAGCATAAAAAACTACAAATAGTAAAAAGACGACTGAAAAAATTTTTTTCATTTTTTGATCCGTACCCTCCTTTAAAATGTAATTAATAGATTGTTATATTCCAGAATTAAATAGCTTTCCTCCTTTCGGCCACTTATCAATAATGATTCTCAATCTCAAGAGTCATTTTATTAATAACGATTCTCATTGTCAATAAATTTTTATGAATCTTCCAGTTTTCCATAATTATAGAAATTTTTCATTTAGTAGTTTTTTATTTAGTTGGAAACTCCGTATTAAAAGACTTTAGTCGAACTTTATACAAGAAAATAGAAAAATCTTGTTTAATTGAATTTCATCCATAAAAAAATAATTTGTATTTATCAGAATGATTGATTCGCCTTATGTCTGAAAAATTATTCGGACAGTGTATTATTCATGTGAATATAGGCTATCGATTAACAAAATGAATAGAAAAAAAATGGAGATGAAACAAATTAGATCAGTTCCCTTTTTTCGGACATGAGGTAGTGTGATGTTAAGGCCAAGGGGGAAAATGAAATGGAAGACTTGGAGTATTTTTAAAAAATGCTTTTTCATTGATTAAACTTTATTAAGAAAATTTAATGTTTGTACCAGCACTTTCTTCTTTATGTATCGATAACGCAATATGAACTCCATAAAAATATGTATGGAGAAGCTGTTATCTCCATAAAAATAAGTTTAGATTCTATAAAAAAGTAATATAGAGCAGATACAAAAATGGTAAAAATTGGACATGAACTTTTTTAAAAAGTGTGAATACGAAATGGAGTGTAAAACGGAATTAATTATTTTTGAATAATTTTTTTAAATAATATTCGCCAGCTATTCTATATGAGTTTACAACTAGGCAATAATGTATTGAAAATACATATGAGCATTTCTTCAAACAATAATATTTTCGCTGTACCTACAATGAAACTTCAAAACAAGCTCATAGTACTAGTAACTCTCATTTCTTTTTATCAATTTGTCCGATCTGTACAATCAACTGTTGACTTTCAAATTATTAAGATCTATTATTATAGAAAATTAAACCTAGCTAAATAGTATGATTTAAATTTAGAACGACTCAATTAGATGGTACAGATTTTTGAATGGATAAAAGGTGCAGACGACGAAGCGGTAGGTACAGATTTAGCATTACTCATCTACAAACAGGGTGTGGATCAAATACATCCTCTCGTTCATCATTTGACACTGCAAAAATAGTGATTCAAAAGCTTGCATATGACAGATCCTATCCTTATGCAAATGAAATCATATATACCTTATTGACTGCACAGTCAGTTGGATTAATAAATGATCAGACATTTAGAATGCTCATTCCTCAAACGCCGGCTGAAGCACTTTCAAATTTTTGTACAGCCACTGTCAATTTTATTAAAGCACATCATTAAGTCATAGGGTGCCATTGCATGAAATAATATTAAGAGCCTAAACGTGTCGCAATTTTTTGAATTTTATATTGATATGTAGTTTTGGAGAATATTTATAAAACTACCATACTTAAGCTTGAAGGCAAGAGGTGGATAACATGCTGGAAATTAAAAATGTACATAAATCATTTGGGAAAAACAAAGTTTTAAACGGAGTTGATTTAAAAATAGATAAAGGAGATGTTGTCGTCATTCTTGGACCGAGCGGATCAGGAAAGACAACATTGCTAAGATGCATAAATTTTCTTGAAAAAGCAGATCAAGGTCAGGCAATTTTTGGGGATATTCAGGTTGATCTTCATAAAGCAACTAGAAAACAAATTCATGCAATAAGACAAAAGACTGCATTTGTATTTCAAAATTACAATCTGTTTAATAATAAAACAGCATTAGAAAATGTAACAGAGGGGCTTATTATTGGCAGGAAGATTCCAAAAGAAAAAGCGAATGAAATTGGAAAAAAAGCATTGGATAAAGTAGGACTGTCCCACAAATACAATGCTTACCCTAGTGAATTATCGGGCGGGCAGCAGCAAAGGGTTGGCATTGCAAGAGCGATTGCTTTAAATCCAGACATCATTTTATTTGATGAACCAACTTCAGCACTGGATCCGGAATTAGTTGGTGAAGTTTTAACAGTTATGAAGCAAATTGCCAAAGAAGGAACAACAATGTTGGTTGTAACTCATGAAATGTCTTTTGCGAAAGATGTTGCCAATCGGGTGATTTTTATGGATGGCGGAGTCATTGTAGAAGAAGGATCACCTAAAGAAATTTTCACACACCCAAAAGAAGAAAGAACAAAACAGTTCTTAAAGCGGGTAATACCCGAGGATTTTACTTACTATATTTAAAAAGTGAACAGCCTCTGTCCTTTCACATCACTGTAAATACAGGCCCAAACACAGAAACCTCCTAAAATTCCTAGCCCTAAACGATTCCATACAATTGTTTAGGGCTTTTGCCGAATATTGATTGATTTCCTCCATATCCTTTACGAGCACCACTATTCAAGCTGTTTCCACTGGGCATCCTACGGAATGAACATATCAGGACGTGGAAGCTCCCGTAAAATAAAGAACCTTCGAAATGAGCCAGCGTTTCCCATTAAAGTATTAAATATCCACAACAGCCAAATATTTTAACGACACGACAAGCAAAAGCAAGTTTCTCAAGAACGTGGTAAAATAATAGCATCAGCATAGCACTGTTCAGCAGCGCTGTATTCTTTCGAAATGCATGAGTACAAGCACTTTATTGATCCAACAGTAATGCAAATTCTCACCCGTTATACGAAGAAGTTTTTCGCGGAAGATTTCGATCAAGTGGCAATTATACAAAGCTGAATATCTATCCATATGTTTCCGGCAAAAATGTCCTATTCTTTTGGAACCCGGCAAATGTAAGCATCGTCGTCTATGCAATGAACAAGCAGTTCATCGGTTTTACCCAGATTTTATCCCATACGTTCGCCAACGTTTTCTAAAATAGGCAATTTTGAAAACGTTTACTTTTTATAATTTGTCAGATTTCCTGACGATAATATTGAGAATGCTGCATTTTAAAAAAATAATCTATTTAAAGACCGTTTAAATGGGCTGCTGCTTTTAATAAAGACGGAATATTTTCATTATAGATTATTAAAACCATTTTAAGGAGGTGGAATCATTCAATTAATGATTGCAGATGATGTGCTTGAGCCTAATACCATGAAATTGGTAAGATCGCTGCCGAATGTAATGAATTGATGACGACACCTTTGATTTGTGAAACTGCTGAACAATCGGCAAGATTAATTCAAAATAACTATGAACTAACAGAGATTTTTATATATGCTGACCCCGTGTTTTTCTACTTAGCAAAAAGTGCGTTTCCTATTAGTAATTTTTCGTATTACATCCCTTTTGCAGGATAAATGATCGGCAAAGAATCGATCAATCAAAAAGGAAAGCCAGGCCGGATTTAGGAAAAATCAATATCACGAAATTATCAAAACACGTAAATGAAAAAGGAAAAGCAAATATTTAGTTTTCTTCATAACTGTAAATCCTTGGATAATTGGCTGCATTTATAGAAGCAAACAAAATGTAATCTGTAATTCTCGGTGTTTGGCTGACCATGTAGAGATTCTTTTTTCGCCATATGACTCTTTATGTTACCTTAGGCGGTATGAGCTTCTTGGCAAGGATATTTGGTACGAATCTTGTTTAGGCTCTTCTAATAATTGTTCAGAAATTTTTTTAATAATGATCGACAAAACGGGTGATTCTTGTTCATTCAATTGACCCTTCATTATTGGATTTAGGACTGTAAAAATGCAAAAGGGGGCAAGAATTAATGAGGAATTCATTAGGCTATCCACAATTACTTTCGCAGTTGCGTCAAGACGATTCCCTAGACCTTTTGGCAGACCGTATTGGTGAAATGCTTGAATGTCCAATAACGATAGAGGATTCCAATCATCAGATCATTTCCTACAGCAGACATAAAGAAAATGTTGATGAAGCAAGAATGGCCACGATTATGAGTAGAAAAGTGCCAGATAAAATCATTAACAGTCTTTGGAAAAATGGGATTATGGCAAAACTGTTCGAAAGCGATGAACCTGTTATTGTCCCTGCAATCGAAGAAGTTGGACTTGGCAACCGTGTCGCTGTTTCGATTCGAAAACATAATGAGGTTTTAGGGTTTATATGGGCACAAATCAATGATAAAACAATGGGCGATGATCAATTGCATTTGCTAAAGGAAGCTGCAAAGCTTGTGAAAAACCATCTCCTCCTTCAGCGAATAAGAAAACGAAAAGAAGAAGAGAGTCATCAAGAATTTCTATGGAAGCTATTAACAGGTCATCTGAACGATGTGTCTAAGATTAAACACCAGGCTAAACGAGTTGGGGTTAATCTGGATGGAAATCTTGCTGTTGCTATCATTAACTTTGAAAATGATATAACACAAGCTATTGAAAAACATGCCTATTATTTGGCTGAAACATTGCACCAAGTTCAAGTAGTCAGCAAATTATTTGATCAAAATCAACTAATATTGCTTACCCGGCTCAGAACAGAAAAAGAGGCGATGAACGCTCTTTCCGGTTTTATTAAAGATTTTATCAACAAAATAAGTATGCGTTTACAAATCCGAAATATATCTGGTGCTTTCGGCTCCGTTTATCATACTCCGGAGCATGTTCATTGCAGCTATAAACAAGCATTGAAAGTATTAAGGCTTAAGGAAAAATTCCCCGATGAATTACAGCAAAAGTATAGTTTTCAGGAGATCGGCATCTATCAGTTTTTAGATGAACTTTATCAAATCCGAGTTCGTGACCACTATCAAAGTGAGGCAATCAAAAAATTAAGAGAGTATGACCTCAAGCATCACACCGATTTATTGCATACGCTTAAAAGTTATTTAGAATGCGACTGCAATGTTTATCAAGCAGCGCAATTATTACATGTTCATCCGAATACGTTAAATTACCGTTTAAAAAGAGTAGTAGAAATAACAGGAATAAACCTGAAAGACCCTAACCAGAAAATAACATTATTTCTGGATTTAAAACTTGAAAGCATGAATGTCGAGTAATTTGTATATTTACACAAATTACTTTTGCGGTTTTCTGATTTTTTCATAAAGTAAGGTTCAACTAAAAGAGATATGATAGTGGTGCAGATGTTATTTTAAGGAGATGGTGAGGATGATCATCGGGGTACCGAAAGAAATTAAAAATAATGAAAATCGTGTAGCTATCACACCTGCAGGGGTTGTGCAATTAATAAATGCAGGACATAAAGTTGTTATTGAAGCAAACGCTGGAATCGGAAGCGGTTTTACCGATGAAGAGTATAAACAGGCTGGTGCCGAGATTGTTGAAAGAGCTTCAGAGGTTTGGGAAAAAGCAGAAATGATTCTGAAAGTAAAAGAGCCCCTCCCAGATGAATATGTATATTTCCGAAAAGGGTTAATTTTATTTACCTATCTCCATTTGGCAAATGAACCGGAATTGGCCAAAGCTTTAGTGGAAAATGAAGTGACCGCTATTGCTTATGAAACAATTACCGTAAATAATACATTGCCATTATTGACACCAATGAGCGAAGTTGCCGGCCGCATGGCAGCTCAACTCGGGGCGCAATATTTGGAAAAATCTAAAGGAGGAAAGGGAATACTGCTAAGCGGTGTTCCTGGTGTCAAACGCGGAAAAGTCACGATTATTGGCGGCGGTGTAGTCGGAACGAATGCAGCAAAAATTGCACACGGCCTTGGTGCAGATGTAACGATTATTGACTTAAATCCTGCACGCCTGCGTCAATTAGAAGACATTTTTGGTTCAACTGTGCAGACGTTAATGTCAAATCCTTATAATATTGCAGAATCTGTCAAAGACTCCGATTTAGTTATCGGTTCGGTGCTGATTCCCGGTGCAAAAGCACCTAAGCTTGTAACGGAAGAAATGGTAAAATCTATGCAGCCCGGGTCAGTCATAATCGACGTTGCTATTGATCAAGGCGGAAACTTTGAAACGATTAATTATGCAACAACTCATGACAATCCTATTATCGAAAAATATGGAGTGCTGCATTATGCAGTCGCCAACATTCCAGGTGCGGTTCCACGTACAGCAACAATTGCCCTAACAAATGTCACGATTCCATATGCTGTGCAAATTGCTTCCAAAGGTGTAATTCAAGCAATTAAAGAAAGTGAAGCGATTAAAACAGGCGTGAACGTCATGAATGGAAATATAACCTTTAAAGCAGTAGCACATGACCTTGGCTATGACTATGTTCCAGTCGATGAGGTCATCTCCGAACGATTGTATTCAACATCATAAAAACACCCTTCTAGCTTAGCTATGAAGGGTGTTTTAAAATAAAAGGTTCCTTAAACAACCTTCATTGACATTAATAAAAGTTCGAAACCGCAAAAAGTTGAAGATGGAAAAGGTTGATTTAAATAAAGAAATGGCATTCATTGCTCATCTTTCTGAAAAAACCGGAAAAAATAAATATGAAAGCGCCTTGATGAAAATGGGAGTTGAACAATTGAATATCAAATCGTAAACCGAAATAGATTAACAGGAAACGCTGGCTCCGCAGGAGAACCTTTTTGAATAGAGCCAGCAAATACGATTATTTTTCAGAATTTTATATCAATCAAATGGACAATCAAAAGTTTGTTTAAAACAAATTTCCAGATTAACTGAAAAGGCAAGCTTTTATCAGATTTTCTTTCCAAACAAATTTTCCGCTGCCGATAAAGTACTTCAACATTCGTTTGAAGAAAGAGATCTAATCACTCTTTCATCTACAAAATAAGATAAAAATTCCAAAAAGCTTGTTAAAAGTTTGGAAAGAATCTCTTCGTTATTATATTTTGACTGAACTTCCTGAATTTTTAATCTTATTTTTAGAATGATGAAAGTAAATAAATTATTCATTTATTATCTGATGCATACCGCCAACTTACAAAAACCTGAATCTGTTTGTTATGGGGGAGTTCATCATGAAAGTTTTTGATCTGCATTCTGACCTGTTTACTGATATTGCATGGCGGAAAAGCCGTGGCGAAAAGAATATATTTGATCGATTTCATTATCCTAAACTGAAAGAAGGCGGAGTCGATTCTATCATTTGTGTGTTTTGGGTAGAGCCAAAATTCCGTAATCATCCATATGACAGGTTTCAAACATTATTTCAATATGTAATGAGTGATTTAATGGATTCTAAACACGCAATGATTGGTCATCCTTTGTCTGATCAACGGAATAACCCTGATTCGGAAAAAATCAAAATCTTTTTTGGGGTTGAAGGCCTTACTTTTATGAAGGATTGGAAAGGGGAAACAATTGAAGCCAAAATCGAAAACACATTCAATTTCCTTCATGAAAATAAATTTATTCATTTGATCTTTGCATGGAATGAGCGCAACTTTTTGGCAACCGGTACTGGCGCAGAAGATTCTAAGATCAAAGGTCTCACAGACTATGGGAAAATTGCCGTTCAGATGGCAAATAAGAAAAACTGGATTCTTGATGTTTCTCATTTAGATGAAACATCTTTTTGGGATATGTATAATGCCAGCGAACTTCCAGTTATAGCTTCTCATAGCAATGCAAGAGCTCTTTGTCCCCATGAGAGAAATTTAACAGATGAACAAATAAAAGCGATTGCGGAAAGAGGTGGAATCATCGGTTTAAATACTTATGGTTTGTTTGTAGATCACGAAAATCCAACGATTGATAAATTCATTGATCATGCGATTTATATAGCTGATCTAGTTGGTCCGGAGCATGTCGCCTTTGGGTTTGATTTTGTAAATTACTTAGAATCCTATGATTTAGGTACAGAATTTAATGTATACACAAGAGATCTGGAGGATGCGACAAAAATTCCATATCTTTTGGAGAAAATGAGCAAAAGAGGGTTCACACCTGAAGAGTTAGAATCCATCAGCTTCAACAATGCTGATCATTATATAAAAAAATTATTTTCAAAAGAAAAAGATAGGAGATGATTAAATTGGAGAAGACACTTATTCAAGCGGATGACTATATAACTTTGTGGGGCATTATTGTAGTTTTGGCTTCGATAAGTATTTATCTAGAACAGCGTTACATTTGGGCATCCAAAATAACAGGAGCCATCATTGCACTCATTGGGGCGATCGTTTTATCAAATACTGGAATCATTCCTACAGCATCTCCAGTGTATGATGCAGTTTGGACTGTTATTGTTCCAGTAGCGATACCATTGTTGCTTTTCCATGTTAACATTAAAAAAATATTTAAGGAAACCGGAAGATTGCTTATTATCTTCCTATTAAGCTCGATAGGGACAATTGCCGGCACCATTGTCAGTTTCTTTTTATTAAAAGATTATATTCCAATGCTTGACAGACTAGGT
Organism: Aeribacillus sp. FSL K6-2833; assembly: GCF_037965815.1. GTDB lineage: Bacteria > Bacillota > Bacilli > Bacillales > Aeribacillaceae > Aeribacillus > Aeribacillus composti. Next base: position 464,887 of record NZ_CP150189.1, on the reverse strand, counting down.
GCTATGTTCAGTGCAAGCTATATTGGCGGCGGAGTGAATTTTGCCGCAATGGCCGCTAAGTTTAAAACACCAGGTGAATTAGTCTCTTCTGCGGTAGTTGCCGATAATTTAATGATGGCCATACTCTTTATTATTCTAATGATTATTCCAACACTTTCATTTTTCAAGAGACGTTACAGTACTCCCCACATATTGGAAGTAGAGCGTCAGGGTGCAATAGAAGATGGAAAAACATTGGCGGAAAGCTTTTGGAAAAGAAAGGATATTTCTTTAAAAGATATTGCACTTTCTGTTGGGACAGCCTTTTTGTTTGTCATTGTATCCTTTAAGATCGCCAAATATTTTGACCAGTTGATTCCATCTGGGGAAGATGTTTCGTTCTTTATGAATTTGCTGAATGGACTTTTCGGGGATGGATATATTATGCTGACAACGATGACGTTCATGGCACTGACGTTATTTCCGAAATACTTTGAAAATATTAACGGGAGTCAGGAAGTTGGAACATTTTTGGTTCATATATTTTTCGTTGTTATCGGCATCCCGGCGTCCATACCGCTCATTATTCAAAATGCACCATTGTTGTTATTGTTCGCCTTTATTATTGTCATCATTAATTTAATCATTTCTTTAGTTGCCGGAAAAATATTTAAATATGATCTTGAAGATATACTTTTAGCAAGCAACGCTAATATTGGCGGGCCAACAACCGCAGCTGCATTGGCCATTGCGAAAGGTTGGAAAAATTTAATTGGACCGATATTAATAGTCGGAACATTCGGCTACATTATTGGAAACTATGTTGGCACAATTCTCGGCAACTGGTTCTCAACTTTTATGTAAGTGAATCACTTGACCCAGCATTTCAAAAAATGCTGGGTTTATGACAAATACTTGAAATCATAAACTGTGGTCATAGCAAAATTTTTGATGTGAATGCGTTCAATAATCTTTACTCTCATATAGCAGAAACTATTTCTAAATGGAAATACTAAAGAATCCATAACTGAAACTGCCTCAAATGACTTCGCCGAAACATTGCATTGTTGTTTCCATGAAGTTTAGAAGGATTAACGCCACTTTAGCAAGCTTTGAAAAATATTTCAAACTATGTTCCAAGATTAGAAATTGAGAATCTGCCAAGCTGTCCCCTGCATGAATTCATTTAGAAAAAACCATTTTATCAGGTACTCTTATCGAAGATTTTGTGGTAATCTGGTAATCTTTTCTCCATAGTTGGGACACCAAGGCAATTTTATCATGATTTTTTAGACGGAAAAAACTTGTGTTTATCCATTAGTTAATAAAAATGCATTTTATACAAGAGTAAATCCTGAACTTTGTGTAAAGCGGAATCTAGGTTCGGTTCGTTGGGTTGGATGTGAGATTTTACATAATAATTAGGATTTGGCCAATAATCAGTGATATTACGCAAACAACTTTTTGCTGTTTGAATTTCCAGTATATATCCTAAAAAAGCATATTGTTGTTAATTTCACCTAGGGGGAAAACACAATGAATCATGGAAGTTATCGAGACACATGGGTTGAAGTGGATTTGGGAGCGATCCAGCATAATGTAAAGTCCTTTAAAGAACATATTCATAATGAATGTAAGCTGATGGCTGTCGTGAAAGCGGACGGATATGGACACGGTGCCATCGAAGTGGCAAAAGCTGCAATTGGAGCCGGTGCTGACTATTTAGCGGTTGCCATCCTTGATGAAGCAATTTCCCTAAGGGAGGCAAATATTAAGGCTCCAATTTTAATTTTGGGTTATACCTCCCCAAATGCCGTAAAAACTGCAATACAACATGATATTACACTAACTGTTTTTACGCAGGATGTGTTAGATCAAGTGATACAGACTGCAGAGGAACTGAAAAAAAACACCCATATTCATATCAAAATTGACAGCGGGATGAACCGGATCGGCATTAAAAATAAAGAAGAAGCTCTGAAACTGATTCATTCCAATACTTCTTCTTTTGTAACGGTGGAAGGGATATTCACTCATTTTGCACAAGCGGATGATCCAGATTCATCCTTTACAGAAAAACAATTTTCCCATTTTCAAGCAATTGTTGATTACTTGGAACAACATGATGTACATATCCCAATAAAACATTGCTGCAATAGTGCCGCAACGATCGCATATCCGGAAAAGCATTTGGATATGGTTAGGGTTGGTGTCAGTCTGTATGGGCTTTATCCAAGTGAACATTTGCGAGACAAAATTTCCTTGAGACAAGCGATGAGTTTTAAAACAAAGCCGGTTCTGGTCAAAATGGTGAATGCCGGTGAATCAATCAGCTACGGCTGTACATTTACAACTAACAGAGTATCAACGATTGCAACGATTCCTGTCGGCTATGCAGATGGGTTATCCAGATCCATATCCAATAAGGGCAATGTTACTGTAAAAGGAAAAAGGGCGCCTATTGTGGGCAGAATCTGCATGGACCAGTCGATGATTGATGTAACAGGTGTTGGAGCTGTGAATGAAGATGACATCGTCACTATTTTTGGAGATCCAGATCATGGCTATATTTCATTAGGCGAAGTAGCGGAACAAATGAATACGATCCACTATGAAACAGTCTGCCTCATTGGCAAAAGAGTGCCAAGAGTTTACGTGAACAACGAAAACAAAACCTAAATATCATTGTTTACGAACGGGGTCTCTGCCCCCAAAGTTCAAAAAGAGCGGCACATTCGAAAATATAGTCATGAATCACATTGTTAAAGGCATTTAAGAAATGTAGTGTTTGGCAATAAAAGGTTTGCATATTATATATTCCATATCCACCGCCTTACATGAATAGGCGGGTATGATAGGCTGATAAGCCCCGCAAAGTCCTATAACGGGTAGCGGGTATATTATTTACCTCCTGGAAACTTTCGCAGAATGAAGTTGGAAATATGCCTTGAAATAACTTAAAAAACGCGAAGTGCATTCCTCAAGTTAATTTATTTACATTCATCTTACAGCCTTTAGAATAATTAATAAATATATTTTTAACCTTAATGATGGCAAGAAAATTATAGTTACAAGTTATGATGCGAAAAATTTTAAAAAAGAGGCTCCTCGGTCCTCTCTAAATAATTTCTATCCATGAAACTTATCAACTATAAGTTTTAAGTTAAAATTGAAGTCACTTATCCGCAACAAGTCACACACTCTCATAAAACCGCCCTCTTTGTCTCAATAGAACACGATTTTAACTTTTCGTTTTTCACAAACGGTTCTCTGCCGTGCAGCCTTATACTCCTCCTCAAGAAAATATTATTTTAATGACATCCCCTTACCGATAAATTATATTATTTGGACTTACATACTAAACAAAAAACTCGATGGGAAAATCAAAAAGACTTACAAGTAGTCAATAAATGTTACAGAAGTATAATTTAAAGGAAATCCGTAAACTTATCGGAATTCCTTCAAGCACTTTCAGCAAACTAATGCCAGAAGGGGACTACCTTTATCATCAAGCGGACAGGCAATATTACCCGTTTGTTCTCTCGAAGATGTTTTTACTGCCAATGCTTCTTTCGCTAATTGCAGCTAAAAAATCCCTTTGAATGTTTCCTTCGTTTCATGTATACCAAAGGTCCTCTTCATTTGGTCACTTTGATTATAAAAAACGATTAAGTCCTGAATTTTGTCACTAGCATTGCAGTAATTAAATCTGATGATTCAAAATACTAAGAATGTTCAATTTTTTATTGATTTCGAAACAAAAAAATCCTTTACAATGGAAGTACAGGTGGTTCCTGCCCAAATCCAATCGTAAAGGATAACCATTATGGACAAGAATACACTAATTTCATCATTTGGTAAATGGGTTTCACCCATAAATATTCAAAAACTTAGCGAACAAGTCAAAGAATTGAAACAGGACTATTACACAAAAAAGCTGACAACAGAAGCCTATATTAAACTTTTATTGGTAGCCCAGCTGCTCGAATTTAAGAGCTTAGAGGAAATGAGTGATGCACTTGTAGACGAAGATCTTCAAAAAGCACTCGGATTTGAATCGATAAGTGCCTCTCAGCTATCCCGAAAAAACAATCAGATCCAGCTCACTTATTTAACTTTCATACATATAAAAGAGGTGCACTTCACATCAAGTGCACCCCAACAATTGACATAGAACCTAATTTTCAAGAACACTCAGCAACTGAAAATTAGATGTGTGTCTTAATGCCACCGTGTACGGACTTTGCATACCATAAAATCCAGAAGGGGAGATCGCGTCCAACAACGATCTCCCCTTCTTATGTATCTACTATTCTTCTAATAGCAATGATTTAAGTTCTTCTAATCCTTTTTGACGCTCAATTGGATCCAGAAACCCCACACATGAATAGATTCTTAAGCAATAAAAAAACACCCATTCACAATTGACCATCATCTAAAATGAATGGGCATTTAAAAATTTTTAGAGCATATGTTCAGGAAAAATCTACTTTTGGACTGGAGGCTGCTTTATTTTATCGAGTAGAGGACTCTACATAGCCTTTCTGACCCAGCACATAGAAGACATCTTGACGACTCTCCAAAATGTAGGAGGGAGCAGGCTTGCCTCGGTTCGCCCGGTGACCAGCAAGGTGAGCCTCGCTCTTCTCCCAGGCTTTCCAAGCCTCTTCTGATTCCCAGCGAATCATAACGAGTACTTCTTCATTCCCTTTTCTCTGCCTTTTCTTAAGCACGCTTAAATCGATAAAACCCGGCTGCTGTTCGATTATTCCCTGTGAAGTGAAGCGATCAACAATTCGATCGGCATGTCCTTCTGTCACTAAAATAGTTTTTATTTGAACAAACACTCACATTACTCCTTTCATTGTGATTATACATTATTATATTTGATAACAATTATCATTTTCAATAATACCCGCAAGAAATATTCATCTTTTTTCAAAACGCTTCTCTATCAATTCATTTAAAAAGATGATGGCCAATAGCAAAGCGCCTGATCCGCAGCACAACATATGACGATATGGCTCCGCTGTCTCCACCAGATGAAAAATTGAATTTCCGGCACACTATCACTATTTAATTGTTTCTCTACTTGTCCGGCTTTCGTATCAGATACTCCATTAGCCAAGATAATATTCATTCATTATTTTAAAAAACTATTTTAATATAAAAGTTCACAACAAAAAAACACACGTTTATGAAGTCAAACGAAATCAGCTCCTAACATGTATTTTTTACGTGACAATATTGTTGTCAATCTTGATAAATAAGTTTAAATTTTATCCAAGACAGGTGTCTTTTTACGAACACAAGTTTTACAATGCTTTTAAGGCTGCGGCAGAGCAAGCTCTTTATTGTCAAAATGGCTTTCCATTCAAATTCCGCATGTGTGTAACACCGTAAGGATAAACTCTTTTGGTTATCATAATAAAACTCCCCATGAAGATAAACAGATTTTTATTTTTTAATCTGTCTACCTAATGGGGAGGCATATCAAAAATCAAAACGTCATTAAAACAAAAAACACATAAACATCAATATATAAACGTTACTAAAACATTAAAGGGGAGGTCTATAAATCGAAAAAACGACTTATTAGACATCCCTCTTTTTTTCGTCGTGACAACAAAAAATTTTTAAAAACGGATTATTTTCAATTATATTCTATTATTCTGCAATTTTTTTATATTATCTCTGCTTTAAAATCATTGACTTATCAGTCTCTTTTCTTTATTATAGAAACAATTATCCACTGATGAAAAGTGGCTGTTTTAAACTTTATTCATTCCACACCTTTGTTTCTCATCCAAGAAATTAGCTATAAACCGGTTCTTTTTCGTTTACACCAGAGATCGGTTCTTGTCCGTTTAGACCGAGCGTCTCTGCTGTTGAAGTATGAAGTTCATGGAAAAGATCCGGGTTTTCCACTAGTGACACACCATAAGAAGGAATCATTTCTTTAATTTTCGGTTCCCATTTATTCAGATGTTGAGGAAAGCATTTTTTAATTACTTCAAGCATTACGTGTACAGCAGTAGAAGCTCCAGGAGAAGCACCGAGCAATGCAGCGATCGAGCCATCTGCAGCCGTAACAACTTCTGTACCAAATTGAATCGTTCCTTTACCGCCAGCTTCAGTATCTTTGATAATTTGCACACGTTGGCCTGCGACGACTATATCCCAATCCTCTGATTTAGCCGTCGGGATAAATTCACGCAGCTCATTCATGCGCTTTTCTTTCGTTAACAGAAGCTGCTCGATCAAGTATTTTTCCAAAGAAAAGTTTTTAAAGGCTGATGCCAACAAAGTTACGAAATTGTGCGGTTTTACGGAAGCAAACAAATCCAAATTTGAACCAGTTTTTAAGAACTTAGGCGAGAAGCCTGCAAACGGTCCAAAGAGCAATGTTTTTTTGTTGTCGATATACCGTGTATCAAGGTGCGGAACTGACATAGGAGGTGCACCAATTTTAGCTTTACTGTAAACTTTTGCATGATGCTGCTCTACAACTTCTGGATTATTACATACCATAAATAATCCGCTTACAGGAAAACCACCAATATGTTTACCTTCTGGAATACCAGATTTTTGAAGCAAGTGCAGACTTCCCCCGCCGGCTCCAATAAATACGAATTTAGCCTTATGGATTTCAACTGAACCGCTATTGAGATCCTTCACTTTCAATTCCCACAAACCGTCGCTTGTGCGTTTAATATCCTTAACACTATGCTTGTAGTATATTTCGACCTCTTTCTCTTTTAAGTAGTCAAATAACATGCGTGTTAAAGCTCCAAAGTTAACATCCGTACCTGAGTCGATTTTGGTTGCTGCGATCGGTTCATTCGATGTACGTCCTTCCATTATAAGCGGAATCCATTCTTTCAGTTTTTCCGGGTCATCAGAAAATTCCATTCCTTGGAATAATGGATTGTTTGATAGCGCTTCAAAACGTTTCTTTAAATATCTCACATTATTTTCCCCTTGGACTAAACTCATGTGGGGCAGCGGTCTGATGAATTCCTGCGGATTTTGTATTAGATTGTTTTTTACAAGGTAAGACCAAAACTGTCTGGAAACTTGGAACTGTTCATTAATTTTTATAGCTTTGCTAATATCAATAGATCCATCCGGTTTCTCGGGTGTGTAGTTAAGCTCACATAGTGCAGCATGCCCCGTTCCTGCATTATTCCATTCATTAGAGCTTTCTTCTCCTGGTTTGTTGAGCTTTTCAAACACTTTAATTTCCCATTCCGGCGCTAATTCTTTCAACAGTGTCCCTAAAGTCGCACTCATAATTCCGGCACCAATTAAAATAACGTCTGTGTTAGTTTGTCTGCTACTCATTTTTCCCCATCCTTATCCCCCAATATTTGTAGAAAGGATGCAGGCGACCTGCCTAATTCAAAGCTCTACATGGCTTTCGCCACACGCCTTTTCTACAACAGTTATATCTTAATTATAGTATATCATTATTTAAGTATAGTTCATTATTAGTATTTCTAATTAAAGTCCATCACGATTATTTATAGATTTACAGATTCTATATCAACTTTATACAACCAGACCGCTAAAATTAATTTTTTCTTGAAAATGAATCATTTTACTCCACCAACATATCCTATTATTTACCAATCGCCAGATATCACCTGAACGAATGAGATGTGCTGTTTAAATAAGAGTTTCTACCGATAAAGAAGATCAAAAAAGAATCCATAAGCAGTCAAATAGAGCTCTTTATGGGATATATCTTGGTTAAAGGGGGATATCGAAAATTTTTACGTTGATGCAAACGCGAACAGTTGCACAAAATAAAACAGATAAATCATATCTTCAAACAACAGATGATGAACATGTCACTCAATTATAAAATCAGTCACTTATTCTGCCTCCCAAAATAGATAATTTGAACAAACAGTTCCAATTGTTTTTTTAGGATTTATTCCTTTGTTTGCTTATCTTGCCAGCAGTGATGATGTTCTGTCATTTTTTGGCGTGGTTTTTCACTCTATGCAAAAAAACACAAATTTTTACATATAGGATGTATGTTTGAATTTGATCATTTAATATTAAGTCACTTTACAGAGGAGCGACCACATAAAAAATGAGCCACTTGATTTCCCAATTTTCAAAACCTCTCTTATGATTGGAAGTGTCAGAACATTCAAACATAAGAGAGGAAGAAAAGGATGATCAGTATGGCTCAATTTCATATCAAGGATAAGTAATTTCCTATGATCCTGAAGCTCTAGTAATTTTTTGAATCAATATTTTTCAATTCCTTGAAAAACCGCTTGAAGCATCTTTTCAATCTCGATGACCGGATCTAGTTCTTTTTCGAAAATAAACCAATCATATAAAGTTCCCCGCATGCACCTGGAAATGATCATGGCCAGCTCTTGTATTGAAAAATCTTCGGTGAACTCCCCTTTTTCCTGTCCCTCTTGTAAGTAATTTTCAAGAATGTGATATAATCTTCGATTCGTATCCGCCAGAAACTTGGCGCTTTGGGGATTCATATAAATCGTTTGCATTAACTCTTTCCCTAAATCGTTTTTCAAATACTTCATTTGTGTGATGGAAAGACGTATAATTTTTTCCTTAGCAGATAAATCATTCGGCAATGTTTTGCAAAATTCATCATAAAAGTTATCAATTTCCTTAAACTTTTCCAAAAAAATTTCTGACTTCGAAGCAAAATGCCCGTAAAAGGCTCCCTTCGACGTTTTGCTTTTCTCGACGATTTCATCCACAGTGACTTGGTTATATCCTTTTTGACTAAACAGCTCCAAAGCTGTTTCCAAAATTCTTTTTTTGGTTTTAAGCGCTTTTTTTTGCTTTGCATTTAATGTCATAAAAAAATCCCCTTTTTTCCTAGCTCAACTTGTCTTTTATTATATCTAATGGTCTTGGAAAACCTATTATACAAAATATTCTAAATTAACAAAATATTATTGACAAATCAAATGTATTGAAATAAACTATGGTCTATAAAGACTACAGTCTATTTTTTATGTAAGCGTTTACTATAGGGGGTGAAATCTATGGATATTATTGGAGAAAGAACGATAATCGATTTGCTTCATGAAAAATGCAGGTTGCACGGAGATAAACCATTTCTTGTCTTTGAAGATAATAACAAAAAAACCACCATGTATACTTATCAGACGTTTTTGCAAAAAGTGAATAAATTCAGCCGAGTACTTTTGGATTTAGGGATTCAAAAAGGCGACCGGGTTACTCTCCATCTTCCAAATGGTTCTGACTTCATTGTCTGCTGGTTTTCATTAGCTAGAGTCGGTGCGGTTATGGTACCAACAAACATCCTCTCGACTGCAAATGAAATGGAATATTACATCGCCCACTCGGAATCGGTTCTCCTAATTACAGAAGAGGGGTATTTGGAAAAGTTTCAATCAATTCAAAGCAAATTGCCAAATCTTAAAAAAATATTGTTAAGCCGCTGCAAAAATGATCTATACAAAGAAATAAGCATGGATCATTTAATTGAAAAAGCAGAGGGAGACATTCCTCCTATATCCCTCAAAAGCGATGATATTGTCTCCATCATGTATACTTCGGGAACAACTTCTAAGCCGAAGGGATGCATGATTACTCATGCCAATTATCTTTATACTGGCGAGGCTGTTTCGAAGACCCTGAACTTTACCCCAGAAGACAGGGCTTTGATCGTACTTCCTCTTTTTCATGGCAATGGCCAATACTATCTGTTTATGCCTGCCTTAACCGTTGGAGCAAGTGTTGCCATCACGGAACGGTTCAGTGCTTCCCAATATTTTAAGCAGGCAAAGAGATTGCATGCAACAGTCGGTTCATTGTTTGCAGCTCCCATCCGCATGATTTTAGCACAGCGTTTTGATGAGGCAGACAAAGAAAATCCTCTCCGCTTAATCATCTTTGCCCAATCGGTCACGCCTGAACAACTGCAGGAATTTGAACAAAAATACAATGTACCGCTGTTGCAGCTATACGGAATGACAGAAACTGTAGCACCGCCATTAATGAATCCATTATATGGGCAAAAGGATAATACCGGAATCGGAAAGCCCATCCTCAGCGCCGAAGTCAAACTTGTGGATGAAGCGGGAAAAGAAGTACCGGTCAACAAACCCGGTCAGATCATTGTAAAAGGCATTCCGGGGCGCACTATTATGAAAGGGTATTTCAAAAATGAAAAGGCAACCAACGAAACTATTCAAGACGGCTGGCTGTATACAGGGGACAACGCCATTATGACAGAAAACGGTTATTTTTACTTCGTTGATCGGAAAAAGGATATGATCAAACGTGCTGGAGAAAACGTAGCGGCAATGGAAGTAGAAAATGTAATCATGGAACATCCGGACGTGTATGAAGCCGCTGTCATCGGCGTGCCTGATGAGATGCGGGATGAGGCCATTAAAGCGTTTGTAATTTTAAAAGAAGGCAGACAAACGACGGAACAGGAGCTGATTGAACATTGCCGGAACCGTCTTTCAAAATTTAAAATACCGAATACCATCGAGTTTGTGAAGGACTTTCCTAGAACGTCTGTCGGAAAAATTCAAAAACATTTGTTGAGGAAATCCGAAAATGTACTTTAAAATCATTCAATTTACCTTTATGAACCTGCTTTTCCAACATGTTAAACCTCGGAATGTCGTTAATGAAATTCCGCCGTTCCAGTGCAAGCGATAATGAAATAACCGTGAATTCCCTCAAAAAGAGAATTTGAATTTGATTATTAGATATGTGAGATGAGGGGTGTATTTTTATGAACAAAATCCGTATCTTGTTTGCCAGCTTATCAGGGTCTGTCATTGAATGGTATGATTTTTACCTATATGGTACTGCTACGGGACTTGTGTTTTCATTTCTATTCTTTCCAAGTCATGATCCGGCTGTAGGACTATTACTTTCTTTTGCAACCTTTGGAATTGGCTATGCAGCCAGACCTATCGGCAGCATTATCTTCGGTCATTTTGGTGATAAGATGGGAAGAAAGGCCGCTTTAATATTTACACTTATTGGAATGGGCGGAAGTTCATTTTTGATTGGTCTTCTTCCTACTTATGAGCAAATTGGTATTTGGGCGCCGATTATACTCGTCCTTTTAAGGCTCATCCAAGGTATTTCCCTTGGGGGTGAATGGGGTGGAGCTGTTCTGTTGGCCACCGAATATGCCCCGAAAGGCCTTCGCGGACTGTATGGCTCCATTCCCCAGTTAGGTGTACCCATCGGTTTAGTTCTCGGTTCATTAAGCTTAACGGTTATTAGTTATTTTACTTCTAATACACAATTTTTGGCATGGGGATGGAGGATTCCGTTCTTATTTAGTGTCGTTCTGATTGGACTCGCACTCTGGATCCGAAGCGGAATTGAAGAGACTCCTGCCTTCAAACAACAAAAGGAAGCTGGAGCAATTGCGAAAATACCATTTTTGGAAACGTTCAAAACGAATTGGAAAAGTGTTTTGCATGCTATCGGTTTAAAAATTGGGGACGGATTTTTCAATGTATTCTTAATGTCATTTATTCTTTCTTATTCTACGGTGTACTTGGGGTATTCCAACCAAGTGGCACTAACAGCCCTTACCATTGGCTGCGCAACTATGATTATCACCATTCCGGTTGTAGGATACTTGTCTGATTATATTGGTCGAAAACTTATTTATATTGTCGGATTAATTTTATTGTTTATCTTATCTATCCCTTATTTTTCATTGGTTGACGAGGGCGCTTCCTGGTTATACATCATGCAAGGCGTGATGCTGGGAATCATCTGGGCATCGATTTTCGCAACACAGGGCACCTTATTCTCCGAATTATTTCCGGCAAAGGTTCGCTACACAGGTTTATCCTTCGGGTATCAAGTGGCAGCCGCCATTGTTGGTTTCGGTCCGATGATTTGGACAACAATGGCCGAATCCTTCGGTCCTTCCCCATGGGTCTTTGGCGGATTTATGATGGGAGGCATTATATTATCCCTTATTTTAAGTCTGTTAGTTCCGGATACGAGAAAACGTTCGTTATACGATCATCATATTGAAACAGCTGAAAATAATTTCAGCATAAAACTGTAAGGTAAAATAAGATTTCTATCCTTCCACGGGGTACCATAAATTATTGAATGAGGTTACCCTGTTTTCATTTTTAAATAAACTCGTTTGGTATATCTATGTGTGGGGCCTAATTATGGTGTGAATGCCTCTTACGCAGTTGCTAGAAACGAAAAACTCAAGGGTGGATCGACACTCCCTGAAGGAAAGGGGATGCCTTGACATTATTTGAATCTCTCATGCTCGCTATTTCCTCTGGGGGTGGATGGACCAATACTGTCTTTTTTAAAAAAAGTAATCCGCTCTTGAGTTGGCGGCTCAGAGTGGATACAGTTAGTGCCGCTGAATCGGCTGGTCCCCCTGACAGAGAATCGTTTAAAGACGGTTATCAATGTTCGTCGTATGGATAACTTTTTCATTCACCACCAATTTATATGTTTATTATATCTTTTGTACAAAAAATGAAAGACTGCAGCCAAGGAATTTCCGTCCTAAGGTACTTTCCATCATTAGGAAACGGTTTATTTATTCATTGAAATACAACGTTACTCGAAATGGAATGTATAGATTTCACTTTTCTTGTTCCGTAAGCATCTCCAGCAATTTTTTCAAAGCAAAGGAGCGGTACCGACCCTTTTTCGTGATAATACCAAGATGCCAAAGAACCTTTTCTTTCAAGGGAATAATAACAATATCCGGATTATTTTGTTTTCCGCCTATCACTTTCGGCAGCAATGTGATCCCCATTTTTGATGAAACAAGCTCCAAAATTAAATCCCATTGGGAACTTTCATAGGCGATATTCGGGGTAAAACCAGAATTTTTGCAGGTGTTAATAATAAATTCATGCAACGTAAAGTTTTTTGCAAATAATATAAAGCTTTCCTTCTCCAATTCTTTGACGGACACCCTTTGTTTGCAGGCCAGAGAATGATCCTTGTGGATAAAAAGGACAAATTCATCCGTAAAAAAAGAAGAAATGTGAAAAATGGATTCATCCACCGGCAGAACCACAATGCCGACATCAATTTCCCCCTCTTCTACCAGCTGCTCTACCACCCTTGCGCCAACCTCCACCAACTCCAATTTGACATTCGGGTATTGTTGATGGAAGTTTCCGGCAATGGAAGGGAAAAACAACGTTCCAATAAGGGGAGGAATGCCGATTTTAATTTCTCCAATGGCGACGTTTGCCAGTTCATCCAGCAGCATTTTCGTTTCTTCCAAAATATTCATTAACTTTTTTCCCTGTTCATAAACAACTTTTCCTGCATCCGTCAATTGAATATGCCTCGTGGATCGTTCCAATAGTTCCATATGAAATTCCTCTTCCAGCTTTTTCACGGCTTTACTTAATGACGGCTGGGATAAATAGGAGTGCTCCGCAGCTTTTGTAAAACTCTGATGATTGGCCACCTCAATAAAGGATTGAATGTCCCGAAGTTCCATCGAATCCCCCTTTTTATTCCCAAATGTAATAAATAAGATTCATTTTATTTATTTTACTTTACCTTTTGTCCCTGTGTAAACTTTTATGTAAGCGGATGCAAAAAGGAGTTTTGAAAGCGATTCCATTATGTACTCATTTACTTGCTCTTATTTTTTAACGGAACCGGTGGAAAAAACAAACAGAATTTATTATTTGCTAAAGGGAGGAGAAACCATTGAAGACACTTACATCCTTTTTCAACCGGGTGGTGCAGCGTTATTTGCCTGATGCCTTGCTGTTCGCCATTATTTTAACGTTTTTAGTATATTTATTAGGTGTTTTCTTTACAGACAACAGTCCAGTGGACATGGTCACCCATTGGGGTTTAGGTTTTTGGGATTTACTGGAATTTACCATGCAGATGACCCTTGTGGTTGTAACCGGCTATATATTAGCAAACACTCCCGTCATTAAAAGGTTTTTGGCGAAAGTAAGCACCTTTGCACGCACCCCTGCCCATGCCGTCATGCTTGTAACCATTGTTTCATTAATCGCCTGCCTGATTAATTACGGTTTCGGGCTGGTGATCGGCGCTTTGTTTGCCATACATGTTGCCAAGCATGTTCCATCCGTCGACTACCGTATTTTAATTGCCAGTGCATACAGCGGATTCCTCATTTGGCACGGGGGATTTTCCGGTTCGATCCCACTTACCATTGCAACCCCGGGCCACTTTTTGGAGGAATCCATGGGTGTGATCCCAGTGACGAAAACCCTTTTTAGCCCGACAAATTTATTTATTGTTATTGCCCTTTTGATCACCTTGCCGCTGTTTAACCGTTATTTGTTAAAAAATGCAGAGAGCCAGCTCGAAGATCGAACGAAATGGGTGATTCCAAATGAAGAAGCAGCAGCAGTAGAACATGTGACACCTATGACACCAGCAGAAAAATTGGAAAACAGTCGGACAATATCCCTGATCATCGGCATTATGGGAATTGCATTTATTGTTTATCATTTTGCTGTAAACGGATTTAACCTAAACATTAATATCGTCAATTTTATTTTCCTTTTCCTTGGAATTTTGCTTCATCAAACACCGAAAAGGTTTCTGGATACGGTAGCGAACGGCGTTAAAAACGCCGGTGGGATTATCATCCAGTTTCCCTTTTATGCTGGAATTATGGGAATGATGATTCATTCAGGATTGTCTGAGCAAATCGCATTATGGTTCGTCAGTGTTTCGACCGAACAAACCTTGCCTTACCTCTCCTTTCTTAGTGCTGGCTTAATCAATATCTTTGTTCCATCCGGGGGCGGGCAATGGGCGGTTCAAGGACCGATTATGATTCAGGCAGCAATGGAATTGGGAGCAGATCCGGCCAAAACAGCAATGGGGGTAGCCTGGGGAGATGCTTGGACAAATATGATCCAGCCGTTTTGGGCGCTTCCCATTTTAGCGATCGCAGGCCTCCACATCCGAGATATTATGGGATTTTGCGTCATGATTCTAATTTTCAGTTTTATCCCGATCTCCATTGGATTTCTGCTGTTTTAAAGCTTCAGTTGTCCCATAACAAAAATTTTCCCAATATTCTATGTTTTACAAACAAATCCCAAGAATGCTGTTATGACGCCAGCATTCTTGGGATGGTTTTTTTTAAAGTTTATCAAAAACTATCATTTGCTTTTAATCCTTTTTTGTTCCTTCTCCGTTTGACAGGATTGACGGTTTCCCGGGTGTTTTGAAAATGGTTCCCTTTTTATTGTTCCAATTAGGAACATGATCGTTCCAGCATTCTTGTCTAATGATGGGACTGGATGCATATTTTCTTGTAAAAAATACTCCCACTTTGCTGTTTCTCCTAAAAAAATGTTGCCGTGCTTGCTGTGCTGTGCAGAAGGTTACTATCTCTCCCGTTAGATACTGAGGATGAATCGAATCCCGGCCGATGAGCTTTTTCAAATAATTTTTGACATAATCCAATTAAAGAAGACCGTTTTGTGTCCTGAATTTGTGCATTACAAAACCAAATCTTTCACAGCCAACTCAATCATTTTCATTTTTTCCTCATTCATCATTTTCTTCTCCTTCTAAACTATTGGATAATTCCAATTTCAATTTCCTATTGAAAACGTTAATAATAGATAAAAAGATCGGTTCTATCACTCAAAAACCGTAAACCAGAAAAAATCACCATCTCTTTTTTCATAGAGGAGAAGAAAAATTAAGAGAGAATCGCAAAAGGGAAAGCCTATTGCATTTTATAGAAACCTATTCGCAAAAGACATATCAGTTAAACGATGTGTCTTTTTTTCAATAATCTGCCTCCCAAAACACAAAATAGATAATTTTAACAAACAGTTCTAATTGTTTTTTGAATTTGTTCCTTTGTTTGGTTTTCTCGCCAGCAGTGGTGTGATGTCTGTCATTTCTGGACGTGGTTTTTCACTCTATGTCGAAACAAACTACTAACTTCTATATATAGGGTCTATGTTTCGGTAAATCCGTTTTTTGTCACAAAAAGGGAGAAAATACAACAAAGAAACTCCTGACTCATAGGAGCAGGAATTGTTTTTGTCATTGTTTGACAGAGTATTTTTCTAAAAAAGATTGTACAGCCAGTAGAGAATTCTCGAAGCATATTTTACGCAATCAATGCAGGAGTGGATCGAAGCCTGTAGAGATAGGCTGCGATGTGATGAAGCAGGAAATTCTCATAGAAACGTGGAGAAGCACGCCACTTTAGTGAGTGGTGTGAGGTTCCACCGCGGTAGTAAACTGCTAATCCATTTCCAAAAAGCTACTTTCAGATAAAAATCGAAAAAATATAAAAGCAAGTGGAGAGAAACGCATTGTTTTTCTCCACTTGCTTCATTTTAGGGACTTATCGGACACCCCCGCCCGAAAATTGAATAGAAACTGGTGAGATTAAACAGATACGCTGAATGTACTTCCCGATGAGATGGCAGCACCATCGATAGTATTGCCTTTCCCATAATATGCCTCGCGCCATGCTTCAACGTATATTGCGCTAAACTCACTAGTTCGTGCCATTTCTGCTTTTGTCATCACCATTGTCCAACCATTATTTTGTGAATAATGGGCAATGACATTATTACCTGCATCTTTGAACTCCACAAAGGATATTCGGCCTTTGCCGGCAAAACTTTGGGATGCTTTTGCGATAATACCTTTTCTATCTGGAGACACAACGGAAATATAGCTTTTCATAAGATTTCTGTAGCCCGCAGATTCACCGCCACAGATACCTTTGGCGGCATCTTTTTTTGCCTGTTCAATAATAGCCTCTCTGAATTCTTCTTCACTCATGGCAGGGGCTGTTTTCGTGCAGAAATCGAACCTGGTAAAGTCAGGGGACGGAAAGCCATTCATCCGCAGCCTATTGTCAATTTTTGTTCCAAGCAATATATTGATTAAGTTGACATCTAATGGTTTTATACGACTTATTTTCCATTCACTCCTTTGCATAGGATTTCGCCAGATACTTTGCTGGAAAATATCTGGAGATAACCACTACTTACCTATCCGGGTTTAAGATGTTGTTTAGTAGTTGTAGTACACCGTCAGCTTTATATTTTTATATGTTTTATAACCGGGAGACAAACTGCTGACGTTGGTTCCCGTATAGTAAAGTTGATATGTGCCATTCGCAAGCGTGCCAATCAATCCTGCAGAAATTTCTGTTTTGTTACCAGATCCCCATGGTGCCGATGTCCATCCGGAAATGTTACTGGTTGTTATATACAATCTGTTTGACAGGATTGCGCCAGAATACGACATCGTGTTACAATCAGCAACGACCTTTGTAATGACCGCATCTGCCGGTAATCCGGAGACATTAATTGTAGCAATAGACGAGGAACCACTCTCACCCGGGTCAAGATACAGACTCATTGAACCGATTGTTCCAGAGGATGAGGTGAATGTTTTCGATGACGAAGCGGCGAATGCGGTTGTTGTCATGAAAAATACTACGACCATCACAAGCAATAAACTGATTAACCTCTTTGCTTTCATATGAGCACCCCCTTTCAAATGTTATTTTTGAGGATTCACCAGCCCATAGAATAATTGACCCTCATTATATATATCGTCCATATATTACCATTATTTACACAAAATTTCATATTTGTCACTTACACGTACCACGACATCGTAATGGCAAATTTAGTACCGATCTCTTTGAACGCTATCAGCATAGCGAACAAGCATTATTGCTTGCAATGATGGAAATAGTGGTAAACGGTGTTTCAACTCGGAAAGTACAAAAAATTACAGAACAATTATGTGGCAAGAAATTCTCGAAATCCACTGTTTCAGCCCTTTGCAAAAAACTAGATCCTTTAGTCCATGAATTTAGAATGAAACCCCTACAAACTCATTACCCTTTTTTAATTGAGATGCCTTGTATCTTAAAGTGCGGGAGAATAATCCAATTCATGTCCTATGAATCCTTAATTCTTTCTCTTTTTCATCAAGCTAATTTAAGTAAAGAAGAATTGTTCGATTTGATTGAAAAGCAATCGTGATCAATCAAGAAATATTCTATATAGTTTGAACGGAAACTCTTTTCACACACCCATTCCCAACCAAAAATTGGTTGAATGGATTAGCCAACAAATAATCAAAATACAATTTTAAAAGTTCCTGTCCTTTCATGAGGCAATTCCTGAATTTTCTTCATTGACTAAATCGAAATAAAAGCAGAGGGAGCTCCGAAAATCTTTACGGATTTCCGGCTCCCTCTGCTTAATTTTTCCCTCAACACAATCTCTTCCAAGCACTCCCACATGACGGCCCTTTTGTTTTTATCTTTGATTATATTTTCTTTTAGAAACAAGGAGTAAGCCGATCATCCATGCTGATCAACAAATGATTGAATATTGAAGTAGCCGTATTTGGCAATACAATAACATAATTCATAAAAAGAAGACCTATTATAATTCTTTTTTTAAAACCATCTTCGCCACACATTCCACATGTCTTGAGTGGTAATCGCAGATAAATCGATTTAGCAGTGTTTACCTTAAAATGGTCAACTTTTAATCTTACCGGTTTACTTCTAAATACCGGAGTTATATATTTATTAATGTTTTCAATAATAAGGTCTAATGCTCTTTTTAGTAACAAAATTAATATAAATAGACAAAATTTCACTAAACAGGTTCGTAAATTTATTACTCAGTATTTCTTTTATCAATTTTTTAGTTTTCTTTACAGATTCCTCCTTTTTCTGTTTCCTCTTCTCTTTCTTTTTCCTTATATGTGTAATGACCCCTTCTTTCATTCTAGCTAAAATAAAGTTTTACTACGAAACTCATATTTTTTACTTTTTTCCTATTTTCAATTGTACTTTTGACTATAAGATGCTGTGAATTGTAAACGTAAAATAATTTCCACCTATTATGGAGGGGATCACTTAGCGCTTAGTTTAATCTACATTTTAAGG
The DNA here is from genome assembly GCF_037965815.1 of Aeribacillus sp. FSL K6-2833. Lineage (GTDB taxonomy): Bacteria > Bacillota > Bacilli > Bacillales > Aeribacillaceae > Aeribacillus > Aeribacillus composti. The sequence continues at coordinate 445,950 of NZ_CP150189.1, read as the reverse complement.
TTATTATTTTTTGGAGTAAAATATTTTATTTCAAGCTGTGAATAGTTTTGTACAGCAAGTTATTGACTTATTAAAATTCCCTTTGTCCCTCTACCTTCAACATTTCCTTATCTATAATATCTACTAATTCTTGACTACTATATATACATAACTACCTCTTTATCCTCGTCTTCAATTTGTATTTCAACTTGAATTCGTATTTTTGTCTGTTTTCCTTTATAAGTCACATCAAAGGTTCCAAACTCTATGAGCTTATTATCTTCATTTGTTCTTTCTATTTCCTCTTGAATCAATTTAATATCTGATATTAGGTCAATAAAGTAGACACAAAAATTTATAAACTTTTTTAGCAGCTAGCGCGCTATCGCTTGGTGGTCTTTTAAAAATAATTACGACGTTTCCTAATTATTTTTAAAAGGTAAATTTTCTGGTCTAACTATTCTATATAATATGTTCATTAAGCTCCCTTTTTATAGTACATACGTTCGTATTCGGATGGCGAAAAATACTCTGTTGCGGAGAGAATACGTTTATTGTTGTAAAATATTTCTATATACTCAAATATGCTCTTTTTTGCTTCCTCCAAAATATAACGAACAGTTTGACGTTTAAAGTCTTCCTCGTACCGCCTTTGTTTTTTTGTCATGTAGAACCTCATTTTTTAGTCTATTATTAGTGTCTACTTTTTAGTCTAACATCAGTTATGTTACATTAACTAAAACAATAAAAAAACAGATTGATAAAGACTACTTATTAACTGTAGTTGAGCAATTTTCATTACAATAATTACCATGTAAAAAGAGACAAACGGAGTACCCCTTATGCCACATGAAGCTGTTTTTTAACGACATCAATGGGAATATCTTGTTTCGCTGCATCGTAAATAAACTCCACGAGGCTATGTCCTTTCTTCTTTCGAAGGAAGTCAAGCCCGGTAGAGAAATCGCTGTTGGATTCGACCATACTGTACACATAAGCGAGTTGCACCAAGATCCAATACCGTTTCACCGCCCGACGTTGACGAACGCGGTACCCATCGAGCTTCAGCTGGTCTTTCGCTTGTCGAAAAAAGCATTCGATCGACCAACGCTGGGCATAGTAGCGCAAGATCTCTTCATCGCTTAGCTCCCGGTCGGTGCTCAAGACGCAGTGAAGATGTTCAGGTGTCATCGGCTGATCGGCTTTCCAAGCCAACAACACAACGGCATCATCGAGACCTTTCAGCGCTCCCTCGTAGCGATACACGCGATAACGCTCTTCTCCCACCGTGACGAGATGGGTGTCGTTCGGTTCGATATAGCGGGCAAACTGTTTGGCTTGGATGGCGATGCCTTTTGGATAAAGAACCCGATTCGTCTTGAGCATCGCAATGACGTGGAATCCTTTTTTCAGGCAGGCTTCCACGAGTGTTTTCGATGGGTACCAAGAATCCATCAGCACATAAACAGAACCGTGCACATCCAAAGAAGAAAGCATCTCGATGGCCCATTGACCCTTGCTTTTCCCATCCGCCTTGTCGTAGAGGCGAAACGCAAAGGGAAAGGCTTGCGTCATCGTATGAACCATGAGCCAGACGAGAGAGTGTCCCCAAATCGACTTTTTGTCCGCGTGAGAATAATGCCAATTACACCCTTCAATAGCGTGTTTCGCCTGTGACGAAGGCTTCGTTTTTCGGCAGATCGTATCATCGATCGAAACAAAAATGGGGTGATTCTTTCGCTTGGCCGTTCGTTCCACATGACGAAGCATCCACTGCTGGAGTTTGCGAAGCAAGATTTCTTCATCCCAAGGGCTTTTCGTGAAAAAATGGCTCAGTGTCGTTCGATGGTTGGGATGAAAGCTCTCATGATGCAGATCGGTCAAGGTTCCCACAAATCCTTTCGTTGTCAGCGCATCGATAATATGAACGAGATGCTTCATGACCGGCTTAGAGAAATAAAGGGCCAGCCCCAACATTGCGAAAAACTTGTCGATTCCTTGGTGATGTGGTAGTCTATTCATGAGACATGAACCTCCTTGAGAATGGTTTGGTGACACATCTATTCTAATCAAGGAATCGGGTTCATGTCTCCTTTTTTGTTCGGATGTAAATTTATGTTAGTGAATTTGCTCATCTACAGTTAGTAACTTTTTGCTGGAGTTTAGCTTCAATTTCTTCAAATAAGATATCTTTTTGTTCATCTATTTGATCCTGCTGATCATATAAATTTCTTCTCATATCATTCCGTTTCTTTTCGAGTTCTTTAATTTTCTTATTCATTTCTAGTTTTTCTTGTAAATTTCGAATTGATTTTGATTCCTTTTTTAGATAATCAATTTCTACAGAAAGTTCATCAATTTCCGCTTCAAGTTTTAATTTTAAATCTTTAGCCCATCTATCTAATTTTTCTAATTCTGAATCCATATATTCTGCAGTTCGTTCCATTATACTGTTTAATACCGCTTCTACCTGACATTCTTTGATATATTGAAGTGTATTATTTATAGAATTAGGTATTTCAATTTCTTCATGTTCTATTGCTGGTAATAAAAATAATTTTTCACAAATATCTTGTTCAATCTGGTTACCATTATTGTCTACAGCTGAAAATATTAGATACTGTTCATTTTCGACAGACTCTACATTTAGCAAATCTAAATGAAGCCAGCCTCCAGTTCCAACTAAAGATTCGATAACACTAATCTTCCCTTGATAATCACAATATCTAAAGGTAACCTCTTTTGGTATTAACACCCTACCCTTGGCTTGTTTAACCCATTTTTCAGCTAAAGGGTGGGATAACCGATAGTGAACAACATTATTAGTACTTTCTTCCTTTTTTATTTGGGACATCAATTGATACTTTTTCTTATCTTTAATAAAGCTTAATGAATTATCATCAAATACCGCTTCTCTTTGACCCTCAATTTTTGAAAGATTCCATAAAAATCTCTCTAATTTATTCAACTGTATAGTTGTCTGTTCAAAATTATCTCTTAACTTTTCCCTTACTTCGTCATCAAAGTTTTCCATTAAACTTATACGTGTTTCTTGCATTTTAATTCGTATTTGTTCGTCCAATTCTTCTTGTAACCTGTTAAATGCATCATCAATCTCTTCTGCAGTTCTACAGTTCTGATAAATTTCTTGTATCCGTTTTTCAAAGTCAACTCCGGACTCCAACGAACCCAAAATTTCATCAGATGAACCAAATAATCCTTCGAACAGCTTGAACTTTTCTGAAAGTAAATCATAAACTCTTTGGTCTGCAGCATTCTTTTGATTCAAAAAATTTATCACAACTACATCATATTTTTGTCCATAACGATGACATCTTCCAATTCTTTGTTCTATCCTTTGAGGATTCCATGGTAAATCATAATTTACTATTAAACTACAAAACTGTAGGTTTATTCCTTCCGAAGCAGATTCCGTCGCAACCATGATATCAGCATAATCACGAAAATACTCAACTAACGCTGCCCTCATATCAGCATTTTTTGATCCGGTAATTTTATCATCGTATTTGTGTTTCTTAATCCACCATTCATAGATTCTTTTTGCATCTGAATCTGAATTTTGACCGTTAAACAAAACAACGTTATACCCTTGTTCAGTTAGCATCTCTTTTAAATATCTTTGTGTTCTTCGTGACTCTGTAAATATTGTAAATTATCATTTTATCTCCGCATAAAAAGCCTTCTTTTTTGCAAATTCCTTCGGGATGTTCTTCTCCCCTTTTCTGAAAGAGTGTGCTAAATTTTTAGTAAATTGTTTCGGAGGGGGAGAACGAGACCGTGATTCGATTGTACGACTTTGGAATCGATGTGCAAACCTATGCGGACTTAGGAAAACAGAATGCTTTTCCGTCGATCCATCGTTGTCCACATTGCCAAGTCAAGCGAACCCTTTACCGTCACGGCTATTATGAACGAAATGCATTAATGGGACAAGAAGCCTATCGGATTTGGATTGCTCGTTATCGATGCACGATATGCCAAAAGACGGTTACGGTGCTTCCCACGTTTCTCTTCCCTTATTTCCAATACACGATTTGGACGATCCTCCCATGCATCAACGAGCGCCTCTCGTTTCTCTTAGACAAGGGGACACGTTCGTCAAGGTTCTTTCCTACCCGACAAGGAGTCTATTTTTATATGCGTCGACTACTCTCCAACTTACCGTGGCTTCGTTGGTTTTTTCAAACCAAAGGGAAGCGAATTCTTGGGTTGTCCGATGAACCACTCGTTCAAGCACAGGAGTGGATTCAAAAAATGGAGGAGGTCTGTTTGGAAAAACTCATCCAAGCGATGTGGAATGAACAATCTACCCATTTTTTAGCGAATAGATTCGGTGCCTAATTTGTTTCTTTTTGGATCTATTTCCAAAAGCAATCGATTCCACAAACCTTTTGCGTCGACGAGTGGAAAGTGATGGGTTATGATGAAGGCAGGACGAACCTGTTGGTTCTTCCGCAAAATCGAAGAAGGAGGAAACCCTGATGGACGAATCGGTGAGACAAGAAATCGCCCTATTTCGGTATGGATTGATCGCACCGTTAGTCAATGGGCAGGTGGATCGGACATCGTACCTGAAGGAGGTGTCAACGCGCATGCATTGGGTTCCGCACTATGGAGAGAAACGGATCGCAGCGAAGACGATTCTAGATTGGTGCACGCAGTACAAAAAAGGGGGCTTTGAGGCGCTGAAGCCAAAACGACGGTCAGACCGTGGTCATTCCCGAAGGCTGTCACCTGAAGACGAAGATCATATTTTAACCCTAAGAAAAAAACTTCCCCACATGCCCGTGACGGTGTTTTACCAACACCTTATTGAGCAGGGGGAAATCGAAAAACAACTTGTATCTTACTTTACTATATATCGATTGTGCAAAAAATACAACCTCGTGGGGAAAGAAATTTTACCGATTCCTGAACGAAAACGGTTTGCGTACGATCGAGTCAATGAGTTATGGCAAGGGGATTTGTCCCATGGTCCAATGATACGAGAGAATGGAAAAGCGCAAAAAACATTTTTGATTGCCTACATCGATGACTGTTCGCGGGTCGTACCGTACGCTCAGTTTTTCTCTTCCGAGAAATTTGACGGGTTGCGGATCGTGACCAAAGAAGCGCTGCTTCGGTACGGGAAGCCGAAACGAATTTATTCGGACAACGGCAAAATTTATCGATCGGAGACACTACAATATGCTTGCGCAGAATTAGGGATCACGCTCATTCATACGCAGCCATATGATCCACAGAGCAAAGGGAAAATCGAGCGATTTTTTAAGACGGTGCAAACTAGGTTTTCCCCGTTGTTGGAGATGAAACCGGCTACGTCGCTTCAAGAGCTGAACGAACGCTTCTGGAAGTGGCTCGAAAAAGACTACCACCGGAAGCCCCATGCGTCGTTAGACGGAAAAACGCCGCATGAAGTGTTTCAATCGCAAGTGCAAGTAGTATCATTCGTGGAGGATGCGACTTGGCTGGATACGGTCTTTTTGAAGCGAGAGTTTCGCAAAGTGAAAGCCGATGGGACGATTACGTTAAACAAACAGCTGTATGAGGTTCCACCTCGGTTTATCGGACAATCAGTGGAAATTCGGTATGATGAGCAAGGGGTGTATGTATACGAAGACGGCAAAGAAGCAGCGAAAGCGACGCTGGTGCGTCTGCACGATAATGCCCACGTGAAACGCCATCGATCGCCATTTACGGGACTAGGAAAGGAGGAAGGAACGGATGTATAAAACGTTCTACTCCCTTTCTCGAGAGCCGTTTTCGAAAGACACAAGTCCGTCTGAAGCATATCGAGGGTCTTCTTACGAAGAGGCATTACATGCATTGGATTACGTGAAACGAACGAAAGGAATCGGTCTACTGACAGGAGAGCCGGGGGTGGGGAAAACGTTCGCCCTTCGGACGTTCAAAGAATCGTTACATCCTTCGTTGTATCACGTGGTGTATTTCCCGTTATCAACGGGTGGTGTGATGGATTTTTATCGAGGACTAGCCTTAGGGTTAGGCGAGGAGCCGAAATACCGCAAGGTGGACTTGTTTTACCAAATTCAACAAGGAATCGAACGAATGTATCATGAACGTCGAATCACCCCTGTGATTCTGCTTGATGAAATGCATCTAGCGAAAGATGCGTTTTTGCAGGATATCGCCATTCTGTTTAATTTTCACATGGATTCAACGAATCCGTTCGTGTTGATTTTGGCAGGGCTGCCGCACTTACAGATACGACTGCGCTTGAATCACCATCGTCCGCTTCAGCAACGAATCATCATGCGATATCGGATGGGGACACTCTCCAAAGAAGAAGTGGCAGCGTACATTGAGCAGCGAATGAAGCAAGCAGGGGTAAAACACTCGATTTTTACCCCTGCGGCTCTAGAGGCAATTGCCCTACAGTCGCAAGGATGGCCACGAGTCATCAATACGTTAACGACTACCTGCCTTTTATACGGCTACCAGCTAAAAAAAGACGTGATTGACGAAGAAATTGTTCGAATGGCGGTGGAGGAAACAGGGGCATAATGAAAGGGGCCGAACGGCTCCTTTTGGTTTTACGATTCTCGTCTGAAATAGTGCGCAAACAATCGGAAAAAGCGTGCAAAATCGGAGAGAATTCGCAAACATTTTTAGAGGTATTTCCGATTTTAGTCCAAAATAATTTGAAAAAAGTGGTTCTAAAATAGTGTGCTAATTTACATAAATATAACTGCTTTTTCATTAGCTCCTAATTCTCTCATTTTATTAAAGCCTTCTTCTAGAGCTAGGAGCAAAGCTCTACCTTTGGAATTTTTTGTAATAGACCTTGCTAATTCATAATAAGATTCTAATTCTCTTTTCTCTGATAAAATTAAATTAATTATCTCTTCATCTGTTAACTCATCAATTATAATTTCTTCTTCATTCCATTCTTCTATGGTATCCTCCAGTTCGTCTATATCTCGGTAAATTATTTTTTCATTATTATCATTAATTTTCCCAGCTAAAAGTTCATCTAATCTTTTTATTAACGATTGAAGTGTATCAGTTAATGCAAAAGTTGAAGAAGCCAAAATTTTGCGAATAACTAATGTCATTAAGGACCGCTGGCTTTTTGGTAAAGCAAATAACAAATCTCGTTGTAAATATGATGAAACTTTTTCATATAACTCCCACTCTTCATTTGTCGGCATAAACTTTTGTGTTATTGGAATACGTTGAGTATATTTTACATACTCTGTAACCTGACGCCTTAAAGTTCGATGAATAACGGGGCGTATACGTTGTTTTAAATCAATAAAATCAGCTTGTGATAATTCTTTTGTTCCTCTCGAAAACTGTTTCTTAAATGAGATTTCGTCTCCAAATATATGTAAATCAACAAAACTGATTAATCCATAAAGTTCCATTAACGAGTTTTGTAATGGTGTAGCTGTTAATAGTAATTTTGGAAAACCTTCTGTTGCAGAACGTAATTCACGAGCAATTTTGTTGTTTTTGTCAATAATAAATTGAGCCAGAGCGATCACTTCAAAAGTGAGCCACTTTTAGAATCAGAGTTCCCATAAATGGGAGAAGGTGGGTGTTTGGATGAGTTGCCCCTAGGGGCAACTCATCCAAACGCTTCGCGCACCTGGCTACCACTCCCCATTTTCCCTCTGTTTCATACTTTGACGGAATCGATAAGATTCTCCGTTTAGAAGAAGAATGTGCGAACGGTGAGTGAGCCGATCAAGCAACGCTGCTGTCATCTTTTCATCCCCAAAAATGTTCGTCCATTCTACAAATTCAAGATTTGTTGTAATGATGACACTTGCACGTTCATAGCGATTGGAAAAGAACTGAAATAATAGCTCTGCTCCTGTTTTGGAAAAGGGGATATATCCCAGTTCATCTACGATGATCACATCATATTTGAGCCACTTCTTCTCAAACGCACCAAGTTTGTGCTCTTCTTTAGCAATAAGCAACTCTTCCACTAACTCGGAAGCAGTAATGAATTTGGTTTTGTAGCCATTTTGGATCATAGCGATTCCAAGCCCAATGGCCAAATGGGTTTTCCCTGTGCCACTATTCCCTAGAAAAATAATATTCTCTTTTCTCTCTACAAACTCACCTTTTGCGAGTGTGAGAAATCGATTTCGATTTAAGCTCGGCATGAAAGTAAAATCATAGGTGTCTAAAGTTTTGTGGATGGGAAAGGCAGCTTGTTTGAGCCTTCGCTGTCTTTGATTTTCCTCTCTTGCCTGCACTTCTGCTTCTAATAGTGCCAATAAGTATTCTTCATACCGTAGATTTCTTTCTTCTGCCTCTCTTGCGAGAGAGCGATATTGTTTCGCAATTGTAGGCATTCTCAATTGCTTCGTGATATGGTCTAAAAGGATTTCTGTTGTCATTTCATCTGACCTCCCGTTAATTGTCCGTATTGAGCTACGTTTGCCTTTTGAATTTTATAGTCTAGTAGATTTACAGGCGTTTTCTCCTTAGATAGATCTTGGACCTGCAAGTAGTTATTCGTCAGTCTTTGAATGATTTCATGGACGACTTCATACCGATAGACCTGCGCTTGTTCAGCTTCTCGTAATGCTTGTGTCAATTTTTCCATCCCGATCTCTCGATGAAGGAGAAGGAGTCGGATAAATTTACGGTCGCCCGCGGCTCCTTCTTGTTCCCTCATTTTTCGGTGAAAACGCCTAAATACATCCGGAAGGTCAGATGATTGAAATGCATGGGCATCCCGAATCGCTCGCGGTTTTTTTAATAATGCCTCCAGATAATGATCTAGATTGGTGATCATCTGGTTCCGTTCGTAAGAACGAGGATGTTCAGCGATCACTTGATTTTGAGCCACAACGATCACATGATCGACAAATATTTTTGCCCATACAGCTTGACCTACATAACTACAAGGGACAGAATACTGATTGGTCTCCACTGTAATTAAAGAGGTCTTATTCACCTGACAAGAGACTAATCGGCAAGCTTCAAACTTCTTTTCAGGGAGTGGGTGTAGATACTCCTTTTCTTTCGCCCACATTTGCGCAACCGTTTCTTTAGTGAACGGAACGGTTTTTTCTTCCGCCTCTCTCAAACACCAGTCCAATAGATAAGCGTTTAATTCCTCCAGCGATTGTACGTCCGGAAGCGGAACGAAGACGTTTCTTCTTACGTATCCGACCGTCCCTTCCACTCGTCCTTTTTCATTCCCGGAACGAATATTACAAAACTCTGCCTTAAACAAATAGTGGGATTGTAAGGCTAGAAAAGCATCCTGTTCGAGACGATCTCTCCCTTGGAGTATTTTTACTACGGCTGTTTTTAAATTATCAAATACCCCTTCGGTAGGTACTCCTCCAAAGAATTCAAACGCATGGACAAAGCCATCTAAGAAAGCCTCCTGTTTCTCATGCAGGTATGCTCGTACAAATCGCATTCGACTTGCCGAAAGTTGCATACAAAAGAGGTAAATTCGTTGTGTTCGACCCTGTAGAATAATATCCGCCTCTCCCCAGTCGAATTGGAATTGGTGGCCGAGTTGAAAGTCAAGGGGAATAAAGACTTCCTGTAGCTTCTTCTTACGTTTGGCTACAACCTTACGGATGTTGGACTCAGATCCTTTGAAATCGTACTCATCGACCAATCTTCGATAAATTCTGGCAGCGGTATGACGTTGTTTTCCCCAACGTTTTAGATCGTCTTCGAGCCATTGATCAATAATGGGCAAGACTCGCTTCGTTTCATCGGAATACTCCTTTCCATGATAGTTTTTCTGCCGATGAATGGTGGTTGGAGCCTCATTCTGTTTTAGATATTTGCTTACGGTATTTCTTGAAATCCCTAATTTTTGAGCAATTTGTCGTTGGGATAGCCCTTCTACCTCATGCAAGAATTTGATATGATGAAATTGAGCCATCTTGATCATCCTTTTTCTCTCCCTCTGATGAAAAGTTTAGGCACTTTCAATCATAAGGGAGGTAATGAAAATTGGAAATCAGGTGGCTCATTTTTTATGTGATCGAACCCTTCAAAAGTGGCTCAATTTTAAATTATCAAATACACCAATGTTATACATCATTGGCATAATCGATGTTTTTGCATCCGACCAAAACCCAATCGATGCAAGCGCAACAAAAATACTGCCGCATTTTTAATCTTCCATATCACTATTAAACAAACTTCTTTCTGAAAAAACTAAATTATATCCAGAATTTCTTATCTAAACTATGCTAATAGATAGGCTACACGGTATTTTGTGTATGCTCTATCTATTATTTTTTTACATAAGTAAATATCAATACTGAACGCAAGTTAAAAAGGGAAATGACAGATGCAAGCAAAGATGTCCTTATCGTTGCTAAAAACAAGCGTATATAAGAGTTAGAGGAAGAATTCAAACGGTTAATAGGTATTCTGGCACAGACATTGTGATGATTATGATAAAGGTATATAATGACAATAGTTAATGCATATTTATTGCGTATTAGCAGGAAATAGCGAAGCTATAAAAGGAGTGTGTACATAATGGTTGGAGTAGAAATTGATATGGTTGTTACAGACAGCTTGAAAGCATTGGAATTATACGAAAAAATATTCGATATCGAGCGTGTTGAGGTTACAGATTTTCCTAAAGGTGAAAATGAAGTCATTTTTACCCTATATGGAGTACGCTTTCACATGTTGGATGAAAACCCAAAATTCGGATTGAAAGCCCCAAACCCGGATGAACCTAAAACGATTTGGTTTAACATCCTTGTTCCTGACATCAAGGAAACATTTTCAAAGGTGACCAGTGCGGGCTGTACTGAGGTGCAACCGGTGACTGAAATGCCTGATTACGGAGTGTCAAATGCCATATTTATTGACCCTTTCGGCTATCAATGGATGCTGCATCAAATACACAAAGAAGTGAGTTTTGAAGAACGCACACGACTTTGGGAGGAAAAAAGGGATAATTAACAATTGGTGCATTATAAGCATAATACGAAGTTAAATTGGTTTATTTTACGAATCGAGTTACCCGCAAAGTTATACACAATTTATAGTAGAGTAGAAAACTGTGGTATGTCAACACTAAACGAGACACTTTTTTTGAGGTGTTTCTCTTTATACTCCATCGGCTCAAATACCCTAGCGTTCCATGGATTCTAATATGATTAAACCAATGAACATAATCATCTAATTCCATTTTGAGTTGTTCTACACTTTCGAAATATTTACCCGGTCTTCATGATTTTAAAGGTTGCTTCAGCTACTGCGTTGTCATAGGGGCAGCCTTTCATGCTTAACGACCGATTAATCTGAAAAGTATCTAGAGCTTCATCAATGGTCTTGTTTTTGAATTCGTTGCCTCTGTCTGTGTGGAATAATTGAATTTGCTGCAAATCAGCTTTCACAGTCGACAATGCTTCATAGACGAGTTAGGCATCTTTGTTGGGACCTGCACTATGGCCGATAATTTCTCGATTATAAAGATCGACAAATAAACAGATGTAATGCCATTTTTTCACTCTCACGTATGTTAAGTCGCTAACTACAACAGTTAATTCCTCTTGTGGGTCAAATTCCCTTTTCAACACGTTTCTGTTTATTGCAGAAACGCACCCGTTTGAAAAAAGAACATCGTTGCTATTTGAACAAAACACACCAAAATTTAATTAATGGGAATAGATACGTTGCTTAACTGATGACCTTTAGCATCATAAGCCACTTAGAAATATTTTGTCACGACCAAAGTATCGCCTCTTTGCAGTTCAGCAAGCAACTTCTTGCTTATACACGTATGAGCCCCCAGCAGTTTTAAGCCATGTTAAATTTGTTGCTTTGTATGTTTTATATCCCATGTTATTTTCTCCTTTGATTTATGTCACTATGTTTTGACACCTTTTGAAGCCTTGATAATACTAGATTTTTAATGTAGAAGTTATTGTGCACCTATTTTAAGCATTATTTTATAAAAATATAGTTTTTATAAATTTACTTAATTCCGATAACGAAACTATCCCGTGCAGCTTCATGTATTTAAATTAACGTTACAGGTTAGTTGAACAAGTTGTAAATTGAATAGTTTAAGTTATAGAGTATTTCTTTGAAATGAGGAATGCTTTTTATTTTTGTCTAAAATTAAAAGGATATTTCTATAAAACAATAAAAATATAATAAAATTAAATAATAATTTATTGTAAAACGATAAAACGCGTATTAAAATCAAATTAACAATAAATAAGTGAGGTTGTTTTTATGAAACAAGGATCAACATTGTTTTTAAAAATAGCTGTTTTTATTATCGGAACTCCAGTTCTTGCTTTATGTATATTTGGGTTGCCTATGTTAGCTAAAGAAGCAGCAGAAAGTGATTCGGAGTTCGCTTATGTACTATATGGCTTATTAATAGTTATGTATGTATCGGCGGTACCATTTTTCTTTGCTCTGTATCAAGCTTTTAAACTTTTAAGTTATATTGACAAGAACAAAGCTTTCTCGGAATTATCTGTAAAGGCTTTAAAGAATATAAAATACTGTGCAATCACAATCAGTTTATTGTATGTGCCAGGTTTGCCATTCTTCTATATCGCTGCGAAGTTAGAAGACGCCCCAGGTATCATGCTAATCGGATTGGGCGTTATTTTTGCTTCAACGATTATTGCAGTCTTTGCAGCTCTTCTTCAAAAGCTTTTAAAAGCTGCCATTGATATAAAATCAGAAAATGATTTAACGATCTGAGGTGAATAACTTGGCAATTATAATCAATATTGATGTAATGCTGGCTAAAAGGAAAATGAGCGTTACAGAGCTTTCGGAGAGGGTTGGAATAACGATGGCTAACCTTTCTATATTGAAAAATGGAAAGGCAAAAGCGATTCGATTATCAACTTTAGATGCGATTTGTAAGGCTTTAGAATGTCAGCCTGGAGATATTTTAGAATACAGAAGTGACGAAGACACCCAAGGATAATAAAGCGGTGATATTTTACAGGATGTTATTGTTGACATTTTTTATAAGTACTAATTCTTTCAAAAATGGTGGGAGTAGGAGGGTTAACATTTCATTTTACGTTGGCAATCTCCTATTCCACCATGATATTCTGAGTTTCTATCATTGCTGTAATAATATCCAGTATCAAATGAATCAAATTTATAAAAGGGGAGTTACTCATGAGTTTAACCATTCATAATGTTTTGGAATAAAAAGGAATTAGATGATATAAATCTTCTTTAAACAGCCTTTTAAAATAAAAGAAATTATTCGGTGGTGAACCTATGTACATAACCCTAAATCTATTTAGCTACTATACTAAGCAGGGCTTACATATATTCAGAAAAAACCTTTGGAGGCACAAATCATGAGAGCCCTAAAACAACTCGTTCGTTTTGGTTGGGAGCAGGCTCTATCATGTTTGTTTCCTGTCGTTATTTTTGCCTCTTTGGCTTTCACAAAAATCATGCCACTTCCCTTCCTGCCACGGTATGACTGGCTGCTCATCATCTGCCTTCTGATGCAGTGGTGGATGGTGCGTTCTGGGCTTGAAACACGGGATGAACTAAAGGTTATCACATTGTTCCATCTTATTGGACTTGCTCTTGAACTTTTCAAGGTACATATGGGCTCCTGGTCTTATCCAGAGGAAGGATATTTCAAAATTTTTGGAGTGCCTTTGTATAGTGGATTCATGTACGCAAGTGTAGCGAGTTATCTTTGCCAGGCGTGGAGGAGGCTTAAGGTTGAACTGGTTAATTGGCCACCATTTTTGGTAGTTGTACCTCTTGCAGCTTCGATTTATTTAAATTTTTTTACCCACCATTATTGGATTGACGTTCGTTGGTGGTTAACTGGAATTGTAATGATCGTTTTTTGGCAATCATGGGTCGCATTCGAGGTTGATGGAACTCGTTACCGTATGCCACTCGTACTTTCTTTTGTTCTCATCGGATTTTTTATATGGATAGCTGAAAATATCGCAACGTTCTTTGGAGCTTGGGAATATCCAAACCAAACCGATGCATGGAGTCTCGTTCATCTAGGAAAGGTAAGTTCTTGGTTCTTATTAGTGATTGTTAGCTTTCTTATAGTAGCGACGTTAAAGCAGGTTAAGGGAAAAATTGTTTCACCCAAGAAGGATAAGGTTTAAAGAGGCGTTTGATAATCATTTAAAGGAACGAGATAGAGGTTCTTTTTAGCTCAAGTTTGACAGAGTACACTAAAGAAAAGCCCGAAAATACTGGTGTTTTGGACTTTACCCACAACACGTACCACTACACTTGTTAGTGGCACGTGTTTTTTTCTAATACTCTAGGAGGCGCTTGTGTGACAAGTGCTTCAAATGCTAGATTTGCTTGACCTTGTAATTCTGTACGAACGATTTGCTCTTCACCATTCACGCGTATTTTCGAGGCCTTCATCTGGCTTACATCATGCAAAATATCCTTTACACTTGTTTGGCATCCTATTTCTTTTAGCTTATAGGCCAAAAAGGATTCCATGACAAGCGCAAGGAAACAAACCATGATATGGCCTCGAATACGAGATTCCACTCGATGGTACATCGGGCGAAGTTCTAGATTCGACTTCAGGTTACGAAAGGCTTGTTCCACTCTCCACAACTCTTTATAGGCAAGTGCTGCCTCTTCATCCGTTAATGACGAGTTGGTCCGAATGGCGTACTTTCCGTCAAACTTTTCGTCATTGGATACCTTCTCTTCATCAATTTTGGCCGATGCTTTTTCTATCGTTAAAAACTTGGAATACGCACGGTTTTTGACGAGTCCAGATGGACCGAGTTCATCAAGCTTCGATTGAAGGTTTTCTAACACGACTTGACGACTCGCTCGATCACGTTCTTCAGCGTCCGGATTGTAACAGAGTACATACGTTTCGCCATCGATTTTCTTTGACTTCACTTTTAGATTCGGGAGAACCTTCTTATATGGCCCACGGATGGATAATAGCTCTTGGGCTTTCTTCGACTTTCGTAATTTGACACCCACAATATATTCCATGCCCAGTTCACGAATTTGATCTAAGTTGGCTTCACTAACCATTCCGCGGTCTCCCACTAGAATGACTTTCTGAATAGGATAGCGCTTCTTCAGGTCTCCAACCACCATGCCAAATGTCTTCGTATCATGCATGTTTCCAGGGAAGACTTGATGTCCAATCGGAATCCCTGTTTTGGTCATTAATAAGCCAATCACGACTTGTTTTCGATCTCCACGATGATCTTTGGAGTAACCATAGTGAGCCAGCAGTTCGTCTGCTTCCTCTCCTTCGAAATAGGTGCTTGTCGTGTCGTAAAACACGATATCTACTTCTAATGAGGTTAAATCGGTTAAATGTCCATAAAGTTGTTCCTCAATTTTTTCTTTTTGTTCACTTAAGAAGTCTAATGCACGATAGTAGTGATGGAGTTGGATGTCTGAAAGACCTTCTGCATAAATCGTGTCGATCCATTGTTTGAAGATATAATGCTTACTATTGGGATCCATGAGACGGTTTAACACCATGGCAAAAATGGCTTCGTCATACCGAGAAGCAGCCTCGGAATCATCCGTGATTTTACGTAATAGCCGACCAAGCCCTAACTTTTCCCATACCTTTCGGAACAGATAAACCGGCCCAAACTCTTTTGTCCAAAGCACGGAGACAGAAGAGGAAGAGCCTTGCCCGTGAATTCGGTCAAAGTAACGCTCTGAAAATTTGGCTAATCCCTCGATTATGTTATCGACAGAGCCATTCTCTAATAAATGTTCTAACCTCCCTAGATTACAAAGCGTTTGTTGCCGAACTTTATTGTCTACACGAAATGTACGACATATTTGTAGATATTGACGAACAGAACCATTTTTATTTTTTTGCTTATTAATTCGAATATACATAGCACTAATAGTATAACATATATTACATATTATTGAATATACAAAAGTTATCCACATAACACTACATAATGATTATATTTTCGATAAAAAAAGTGGATAACTATTGGTATAATCACCTTTAGTTATCCACATGTAGTGAAATGGTGTCAAACTTGAGTTTAGGCTATACCCACTAATGAAAGCTCACGTGTTATTCAGTTATCGGGCGCCTTTTTGGAGTCACGATAAAAGAGGCTGTCCAAAAAGTCAGGGTAACTGATTTTTTGGACAACCCCGTGGAGGAGACAGTCCCTCCCTATTCCAAATCCATTTCAGCGATCCCCTATCTATCTTACATTACACAAAATTGTTGACGGTACCATTTTTTCTGTTTGCAAACTTTCGAGACTTTTAATTGGTAATTTTCCCGGATGCCATTTCCAAGAATTATTTCAATAAAATTAATCTCAACAATTGCTACAACTTTTTCTCTCCATTGAGATATTATTCCACGTGACACGAGTCATAAAATTTCTACTGTGATTTTCTCCTTGCAAAACCCTTTAAAAAAACTGTGAATCGGGTTTTTGTAACTAGAAATTTCGTTTCAATTTAGAAATATTTACAAAATAGATTTTTTTAACTCTTAACCAAACCAAAAATCCTAAAACCCCACCGAAAGTATTTAGGATTAAATCATCAACATCAAACGAACGTCTAAATATAAAACCAAAGTAACTTAATATTTGCTGAAATATTTCAATGATTAAACTTGTAAGGAATACAATAATAATAACCTTATTTATACGTGTAGTATTAAATAATATTCCCAAATAAATCCCCAAAGGAAATAACAAAATCAAATTATAGAAAGATAGTTTAACTGAATTCCAAAAGAACCAAATACCATTGGCACGTTCGATAGACCAATCAACTAAAAAATGAAAAGGAATTAATTGAAAACTTATAAAGCTGTGCTGGGGAGGTATAAAAATATTTCCAATAGTAAGATGTGAAACAATAATTAAATAAAGTATAAAACTATAGAATATTCCTCTACTAATTAAATTTTTTAACTTGTTCTTTTTGAAATCAATTATTATATAAATAATTAGCCCTACGCAACCTAATATAGTCAGGAGCGGAATTGAATAAATCTGCATTTAATTTTTCCTCCTACCAGTATAACTTTTTACCTTCTAAGTGAATATTCTGGAATATTTTGTAGTTTCTAACCTCTCTATCTATAATGTATCTTGAACGATTAACCTGTTAAGCCGTTGAAAAACTTTTATTCCTTTAATCTTAATAAATCTAATATAGATTGATTTTTTATTATTTTTGACAGGACAAACACCCCTAAGGTAGCAATTATTAAAATAAACAACACAGCAAATATATAATATATTGTATAAAAAGATGTAGGGTATACATGATTTAATACTTTCATAGACAAGAAGAAAAGGATGGTACTAATAACAATTGATATAAAGAAATAAATAAATATTTCAAATGACAGAAGTTTCATTACAAATCTTTTTCTCATTCCTAATGAAAGATAAATACCCCAAGTTCTTTTTTTAATATAATATTTACTTAGTAAAATACTTATAATACTTGTCATAGACAAAAACAATGAAATCAAGAATGACAATTTACCTAAAAAACCTATATAAGAAGATATTTTCATTTCTTCTATTTGTGTAGTTGATATCTTTTGATAAAGACTTCCGGGTATAGATGCAACCATTTCATAAACTAAAGAATCTATTATCTTTTCTTCTATTGAAGATATATTATCTTCTAAATAAATAGTTAAATCCTTATATCCCGTAAAAATTTTGCTATCTACAGCTGTTTTTTCATCTAAAAGAATAGTAATTTCATTATAATTTATCACTAGCATTGCAGTAATTAAATCTGATGATTCAAAATACTAAGAATGTTCAATTTTTTATTGATTTCAAAACAAAAAAATCCTTTACAATGGAAGTACAGGTGGTTCCTGTCCAAATCCAATCGTAAAGGATAACCGTTATGGACAAGAATACACTAATTTCATCATTTGGTAAATGGGTTTCACCCATAAATATTCAAAAACTTAGCGAACAAGTCAAAGAATTGAAACAGGACTATTACACAAAAAAGCTGACAACAGAAGCCTATATTAAACTTTTATTGGTAGCCCAGCTGCTCGAATTTACGAGCTTAGAGGAAATGAGTGATTCACTTGTAGACGAAGATCTTCAAAAAGCACTCGGATTTGAATCGATAAGTGCCTCTCAGCTATCCCGAAAAAACAATCAGATCAACCCACTAATTCTTGCAAATTTGTTCTTGGATCTTGTTTGGAAAATTCAACGGTACCATTATCAAAACGGAAAGAATATGCCACTGAAAATCATTGATTCAAGTACACTCCCGTTGAATTTGACCCATTATAAATGGGCAAAATTCCGTAAAACAAAAGCTGGTGTAAAGCTACACTTACGGCTCGTTTTCATGGATAAAGACACCGTCTATCCTGAAAAAGCAGTGATTACGACAGCAAAAGAACATGACCGAAATCAACTCGAAGTCCTAGTGGATGATCAAGAAGCCATGTATGTGTTTGACCGCGGTTATGTGGACTATGAACGTTTTGATCGGATGACAGATGATGGCTATTTCTTCGTTTCAAGACTGAAGAAAAACGCAGTCATTCGTGAAGTCTATACATTTTCACTTCCTGATGATTGTCACGTTCTATCCGATAAAATGGTCTACATTGGTACCACACAAAATCGTACTGAAAATGTCTTTCGTCTACTAGAAGTTATGGACACAAAAGGGAACTTACTTCGTTTCATCACCAACCGATTTGATTTAAAACCAGAAGAGATAAGTGATATTTACCGATCTCGCTGGGCTATTGAACTCTTTTTCAAATGGCTCAAGCAACACGTAGAAATTAAGCACTTTTATGGAATGAGTGAAACAGCTATTCAAAATCAAATTTTCTTAGCCCTTATCACGTATTGCTTACATGTTCTCATTCAATTGGAGATGAAAAGTAAGAAATCCCTACTTCGAATTACTCGTTGGTTAAAGAGAGCTCTGTGGAAACCAGCTTATGTTTGGTTGCGAAAATTTGATGGGCGAGCCAGTCCATAATCTCCCTTTTGTCGTTGTCGCTCTGATTTAACTGTATATATTTACCAAATGGGCAGTGCCACCTTTCTTTAGGTTTTGTCTTTTTGGCACAAATTCACAAAAATTAATTAACAGAAAATTCTAACTATATTTATGCAATGCTAATGATAATTTATGGACATATTATTTTCGTTACTGTTTGCACTCTCAATAACATCAAAAACTTCAAATTCCCATTTTTTTGTTTTTAATTGACCTGACTCTCTATACATTTTTATAAAACTTAATTTTTCGCCTATTAATTTACTGTTATTATTAATCTCTGTTTTGGGCAATATCAATAGTATTTTACCCTTAAAACTTTCAAAATCATTAGATTTATAAATCTCACCAAATTCAACTTCATTCACTATTCGATAACTTACATTGGGAATAATTATATCTTGTTCATATAAATTATTTAGTGAACCATTTTGTTTTATCCAGTTTTCTATAGAAGATGTTAATAAGTTTGGTTTTATAAGAGGATGAACGTCAATCATAAACGGATTTTTGTCAATGTACTTAATACCTCTAGTTTGTTCAAGTTGTTTTACTTCATGTATTGGAAATGTTAATCCCTTATGAGCTAAAACGTTAAGATTCTGTATATTCTCATAAGCATATATTTCTTGCGAATCAATATAATAATCCTGCTTAGCGTCCCAGATACCTTCACTTTCTTTTTGTAAAAAAAAGGAAAATAAAATAATCATCGTGCAAATGCTTAAATTGAATATAATTAGCAAAGAGTGTTTGGGATATTGAACCATTTGAATTACTAACTGTTTTTTAATAAATGAGGAAAATTTATATATCAAATAATCTCCTTTATTTTTAGAGTGACTATTGTTGTGTAATATGTTATTTATAGACTTTTTATTAAATTTGTTAATTGATTTAGTTGAAATTATGACAACTATAGTAAATAAAATGATAATCCATATCGATACTGTATTGATTATAGTGCTTAATTGTGAAGGATTGAGTTCTCCTTCAAAAAAAGTTTTCTTAATTATTAGTTTATGTAATGCTATATTTAGCGGAATTGAAAAAAGTATGCTGGATAAAAAGATAATTAAACACTGAAAAAAATGAAGTTTGTACAAATTTAAATTATTAGATCCTGCTGCTTTAAATAGCGCATCTTTTTGCAATTGAAAGAAATTGAAATAATAAAATAAACTCCAAAAACAAAAGGAGGCAACTATTAAAGTAATTATTTGAAAAAAGAATGTTAAGTTTGTGATGTTATCATATTGGTTTAAACCTTTATAAAATAATTTTTCATTAATAATTCCTTGATCATTATATATTTCTAGTAACTTTAACATTTCCTCTTCATTTTCTTTTGGGTCTTTATTGAATTTAATTAAAAAGTTGCTTGTTAAACTGTTGTCTTTGTTTGCCACTAAGATATTCGGAAAATCATTTACCCCTTTTTCTATATTGTATGGCACTGACCATTTAGCCGAATAATTTTCAATAATGCCAACAAGTTTAACTTGAGTAACATTGTTATTAATTAAAAGTTTTTTTGTGTCGCCTAATTTCCAAGTGGGATCTAGCTTTTCTAAGTAGAACGATTCTATTGCAACCTCATTCTCATTAGTAGGGAATTTGCCTTTTATTAGGTTAATATGTCCAATCTTAAATGCGTCAATATTCATCCAACCAATAGTAGCAGAAAGGTCTTCACTAATTTTTAATGTATCTATTAATTGATACTCTCCCGCATCAAAGTTATTATTATTTAGCAACGATTTTGATTCTTTAATACCAATTAATAAACCTGAATGCTCACCATAATTTTTATATGCTTTATTCTTTAGGCTTGTTTTTATTGCTTCAGATGATGTTATTAGTGAGGTAATGAATGCTAAAGTAATTCCGAGAGCAATGGTCATTACTAAAAACCATTTTAACCTCGCGATTAACAATTTTATTGAAAACTTAATCATGTTTGTTTTCCACCTTTAAAACACCATCATTCATTTTATATAAGTAATGGGGTTCTTTAATTAAGTTTTTCTCATGAGTTACGATTATTAGGGAAATATTATATTTCTTACTTAGTTTAATAAGTAATTTGATTACTAATTTTGTAGTTTCCTGATCCAAATTTCCTGTTGGTTCATCTGCAAACAAAATTTTTGGACAAGTTATTAAAGCACGAGCAATAGCTACCCTTTGTTGCTCCCCGCCAGACAGATAATTAGGTTTTTTACTCAGATGCCTTGAAATGTCTAGTTCATTAGCTAACTCATTAACATTTAACATATTCTTGTTAGAAGCCTTTACAAAATTAAATGGTAACTCTATATTTTCTTTGACAGTAAGCTCGGGTATTAATTGGAATGATTGGAATATAAATCCAAATGATTCACCTCTTATTCGTGACTGTTCATTGTCATTTAGTTCATAAAAGGATTTATTTTCAAAAAAAACTCTTCCATTACTTGGCTTTTCTAGTCCTCCTATCATACTCAAAAAAGTAGATTTTCCGGAACCACTCTTTCCCTCTATTACATATATTTCTCCTTTCTTAACACTAAATGAAGTGGGTTTAACAACTAAATAGTTATTATATGTATTAAATGATTTACTGATTTCTTCTGCTTTAAGTATAATTGACATCGTTTCCTCCCGTATATTAATATAACGTATTTACTAACAAATAAGACTATTTTATATTAATATTTTATTCAAAAATATACAAATTTGCAAAATAATTATTGAATTTCCTAATATTTGATAATATAAGGAGTGATAATATGAAAGGTAAATTAAAAAAATTAACTATATCAACTGCTCTTCTTGTAGGCGTAATCGCTTTACCGATTACGGCTAGTGCTTATAGCAAGTCCTATACATTTTCAATGACTCACGGATTTGATGGAACTACAGTATTTTCTTTAAAAAATGCTAAAGCCTCTACTACTGTTAAAGCGGACACTTATAAAGCCAACGGTTCTATAGATTCTAATAAATCTAAATACAGTGTTGCGTTATATGGCGGGTTTTTTAATTACTATAGTAGTGGTGATATTTCTGCTAATGGTTATACCTACACTAAAAGCTATGGCACTGTTGCTAAAAGAGATTATATACTTAGACTTAGCAAAACTAGTTCCATCGGTTATAGGGTTAAAGGTTCTGGTACTATAAATCAGTAACTACATAAATAAAATGATAATCCCCTTAAATACCTCCCGTTGAAGACTTGTCCAACTAGGAGGGTATGGTATTAAGGGTTTGTTGGCAAGTGGTTTTTTTAATTTGTGCAAGCCCTAGGGCTTGCACAAATTAATTGCCTACACTATATTAATAGATTGCCACAAACAATCATGGGTCACATTCGAGGTTGATGGAACTCGTTACCGCATGCCACTCGCACTTTCTTTTGTGCTCATCGGATTTTTTATATGGATAGCCGAAAATATTGCAACGTTCTTTGGAGCTTGGGAATATCCAAACCAAACCGATGCATGGAGTCTCGTTCATCTAGGAAAGGTGAGTTCATGGTTCTTATTAGTGATTGTCAGCTTTCTTATAGTAGCGACGTTAAAGCAGGTTAAGGGAAAAATTGTTTCACCCAAGAAGGATAAGGTTCAAGAGGCGTTTGATAATCATTTAAAGGAATGAGATAGAGGTTCTTTTTAAGCTATACCCGCTAATGAAAGCTCACGTGTTATTCAGTTATCGGGCGCCTTTTTGGAGTCACGATAAAAGAGGCTGGCCAAAAAGTCAGGGTAACTGATTTTTTGGACAACCCCGTGGAGGAAACAGTCCCTCTCTATTCCAAATCCATTTCAGCGATCCCCTATCTATCTTACATTACACAAAATTGTTGACGGTACCTAGTCAGTAAATATTGTCCCTATTAATTATCATTTCTCTACATCATTATTCTATTAAAAAGAAAATAATGTTGCGCCATTAATGAAAAAGAAGCTCCCCAAAAGCCCAATGAAACTAATGAGAAGCTTTATAAAAATTTGTGATTTTTTTGGTCAAAAAAATAAGGAACACCAGGAAACCCTGGTGTTCCAAGATTTTTGAGCAATTATTACATCATTCCGCCCATGTCAGGCATGCCTGGGTTGCCGTTACCTTTGTTTTCTTCTGGTTTGTCAGCAACAACTGCTTCAGTTGTTAAGAACATAGCGGCAACGGATGCTGCGTTTTGAAGAGCAGAACGAGTTACTTTTGTTGGGTCAACGATACCAGCTTCGATCATGTTCACCCATTCGCCTGTAGCAGCGTTAAAGCCGATTCCAACTTCTTCTTTTTTCAAGCGTTCAACGATAACAGAGCCTTCTAAACCAGCGTTGTGAGCGATTTGGCGAACTGGCTCTTCTAAAGCGCGAAGAACGATGTTTACACCAGTTTGAACGTCGCCTTCTGCTTCAATTTCAGCAACTTTTTTGTAAACGTTAACTAGAGCTGTACCACCACCGGAGACAATTCCTTCTTCCACTGCTGCACGAGTGGAGTTAAGAGCGTCTTCGATGCGAAGTTTACGTTCTTTCAATTCTGTTTCAGTAGCGGCACCAACTTTGATAACTGCTACGCCGCCAGCTAATTTTGCTAAGCGCTCTTGAAGTTTTTCTTTATCAAATTCAGAAGTTGTTTCTTCCAATTGAGCTTTAATTTGATTTACGCGAGCTGCAATTTTGTCGCTTGCGCCTGCGCCTTCAACAATTGTAGTTGTTTCTTTCGTTACAACAACTTTTGCAGCGCGGCCTAATTGAGAAATAGTAGCGCTCTTAAGATCTAAACCTAAATCTTCTGTAATAACTTCACCATCTGTTAAAATGGCGATATCTTCTAACATTGCTTTGCGGCGGTCACCGAATCCAGGAGCTTTTACAGCTACAGCATTAAATGTACCGCGAAGTTTGTTCACAACTAATGTTGCTAAAGCTTCGCCTTCAACATCTTCAGCAATGATTAATAAAGGTTTGCCTTGTTGTACAACTTGCTCAAGAACTGGCAAGATTTCTTGGATGTTAGAGATTTTCTTGTCAGTAATTAAAATGTATGGATTTTCAAGAACAGCTTCCATTTTATCAGAATCTGTTACCATGTATGGAGAAGCATATCCGCGGTCAAACTGCATTCCTTCTACAACGTCAAGCTCAGTAGTGAAACCTTTAGATTCTTCAATAGTGATAACGCCATCGTTACCAACACGTTCCATTGCTTCAGCAATTAATTTACCTACTTCATCATCCGCAGCAGAAATAGCAGCAACTTGAGCAATTGATTCTTTTCCTTCAATTGGTTTAGAAATTGCTTTTAATTCTTCAACAGCTGTAGCAACTGCTTTTTCAATTCCTTTACGTACACCCATTGGGTTTGCGCCAGCTGTTACGTTTTTAAGTCCTTCGCGGATCATTGCTTGAGCTAAAACTGTTGCAGTAGTTGTACCGTCCCCAGCAACATCGTTTGTTTTGCTAGCAACTTCTGCAACTAATTTTGCACCCATGTTTTCAAATGGATCTTCTAATTCAATTTCTTTTGCAATCGTAACGCCATCGTTTGTAATTAACGGAGAACCGAATTTTTTCTCAAGAACAACGTTACGGCCTTTTGGTCCTAAAGTAACTTTAACCGCATCTGCTAATTTATCCACACCACGCAGCATTGCACGACGTGCTTCTTCACTGAATTTAATTTCTTTTGCCATGTTGCGAAAACCTCCTCAAAATTTAAATTGTCTATGATATTGGGCTGTCTCTATTAGCCGATCACAGCCAAAATGTCGCTTTCACGCAAAATTAAGTATTCTTTGCCGTCATATTTTACTTCTGTGCCGGCGTATTTTGAGAAGATAATGCGATCGCCAACAGCAACTTCAACTGCAACACGTTCACCGCTGTCTAATACACGACCAGTACCAACTGCTACTACTTTACCTTCTTGAGGTTTTTCTTTAGCTGTGTCAGGCAATACGATGCCGCTTGCTGTTTTTTCTTCTGTTTCAACAAGTTCAATTACAACGCGATCACCTAATGGCTTTAACAAGGGAAACAACCTCCTCAAATATCTTTTGAGATTTTCAAAATTTATTCCTTATTCATTATTAGCACTCATTGCTATCGAGTGCTAACACCAATTATTATATTAAAGAAACCTCCTCTATTTTTCAAGTCTCTTTTAAAAAAATTTTAACATCCACCATTAAGTGCTTACCTTGTCAAAATTGTTTTTCTTTCTTTAAAACATTGTGTGTTAAAATAGTCATATGAATCTTTTATAAAGGAGAACTATTCGTGAAAAAGCAATATTGGTGGATCATCATTACGTACATCATTATGCAGCTCTCATCCTATATTGGAGTTCCCCTTTTTTATGAACTGGGTGTTGGCGTCGATGAAAATCTCAATGCAGGACTTTTTCAAGCGCAAGCATATTGGTCGATTACAAGTTTTACTGCTGCGTTTGTCATTATTTTATTTCTCCTTCGTCATGAACGAAAAAATAATGTCCGGATTGAAAAAGCTTCTTTCGGCGAATCTGCCATATGGGCTGTTTTCGGAGTTTTTTTAGCTTTTTTCATTCAAACAATCGTTGGCAATATTGAAATATATGTACTTAAAGTTAATCCGATGTCGGAAAATACTCAAGTTATTATGGATTTAATTGAAGCAACGCCTTATTTGATTATTGTCACATCAATAATAGGACCGATTCTTGAAGAAATTATCTTCCGAAAAATTATTTTCGGGGTGATTTATCAAAAAACGAATTTTTGGATCGGTGCGCTTGTCAGTTCGCTATTATTCGGCATCGTGCATGGGGAGCCTGAACTTTTATTGCGTTATACAGCAATGGGATTTACGTTCGCTTTTTTATATTATAAAACAAAACGCATATTAGTCCCTATTTTTGCCCATACAATGATGAATACAATCGTAGTCATCATTCAAACAATTTATCATGATGAGATTGAAAACATGATGAAGCAAATGGAACAAATACAAATCATTATTGGAGGCAGCTAAGATTATGAATTTTCATCCCGTTTCCATGGGACTCTTCTATTTTATCATGGGAGTTCTATTTACATATTTAGCAATTCATCATGCTGAAAATGGTATGTGGACAGCTACAAATATGATTTTAATGATTTTAGCCACGTTTGATTTTGCTGTTTCCATCCGCATGTTCACTTTCTCATATAAAATTCGGAAAGCAAAAAACAACCGATGAGGTGTAATGATATTATCCCTCTTGTGTAGACAGTAGGAAAAAAGCCTATACTGTCTACTTGACAGGGATATGTTTTAACAGCCCATCGGTTTTACTTTTGATCTGATTCTTTTATTTGAGAAGACTGTGCTTTTTTGTAAGCAAATCTTGAAACAATGATACTTATTTCATACAAAATGAATAGCGGAATCGTGACCATTAAATGCGACACAATTTCAGGCGGCGTAATAATCGCTGCGATAACAAGCAATACAAAATACGCATATTTTCTAACCTTTACCAAAAACGCCGGATTGATGATCCCGAGTCTTGTTAAAAACATTATGACAACGGGAAGCTGAAACAACAGTCCGAAAGGCAATGTTAACTGCAGCAGGAAACGAAAGTATTCATTTATTCCTATCATTTGTTGAATGTTTAAATCATTGGAAAGCCGCCCCATAAAATCGATGACAAAAGGAAACAAAATAAAATAAGAGAAGCTTATACCTAAAAGAAATAAAGCAACCGACAACGGTATATAGCTTAATGTGACCCGCCTTTCTTTTTCATACAGTCCTGGGCTGATAAACGCCCAAAGCTGGTACAATAAAACAGGGAAAGTTAGAATTAAAGCAATAATAAATGTAAACTGCATATAAACGATCAATGGATCTGCAGGACGAAAAGCATTTAAGGCGAATTGCTTTGCTTCATCAGTTTGCTGTAAAAAAACAATAATTGGCTTCGCTATGAAAAAGCCAGTAATCATAGCAACGAAAAAGAAAACGACTACAATAATCAGCCGTTTTCTAAGCTCCGCTATATGCTCCAACACGGACATTTTTTTTTCGCTCATCATTATTCATCCATTCTTCTTGCTATTCATATTCATTTTTCTTGTTTTCTTCATCATCGTCTGCTAAGCCCTTCGTGGCACTTTTAAACTCCTTTAATGATTCTCCTATAGCTTTTCCAAGCTCAGGAAGTTTTTTCGGCCCGAAAACAAGCAGAGCTGCAAATACAATCAACAGCAAGCTTCCAATTCCAATTGTTGGCATTTAATATCGCTCCTTCAATCTTCATTCGAATAATGTTTTAAAAAATATGCAAGAGCCTGAAGTTCAACAGATAGATCGATATGATGAATCCGAATTTTATCCGGAACATTTAAGCGAGCCGGCGTAAAATTTAAAATGCCTTTTATGCCTTTTTCCACTAACCGATCCGTTATTCCTTGAGCGGCGGTTGCCGGGACCGTTAATATCGCAACAGGCACATCATCAGGCAATTCACTTTCTAGCTGATCCAAATGATAAATTGGAACTCCACCAATTTTCATTCCTACTTTTCGTTTATTAATGTCAAATGCAATAACAATTTGTGTGTTGTTATTTTTTGTAAAATTGTAATTTAAAAAAGCTGTTCCCAAATTTCCGACGCCAATGAGGGCAACTTTGGTCAACTCATCTTGGTCAAGCGTCTTTCTAAAAAATGATAACAAATAATTGACATTATATCCATAACCTTTTTTGCCCAGCGCTCCGAAATATGAAAAGTCCCTTCTAATTGTCGCAGAATCTACTTTTACTGCTTCACTCAGTTCTTGAGAGGAAACACGTTGTTTTCCCGAGGCATGTAAATTTTGCAAAAACCGATAATATAGAGGTAATCTTTTTGCAGTTGCTTGCGGTATCTTAGATTGATCTTGATTCAATGCTCATCCCTCGCAATCCAAAACAACCTGACTAATTTTGTTTTTAACTATGTTTTCTAGCAAGCGGCTGCTCGCCTGTATGAAACAATATCAGACTGATAACGCTTCCATCCTGATCTTCTTCTCCGTCTACATTTCTTTTTATTTGTTTTTTCTCCAAACTCTCCTTATATAAAAACTATACACTATTTTTTTATTCGTGTCTTTTGAACGATTGTTACAATTTCTTGTCCTTTTGTTCATCAGGTCAGTTGCCTGCAGTCAAATATATAGGCTACACTTATTCTAGCAAAGATTGAGGTGAACTATGGATGATTTTATTGCAGTTAAACAAAATCACAAAATATTATGGTGCTGACCTTATTTTATCGAATATTAAGCTGGAAATCCAAACAGGAGATAAAATCGCCGTTGTAGGCCGCAATGGAGCCGGAAAATCAACATTATTGAAAATCATTGCCGGTGAAATGCCCTTTGATTCTGGTGAAATTGTGAAGCCAAAAGATTTAACAATCGGCTATCTGGCACAAAACACAGGATTAGAATCAACTAAGTCGATATGGGATGAAATGCTAACCGTTTTTGAAGAGTTGCGGAACATCGAAGCTGAGCTGCGAAATATTGAACAAAAAATGGCAGCTATCTCCTCAGCTGGAGATTCTCATGCTTTGCAAAGCTTAATGAAGGAATATGATTCACTCCAACATTTATATAAAGAAAATGGCGGATATCAATATGAGGCGGATATCCGTTCTGTGCTGCATGGATTAGGGTTTGCTGATTACGACTATTCAACTAAAATTTCGGTTTTGAGCGGAGGACAAAAAACCCGGTTAGCACTCGGAAAGCTCCTGTTGAAAAAACCGGATCTGCTCATACTCGACGAGCCGACAAACCATCTTGACATGGAAACATTAAACTGGCTCGAACAATATTTACAGCATTATAATGGAGCGGTTCTAATTGTTTCCCACGACCGGTACTTTTTAGATCGCGTTGTCAACACTGTTTATGAAATATCACGAACAGTTTGTACGAAGTATGTTGGGAATTACAGCGCTTATTTAAAACAAAAAGCGGAAGCGTACGAAAGGGAATTAAAACAATTTGAAAAACAGCAAGAAGAAATCGCGCGGATGAAAGATTTTATTCAACGAAACTTAGCAAGAGCATCGACAACGAAACGTGCGCAAAGCAGAAGGAAAATGCTTGAGAAAATGGAAATACTGGACAGACCCGCTGGGGACGAGAAGTCAGCCAGCTTTTCCTTCGAAATCGAAAAGCAAAGCGGCAATGACGTGTTAAAAGCCATTGATTTGTCCCTTTCCTACGATCAAAAAACTCCGATCGTGAAAAATATTAACTTTTCGATCAACAGGAAGGACTCAATTGCCTTAATAGGGCCAAACGGAGTTGGAAAATCTACCTTATTAAAAACGATCATCAACCGCTTAAAGCCGCTGAGCGGAAAAATTCAGTTTGGATCTAATGTCCAAATCGGATATTATGACCAGGAACAAGCGGATTTGTCTTCATCTAAACGGGTTTTAGATGAATTGTGGGATGACTATCCCGAAAAAACAGAAAAAGAAATCCGAACGGTTTTAGGGAATTTTCTTTTTTCCGGAGATGAAGTGCTGAAAACCGTCTCGTCTTTAAGCGGAGGAGAAAAAGCTCGGCTCGCTTTAGCGAAATTAATGCTAAAAAAAGCTAACTTTCTCATCATGGATGAACCTACGAATCATCTGGATCTCGACAGCAAAGAAGTATTGGAAAACGCTCTGATAAATTTTCCTGGAACAATCTTGTTTGTTTCGCATGATCGTTATTTTATCAACAAAATCGCGACCAAAATTTTTGAATTATCCACAGAAGGCATTGCCGAATATATCGGGGACTATGATTATTACATTGCAAAAAAAGCGGAGATGATCGAGCTTGAACAGTTGAAAGAACCAACTATCGAAACCAAAGAGCAAAAACAAGGAAAATTATCTTATGAACAAGAAAAAATATTGAAAAAAAAGGAACGGCAAAGACAGCGCCGCATTGAAGAACTTGAAAACAAAATAGCAGAAATTGAAGAAGCGATCGCTGAAAACAATGAAATGCTTTGCGATCCAAATATATACCAAGATCATGAAAAAGCTCAAAAACTTCATGATCAAAATGTCATGTTAACGGAACAACTAGATCAACTGATGGAGGAATGGGAATCACTTCTTTCTGAATAACCGGCTCATGCCGGTTTTTTATTTATTTTGTTTCCTTCAGCATGTTTCTCTCAAACAGTTATCCACATCATTAGTTCCTTACCTTATAATATTTTTCTTATTTGTTCACATTATCCACAACAAACCCCTTTAGTTATCCACATGTTTCACCTTGTTTTTTCTTCTTCTATTTCAATGTTTCGTCTTATTTATCCAAAATGAAGATTTTCTTTGTGGATAACCTGTGGTTAAAATAAAAAAAGGTTCTATGTCAATTGTTGGGGTGCACTTGATGTGAAGTGCACCTCTTTTATATGTATGAAAGTTAAATAAGTGAGCATAATACCTTATTTCTAAGTCGTTGAAAGTTGCGAATACCATAAGACATTCGTTTAATGACTTTCATTTTATTGTTAATCCCTTCTAAATAACCGTTAGTGTAGGGATACATAAACGAATTGATGATTTCTTTCTCCCAGCTTTTAAAGGTTCGTTTCATGTACTGATATTCGTCCAGTCCTGATTCGTCAATCGCTTGATACAGTTGTTCTAAGTTCAACCTTACATTGCGTTCATTGCTTTGTGTCATCCATTTTTTAAAGACTTCTTTCACTTGATAAGCTTTCTTTAAATCGGGGGACAACTCTAAATAATATTGCAGGAGCTCCTGTTCTCTTGTGGTTAACTTCTCTTTCGGTTTATGTAAGAGAAAACGTAACTTTTTCATCGATTTTCGATCTTTGTCTTGGAACGACTTTTGTACTCTCTTTCGTACTCGTTCAAGTGCCCAGAAGTTATGACGAGCATAATGGAATTTGTCCACGATGATAATTGGATTTTGAAAGAGTTGTTGAGCCAATATTTTATACGGCTGCCACATATCCATGACCACCATTTGAACACGATGAGTCGGTAAAGAACGAAAATAATCTTTTAGCGTGGACAACTTACGGTCTTGAATCACATCAAATACCTTGAAGCCTCGAGGGTCTCCGATGACACATTGATATTTTCCTTTTTCGGTTGTCCCCTTAAACTCATCAATGGCTAAAATTTGTGGTAATGAGTGGTTCTCATAAGTATAATAACGGTCAAACCATCGAATCACCGTTGAGTGTCCCAATCCAAGCTCTTTCGCCACTTCCTTAAAATTGGCCGTTCTCACTTTGATAAGAAGGGCTTGAAGGACACGTATCGTATGACGTTGATAGCGCTCTAAGAAGGGATATCGTTCATAGAAACGCTTTCCACAGGATGTACATTTATAGCGACGCTTTTTTAGAATGAGATACGTATACATTTCGCGAAATTTGACATCTCGAATCTTCTGCAGGCGATAATCATGAATAGATCTTGTCCTTTCCCCGCACTGAGGACAACTTTGATGACAAGGTTTGGTTTCGATAAAAATTTCTAGGTGCGTATCCGTTTCTACAATATTTGACACAATGACATTTTCTAATCCAATCAGTTTTGTGATACAATAGTCTTGCATTTACGAAGTCTCCTTTTAAATGAGGTTTGGTCACTTTCATTATAAAAGAGAGCACTTCGTAAATGCTTTTTTATTGTATGAAATTCTTTACCCCAACATTTAGTATAGAACCCAAAAAAATAGGGCCGCTGTTCATTCGACCCTATTTTGCCTATATATATGACGTTAATTCCAATCCAGGATGAGCATTCATACGATAATCACCGAAAATTCCTTTTTCATAAAGTACATCAGCGAAAGCTGCAATCATGGCCGCATTATCTGTGCATAAGGACAATGGTGGAATGACGAGGTCGATCCCTTTTTTCTTTTTGAATGCTTCCTCCATAGCAGTTCTTAATCCTTTATTCGCCGCTACCCCGCCTGATAAAAGAACTTGCTGAGCTTGATACTTCTCACTGGCACGAACAGTTTTTTCCACTAAAACTTCTACAACACTTTGCTGAAAACTTGCAGCCATATCTTTCGGATCTATCGTGATCCCTCTTTGCGCCGCGTTATGAAGAGTGTTAATCACCGCTGACTTCAGCCCGCTGAAACTAAAATGAAACGAGCCTTCTTCAAGCCATGCTCGCGGCAAATCAATGGAAGCAGTTCCTTCATGTGCTAGCCTGTCGATATGAGGCCCGCCCGGGTAAGGCAGGTTTAATGTTCGCGCAACTTTATCATAAGCCTCTCCTGCTGCATCATCAAGTGTTTCCCCAATCACCTCAAAACAACCGTGCTCCTTCATATAGACAAGCTCTGTATGGCCGCCGGAAACAACTAATGCAATCAGCGGGAAAGAAAATTCTTTCACAAGACGGTTCGCATAAATGTGTCCTGCAATATGATGTACTCCGATTAGTGGAAGATCATACGCAAAAGCTAAAGCCTTTGCGGCATTGACTCCAATCAATAATGCACCAACCAGCCCCGGTCCTTCTGTCACGGCTACGGCGTTCAAATCGTGATACGACAGATTCGCCTGTTTTAACGTTTCTTCTAATACGAGAGTAATTTGCTCGACATGATGGCGTGAAGCGATTTCTGGAACGACTCCGCCAAAACGTTTATGGCTTTCAATTTGGGAAGCAACGACTTGTGCAACAATTTCTTTTCCGTTTTTCACAATGGCAGCTGCTGTTTCATCACAGCTTGTTTCAATTCCTAAAATTAATCGATCTTTCATTATAAATTCACCTGCATTAATATCGCATCTTCTTGGTTATCCGTATAATAGTTTTCCCGGATTCCGATTGGTTCAAAATTCAATTTCTTATATAATGATTGCGCAACCGTATTCGAAACCCGGACTTCTAATGTAACGGTTTTGGCTCCTTTTTCTTTTGCTACGTTTAAAACGCTTCTAAGCAGGGTCTCTCCCAGCTTTTTTCCCCGATACGCTGGAGAAATAGCAATATTGGTAATCTGCCCATCATCAACAATCACCCATAAACCGCAATACCCTACAACTTTTCCTTCATATTCTATTACTAAATAAGTAGCAAAATGGTTATGGACCAATTCCCGATAAAATGATTCCTTTGTCCAAGGAACCGAAAATGACAGCTGTTCGATTTCATAAACACGATGTATATCTTCAACTGTCATTTTTCGAACATTTACTTGATTATTAATCATGTTGACGTTTTTTGCTGCTCGATCCATTTCGCTTCCGCCTCTGCTAACCTTAAATAATTTGGCACAAACTGATGAACATTAACTGCTTCTCTGGTCATTCCCAGCAAACCTAGCAATCCCGGACGCGGCTGGTGCAATGACGGATCCCCGATGACTGCCAGCTCACCCATTATTTCTTTGATCAGATCTAAATGAAGAGAAACATC